>CANEDU010000096.1 GCA_947426355.1 uncultured Adlercreutzia sp. | reverse complement strand
GGGCATCGCCCATACCTATATGGCCGCCGAGGCCCTCACCAAGGCCGCCGAGGCCCGCGGCATCGCGCTCAAGGCCGAGACCAACGGCTCGGGCGGCACGAAGAACCGGCTCACCAAGGCCGAGATCGCCGCGGCCGACGGCATTATCGTTGCGGCCGACAAGGAAGTGGAGATGGCTCGCTTTAACGGCAAGCCCGTGGTCATCGTGAAGGCTGCCGACGGTATCAACCGCCCCGACGAGCTTATCGACCGCATCGTCGCCGGCGACGCGCGCATCTACCACCACGCGGGCGGCGCTTCCTCGGCTGCCGACGATGACGTCGCCGGCGAGTCCGTGGGTCGCAAGATCTACAAGCACCTGATGGAGGGCGTGTCCCATATGCTGCCCTTCGTGGTGTCCGGCGGCCTGTTCATCGCGCTCGCCTTCCTCATCGATGGCCTCGCGGGTGTGCCCCAAAACGGCGACTTTGGCACGGGCACGCCGGTGTCCGCCTGGTTCAAGACCATCGGCGGCTTCGCCTTCAGCTTCATGGTTCCCATTCTGGCGGCCTACATCGCCCAATCCATCGCCGATCGCCCGGGCCTGGTGGTGGGCTTCGTCGGCGGATTTATGGCCACGCTGGGAAGCACCTTCGGCCTTCCCGGAGGAGACATTCCCTCGGGATTCCTCGGCGGCCTGCTCGCCGGTTTCGCGGGCGGCTACGCCATGCTCGGCATCGAGAAGCTGTGCGAGAAGATGCCCGACTCGTTGGCCGGCATCAAGCAGATCCTCATCTATCCTCTGGCGGGCTTGGGCGCCATCGCCGTCATCATGTGCGCCGTCGGCCCGTTCATGGGCATGATTAACACCGGCATGTCCAACGCGCTCACGTGGCTGTCCGACAACAACTTCGGCATCCTGCTCGGCATGATCTTGGCCGGCATGATGGCCATCGACATGGGCGGCCCCTTCAACAAGGCCGCCTACGTATTCGGCACCGGTATGCTGGCCCTGGGCACCGACGCCAGCTTCCAGATCATGGCGTCGGTGATGATCGGCGGCATGGTGCCGCCCATCGCCATCGCGCTCTCCACTACGTTCTTCAAGAACCGCTGGACGGCTGATGAGCGGAAGAACGGCCCGGTCAACTACATTATGGGCCTGTCCTTCATCACTGAGGGCGCCATTCCCTATGCGGCCTCCGACCCGCTGCGCGTCATCCCCTCCTGCGTGGTGGGCTCGGCGGTGGCCGGTGGCCTGTCGTGGCTGTTCGGGTGCACGCTGATGGCCCCGCACGGCGGCATCTTCGTGGTGCCGGTCATCGGGGGCGCGCTCATGTACCTCGTGGCCCTGGCCGCAGGCTCGGTGGTGGGCATGCTCATGCTGGCGCTGCTCAAGAAGAAGCGCGAGGACTAGCGCGAGCAAGCGCAGGTTATCGAAAAACGGTGCGGGCGGCCGCCGGTGCGCAGCTGCCCGCGCGAAAGAGAAGAGATCGGACAGATAGGAGCACAGATATGGTTTCCCAGACGATTACCCTTACCAACGGCAGCGGCCTGCACATGCGCCCGGCCGGCGTCCTGGCCCAGGCCATGGCGCCCTTTGCGTCGAACGTCACCATTGTGGCCGACGGCAAGGAAGTGAACGCGAAGAGCCTCATGGCCATCGTGGCCTCGGGCATCAAGTGCGGCACCGAGATCGAAGTGCGCTGCGAGGGCGATGACGAGCAGGCCGCCCTCGACGCGGCCATCGGGCTCATCGAGTCGGGCCTGGGGGAGTAGGCCATGGCCGCCCTTGAGGGGGTTGCGGCCGCGCCCGGCCTCGGCATCGGGTCGGTGATGATCATCACCGACCCCTCGCTGGACTATGAGCCCCGCACCGTGGAGGACGCCTCGGCGGAAAAGGAACGGCTGCGCCGCGCCATCGATGCCTTCAGCGACCTGACGCGCGAGAAGGCCGCGGTCGTGCGCGAGCGCGTGGGCGACGCAGAGGCGGCTATTCTGGAGGGCCATATCCTCATGATCACCGACCCCTACATGGTCGCCGAGATGGAGGGGCTCATCGATGCCGGACAATGCGCCGAAGCGGCCCTTGAGCAGATTTGCGAGATGTTCGCCACGATGTTCGAGGCGGCCGACGACGATTTGACCCGTCAGCGCGCAGCCGATGTGCGCGATATCAAGAGCGGGGTGCTCTGCCAGCTGCTCGGCGTGCGCGAGGTGGACGTGTCCTGCGTGCCCCAGGGCACGGTGCTCGTCACCCACGATCTGGTGCCCTCTATGACGGCGGGCCTCGATCGGGAGAACGTGGTGGGCATCGTCACCGAGACCGGCGGCATGACGAGTCATTCCGCCATCTTGGCCCGCGCCCTGGAGATTCCCGCCGTGCTGGCGGTGCCCGGGGCCGTAACCTCCCTGGTCGAGGGCGCCACGGTGGTGGTGGACGGCACCGAGGGCGTGGTGCTCGCCGATCCCGACGAGGAGGCCCTCAGCCAGGCCCGCGGCCGCCGCGAGCAGTACCTGCGCGAAAAGGAGGCGCTCCAGCGCTTCGTGGGCAAGAAGACCGTCACGGCCGACGGATGCCAGGTGGAGCTGTTCGGCAACATCGGCTCGCTCGAGGACGCCCGTGCCGTCGTCGCCAACGACGGGGAGGGCGTGGGCCTGTTCCGCACCGAGTTTTTGTTCATGGACGGCGGCGCGATGCCCACCGAAGAGGAGCAGTTCCGCGCCTACCAGCAGGCAGCCCTCATCATGAAGGGGCGGCCGGTCATCATCCGCACGCTGGACATCGGCGGTGACAAGGACATCCCCTATCTGGGCCTTGAGAAGGAGGAGAACCCGTTTCTGGGCTTCCGCGCCATCCGCTACTGCCTGGCCCGCGAGGACGTCTTCCGCACCCAGCTGAGGGCGCTTCTGCGAGCGAGCGCCTACGGCGATGTGCGCATCATGGTTCCGCTCGTCACCGGCGTGGAGGAGCTGCGCCAGGTGCGCGCGCTCATCCGCCGCTACGCCGAGGAGTTCGACCGGGAGGGCGTGGCCTGCAACAAGGACGTGCCCGTGGGCGTGATGATCGAGACCCCCGCCGCAGCGCTTACGGCCGACATCCTGGCCCGCGAGGCGGACTTCTTCAGCATCGGCACCAACGACCTGACGGGCTACACCATGGCGGTCGACCGCGGCAACGACCGGGTGCGCTACCTGTACTCGACGTTCCATCCGGCGGTGCTGCGCTCCATCCGCTCGGTTATCGCCGCCGGCTTGGATGCGGGCATTCCGGTGGGCATGTGCGGCGAAGCGGCGGCCGATCCGTCGCTCATTCCTTTGTGGATCAGCTTCGGGCTGACCGAGTACAGCGTGTCTCCGGCATCCATCCTGGCCACGCGCGCCACCATCGCGAAATGGTCGGCCGCCGATGCCGATGCGCTTGCGCGGACGGTCATGGAGGCCGCCACGCCGAGCGAGGTGCACAAGCTTTTGCGGGGTGGTGTTCGCTAGGTAGTGCGAGGGTTTGGCAACAAGCGATGACAGCGGGGGCGGTTTGTGCGAAAATGGGCAGCAAGAAACAAGCATTTGAGCACGTTAGGTAGCCCGCCCATTATGACAGCGCAGTTCAGTATTCGGGAAGCCGATCCCGCCGTTGTAGCGCGTCTCCAGCACGATCTGGGGCTGCCCCGCTTCATCGCGGCCACCCTCGTGGGCCGCGGCATCACCACGGTGCGTGCCGCCAAGCGCTTCCTCTCGCCCTCCCTCGACCGCGATTGGCTGAATCCCTACGACATTCCCGGCCTGTCCGAGGTGGCCGATGGCCTCATCGAGGCCATCGAGGCAAAGAAGCGCATCGTGGTGTTCGGCGACTTCGATTTGGACGGCATTTCGGCCACCACGGTGCTCACCCGCGGTTTGCGGGCGCTTGGCGCCTGCGCCTTCCCCTTTATCCCGCGTCGGTTCGATGAGGGCTACGGCGTCACTGCCGCGGCCTTCGAGCGCGCCCGGGCATTGGAGCCCGATGTGATCGTCACGGTGGACTGCGGCATCGCCTGCAGAGACGAGGTGGCCGAAATCCTGAAGACGAGCGTGGAGGTGTACATCACCGACCACCACGAAGCCGCCGATTTGGTGCCCCAGGGTGTACCGGTGGCCGATCCGAAGATGGGAGAGGGCTGTCCCAGCTCCATTCTCGCGGGCGTGGGCGTGGCCTTGAAGCTCGTGCAGGCGCTCGGCAGTCGCCTGGGATTTCCGCACCTGTGGCGCAGCTACACCGACTTCGCCACCTTGGGCACGGTCGCCGACCTCATGCCCATGCGCGACGAGAACCGGGCGCTCGTGGCCGACGGCCTGGCCCGCATGAACGAGAGCCCGCGCCCGTGCATCGCGGCGCTTCTGGCCACGACGGGCCAGGCGGGCAAGCCGCTTTCGGCCACGAACCTCTCGTTCTCGCTCATTCCTCGCCTGAACGCGGCCGGTCGCATGGGCGATGCCGATTTGGCCCTCGACCTGCTCATGTGCGACAACTACGCCGACTGCTGCACCATGGCCGAACGTCTGGAAGAGGTGAACAACCAGCGCCGCGCCATCGAGGCCGAGCTCTCCGACATCGCCCGCGCCCAGGCCGCCGACATCTACCGCGGCCAGCGCGCGCTCGTGGTGGCCGGCGAGGGCTGGCACGAGGGCGTGAAGGGCATCGTGGCCTCGCGGCTCGTGAACGCCTACGGCGTGCCGTCGCTTTTGTTCACGGTGGACGGCGATGAGGCCCGCGGTTCGGGCCGGTCGGTGGGCAACGTGAACCTGTTCGAGGCGGTGGAATCGCTTTCGCACCTCACCACGCGCTTCGGCGGGCACGGGGCGGCCGTGGGCGTGACCATCCCCACGAAGAACCTGAAGAAATTCGCCGAGGGGCTTGATGCCTATATGCAGAAGCTGCCTGAGGCGGCTTTCCATCCCATGACCAGCGTGGATGCGGCGGTCGACCTCTCCGAGCTGACGCTTGACACCGTGGCTTTGGTAGACCGGCTCGCCCCCTTCGGCCAGGAGAATCCCCAGCCGGTGTATCTGGCCCGCAACGTGACGCTCGTGAACACGCGGGCCGTGGGCCAGACCAAGGACCATTTCGCCTGCACCCTCACCAACGGTCGCACCTCGGTGGCCGGCATCATGTTCCACTGTGCCGCCATCGATGCGCTGCTCGTGAACGATGCGGTGGTGGACGCCGCCTTCACCGTGCAAATTGATGAGTGGCGCGGACGTCGTTCGGTGAAGGCCATGCTGGAGACGGTGGCCCCGGCGCGCACCTGCGGCGCCTTGGAGGCATGTCTCGACCCGGACGCGCTGTCGTTTTTCTCGGACTTGTTCGCGGAGGCGGAAGCCGATGAGGCCCCCGACTTGGCGGCGGCCGACGAGGTTCCCGAGTCGCCCCTGCCCGACTTGAGCGCCCGGCGCGCCCAGTGGGAAGAGATGGCCCGGCGCGATGCCGATGGGCTTGAGGCGGCCATCGTCTCCGCCATCATCGGCGACCGTCCGCTGCATCCGGCCCAGCGCGATATTCTCGACCGCTTGCGAGCGGGGCAATCCACCTTCGCCGTTATGGCCACGGGCCGCGGCAAATCGCTGTGCTTCCAAACCTACGCCGCCTTCCGGGCGCTTACCGACCACGCGGCGAGTCTGTTCGTCTACCCGCTGCGGGCGCTCATCGCCGACCAGGTGTTTCATCTGCGCACGAGCCTCGAGCGCTTCGGCATCTCGAGTGCCGTCATTACCGGCGAGTCCACGCCCGAGGAGCGCGCCGCCGTGTACGCCGGGCTGGCCGAGGGCACGCTCGATATCGTGCTCACCACGCCGGAGTACCTCATGTTCCACACCGAGGAGCTTTCCGCATCGGGCCGCATCGGCTTTGTGGTGGTGGACGAGGCCCATCACATCGGCCAAGCTAAGGCCGGCAAGCGTGTGGCCTACACGCAGCTCGATCAGGCGCTGCGCCGCTTGGGCGACCCGGTGGTGCTCGCGGTGACGGCCACGGCCAACGATGCGGTGGCCGACGATATCGATGCGGTGCTGCCCGTGCGCGACTCGGTCATCGATGAGACGGCCCGCGAGAACCTCTACCTGGACGACCAGCGCAACATCGCCCATCGCGATGATTACCTGGCCACGCTGGTGGCCACAGGCGAGAAGACGGTCGTGTATGTGAACTCCCGCGAGCATTCCGTGGCCCTCGCGCGCCAGCTGCGCCGCCGTGTTCCCCAGCTTGCCTGCATGATCGGCTTCTACAACGCGGGGCTCTCGCGCGATGAGCGCAAGCGCATCGAGGAGCTGTTCCGCAACGACGACTTGAAGGTGCTCGTGGCCACCTCGGCTTTTGGCGAGGGGGTGGACATTCCCAACATCCGCCATGTGGTGCTCTATCATTTGCCCTTCAGCGATGTGGAGTTCAACCAGATGAGCGGCCGCGCCGGGCGCGATGGGAAGCCGGCCTGGGTGCATCTGCTCTACGGGCGGGGTGACGCCTCCATCAACGAGCGCATTCTGGCCGAGGCTACGCCCGACCACGATGTCATGGCCCAGGTCTACCGCAAGCTGCGCTCCCTGCAGCGCAGCTGTCCCGACGATTACTTCTGTGTGGCCGATGCCGATTTGGCCGAGCAGGCCTCCGACGCCTTCCGCGCGGTGAGCCCCACCTCGGCCGCCTGCGGCTTGGCGGTGTTTCGCGAGCTCGGGCTCATCGACACGCGCACCGTCTACGAGGCGGGTCGTCCCCGTCTGTGGGTGCGGGTGCGCGAAGAGGCGTCGAAGGTGGAGCTGACCGATTCGGTGCGCTACCGCGAGGGCATTGACGAGCGCACGCTGTTCGGCGGGTTCTGTCGCTGGGCGTTGGGCACCGACGGCCAGACGCTTACCGTGCGTCTGAGCCATCCTATCGTGCCGAGAAACCGCCCGCCCCAAGGGCGCTAGCGAAAACTATTCCGCGGCCACCTGTGCCGCGTCAGGGAGAAGGGAGGCGCCGGTGAGCGCCGAGAACAACGATTCCGTCCGCCGCGGCAGCGACGAAGTGAGCGCGGGCAAGGCCACCAAGCAGACCGTGGACGCGCTCTTGGGCACGCCGCACCCCACGGCCGATGCCGCCGTGACCAGGCCCGCTACGCCCGAGGAGCGCTTTGCCGAGCTGGTGCGCCTCACCGCGGCCTATATGGACGAGCAGGAAGAGGCCATGCTGCGCCGCGCCTTCGATTTCGCGAGCGCCGCCCATGTGGGCCAGTGCCGCAAGTCCGGCGAGCCGTTCATCATCCACCCCATCGAGGTGGGCATCATCCTGGCCGACCTGCGCATGGATGCCGAAACCATCACGG
>CANEDU010000095.1 GCA_947426355.1 uncultured Adlercreutzia sp. | reverse complement strand
GCTTTCCGATGTAACGCAGGACGACAACAGCGTTACCTATCGCTTTACGTTCGCCGGGCCTGATCAGGCGCCCGCGGGCTTGGGCATGGTGAACGATGTTGAGAGCGCCCAGGTGTCGGTGCGCTTCAGCAAGGCCGGCGTGCTCGAGCAGCAAACGTTCGAGGCATCGGGCACGGCAGATGATGGTGGCGAGCCGTTTAGTGTGACAACATCGGGTACCATCAAGTTCAGCAAGTGGGGAGAGACGGACGTGCCCGAGACGCCTGAGCCTGAAACGACTTTGACGAGCGTAGATCTCGCTTCGGCTCAGAAGGCTGCCGCCGAAAGCGTTGCGGCTTTGCCTGACAACATGACCTGCATTACGGAAACCGAGGTTGTGGTGAACGGGGCATCTCAGGCCACCGCGCACGCTGAGGTTTTGCGGAACGGCCGTGATGCTCTTCTCTACATGGAGACCAATGGAAACGAGGAAGAGGCCATGCTCACGTTCTTCCAGGGCGATAGGAACATGGTGTTTCAGGGGGATCAGTTCGTATCGGAGGGAGAGGGCGGCCTGCCGGAGGATTCTACCGGTACCGAGAAGGCTCTTGCGCTGGTCGATCTTGCTTCTCGCGGCTATACCTACGACTGCGGCGACGGCCTGACTGAGTACGCGCTCTTTGTGGACGGGAGCGCCTTGGCATCCGATGTGAGCTTCGACGGAGTTGGCAGCGTGGACTATATCAGGTTGCACTACATGGTTGATGCCGATGGCAACTTGACCGAGCTTTACACAGAAGTGAATGGAGCCACGCCGCATGCGGAGGGCGGCGATCCCATCGTCATGTCTGCCGCCGCCTGGTATTCCGATTTCGGTACTACCGAGGTGCCTGCCATGCCCGAGGGGTACTAGACCAGTTGCGCATCGCAGGGGCATGTGTTTTATCGGCATCTCTGAAATTCACGAGTGAAATATATTTAAGTAAAGGTAATATGTGAAATAGAACATAAGCGAATGAGCGAATGCCGCGACTGCGCGCAGAGGGGAGGGCGTTATGCCGATTGTCTCTAGGTTGAAGGTGGTCATGGCGGCGCGGGATATTGGCGTGGGCGAGCTTTCCGAAAGGGTGGGGATATCGCCGGTGAACCTATCGCATTTGCGCTGCGGTCACGCCCGCAGCATTCGCTTCTCGCTGCTTGAGGGTTTGTGCGAGGAACTGCATTGCCAGCCAGGCGATTTGCTGGCATATGTGCCAGAGAAGGACAAAGCGCCAAAAGATAGCAATACGCTGATTGAGTAGAAGGCGATAGCGCCTGTTAAAAGGTAATCAAGCGGCCGAGCGGAACATCAAGGGCGTCGGCAATTTCGATATACTTCGCGATGCCCGTGTTGTGCTTGCCCGCCTCGATGCGGGCGATAACTGCCTGGTCGGTGTTTACCATAAGGGCGAGCCGCTTCTGGGAGAGGTTTTGCGCAATGCGATGCGCCCGAATCTGCTGACCCAGGAGGTAAATGCGGCTCTGTGCGTCTTTCATCTCTTCCATGGTGCAAAGAGTAGGTTGATGCGCAATTAGTCATATGTTGCATATGACATCATTCGGAGGCTTTATGCAAAACGAATGGGTCGTAATGTGCCGGCGCGCGGCCATGCGGCGTGTGGCTCCGCTAATTCTTTGATCTTGGCGCACTGACGTACTGTCGGCGGGGCACTTCGGGTAATATGTATCCGTTTACAGTAATCCTGCCGACGAAGGGATGAACTCGATGGCGAACGAATATAAGTACGACCGTGTGCTGCTCAAGCTGTCCGGCGAGGCGCTTGCTGGCGATCAGGGCTACGGCATCGATCCGAAAGTGGTAGATGACCTGGCCGAAGAGATTGCCGAAATCGTTCATGACGGCGTGCAGCTGGCGGTGGTCGTCGGCGGCGGCAACATCTTCCGTGGGTTGGCCGGTTCGGCCGAGGGCATGGATCGCTCTCAGGCCGACTATATTGGCATGCTGGCCACGGTGATGAACGCCCTGGCGCTGCAGGACGCCTTCGAGCGCCATGGCATCTTCTCGCGCGTCCAGAGCGCTATCAACATGCAGGAAGTGTCCGAGCCCTATATTCGTCGTCGCGCCATTCGTCATCTGGAAAAGGGCCGCGTGGTTATTCTTGCTGCCGGCACGGGCAACCCGTACTTCACCACCGATACGACGGCTGCCCTGCGCGCTTGCGAGCTGGATGTCGATTGTGTCATGAAGGCCACGAAGGTCGATGGCGTCTACGATTCCGACCCGATGAAGAACCCCGATGCGCAGCGCTTCGATCACATCAGCTATATGGACGTGCTGAGCCAGGGGCTCCATGTGATGGACGCCACGGCCACGTCGCTTTGCATGGATAACGACGTGCCCATGATCGTTTTCGACCTTACCAAGCCCGGTAACATCAAGGCCGCTCTGCAGGGCGAGCCGGTGGGCACGGTCGTCGAGTAGCGGGGAAGCGGCGCCGGTTGGGCGCACCAACGGAGCGGGGACCAAAGCTCGCGACCGTTTTGGAAGGATTTTAGGGACGCGGCGTCCCTCAACGATTAGGGAGGAAACCCTCATGGCAGATATCGACGAGATTTTGATGAGCGCCGAGGAGCGCATGGAGAAGGCCCTTACGGCGCTGAAGGAGAACTTCGGCGGCGTGCGCACGGGTCGCGCCAACGCCATGGTGCTCGACCGCATCAAGGTGGATTACTACGGCGTGCCCACGCCTATCAACCAAATGGCCGGCGTGAAGGTGCCCGAGGCCCATCTGCTCGTTATCGAGCCTTGGGACAAGGGCGTGCTGCGTGCCATCGAGCAGGCTATTCTGGAGAGCGATTTGGGCGTGACGCCGAACAACGACGGTTCGGTCATTCGCCTGCCGTTCCCGAGCCTTACCGAGGAGCGTCGCCGCGATCTGGTGAAGCAGTGCAAGACCTACGCCGAGGAAGCTCGCGTGGCCGTGCGCAACGCGCGCCGCGATGCCAACTCCGCCGTGGAGAAGGCTGTGAAGAACGACAACCTTCCCGAGGATGAGTCGAAGCGCGCCGAGGCCGAGATTCAGAAGATGACCGACAAGTACGTCGCCGAGGTGGACGAGGCTCTGAAGAAAAAAGAAGCCGAGGTTATGGAGATCTAATCTCCCCTCCCCTAGGAGACGATGCGCTATGGCGAAGCCTCTCGATTACATATTCCCGAATCCGCCTGCGGGGCTTGATCCGCAGGCGCTTGATTTGGAGCGGATTCCCGAATCGGTTGCCGTCATCATGGACGGTAATGGGCGCTGGGCGAAGAAGCGTGCGCTCAATCGCTTGAAGGGCCATAAGGCCGGTATCGAAGCGGTGCGCGAGACCATCCGTTGCGCGTCGGATTTGGGCGTGAGGTATCTGACGATTTACTCGTTTTCCACGGAGAACTGGAAGCGTCCTGAAGACGAGGTCGTGGGCCTCATGGACCTGTTCGCCAAAACCATGCTGGCCGAGGTAGACGGACTTCATGAGGAAGGCGTGCGCGTGCGCACCATCGGCGATTTGTCTATGCTGCCCCAGGAAACCCGCGAGGCCTTCGATGAGGCGTGGGAGAAGACTCGCGACAACGACGGCATGACGTTGGTGGTGGCCGTGAACTATGGCGGCCGCCAGGAAATACTGCGCGCTTGCGAGGCTTGCATGCGCCGCGCGGCGCTTATCGCCGAGGCGGGCGGCGAAGTTGAGGCGCCGACCGAGAAAATGTTCGAGGAAGGTTTGTACACCTTCGGCATGCCCGATCCCGATGTGGTGATTCGTACTTCGGGGGAGATGCGCATATCGAACTTCCTGCTGTGGCAGATTGCCTATTCTGAATTCGTGGTTACCGACGTGCTGTGGCCCGATTTCAACCGCTATACGTTTTTGGAGTGCCTGCTGGATTACCAGGGGCGCAATCGACGTTTCGGGGGCGTGGCCTAAATGCGCGGCGGCATCTCCGAAGATGAGAAGAAAGATCGCGCGCGCCGGGCGCGTGAGCGCCTGCGTCGGGGCGACCACGGACATCGCGTGCGTCGCGACGAGCATGCTGAGAGTGAGGGCCGCCGTGCGGGCATTGACGATGGCGTGAAGGAACCCGTTGGCGAGGGTCCCGAAGAGCGAACGCGCTTGCTTGACCGACTGCAGCCTGATGAGAATCGCGAGCTTCCTCCCATTGTGTGGGATGCCGAATCGGCGCCCGATGGACCGCCCTGGCACTATGATTTGTCTGAAGAAGAGCGTGCGGCGCGCGACGAGAAGCGCGAAACGCGCCAGGAGAAGCGCGACCGTTTGAAGCAAAAGGCGCTTGATAAAACGCCGGACAAGCTGAGAAACCCCTCCGATTTGCAAGTGCGTTTCCGCACCGGCGTCGTTTATACGGCTGTCACGGTGATTTGCGTGTTGGCGGGCAATATTCCCATGGTGCTCATGCTCATGGTCGTGGCGGGTATTTGTGCCGGCGAATTTTTCTATATGCTGCGCTCCGATGCTAAGCTGCCCAATGAGATGCTAGGCATTATCGCGGCGGTGCTTTATCCGCTCAGCGTATATGTGGCCGGGCTTGTGGGCGCCATGCTGGTGAGTCTCGCTCTGTTGCTGGCGCTTCTGGTCTGGTACGTCTTCTGGCTGCGGGCGCGTATTCCCGATGTGGGCGTGAGCTTTTTCGGCGCGGCCTACACGGGCCTTCTGCTCTGCGGCCTCATTGTGATTCGCGTGTCGCTGCCTGCTCCCTGGGGCGGCGTGTGCGTGCTGCTGCTGTTCTTGTCGGTGTGGGCCAATGATGCTTTCGCCTACCTGGTGGGCAGCAAAATCGGCAAGCATAAGCTGGCGCCGCGCACGAGTCCGAAGAAAAGTTGGGAAGGCTTTATCGCGGGCCTTGTGGGCGCCGTAGTGTTCTGGTGCCTCATGACCTTGGTTCCGGGCGTTTCCATGAGCATCCCCCAGGCCATCGTGTTCGGCATTATCTCGGGATGCATGGGTGTTCTGGGTGATTTGGCTGAGAGCCGCATCAAGCGCAACTCGGGCTTCAAAGACTCGGGCACCATTATGCCGGGCCATGGCGGCCTGCTCGATCGCAGCGACTCGCTGTTCCTCACCTCTATTACCGCTGCCATCCTGCTGGTGGTAGGCGGCTGCATTCCCTACGCCATTTTCTAGCGGGCTCCAGGGTCGGCCCGAACGTCTTGTCGTTGTTTTGAAAGGGGCTTTTATGGCCAAGCGTCGCATTGTCGTTCTCGGCTCTACGGGATCTATTGGTACGCAGACGCTCGATGTTGTTCGTCAGCACAGCGACCGGCTGCAGATTGTCGGCCTTGCCGTGCACGGGTCGGTAGACGAGCTCGCCGCCCAGGCCCGCGAGTTCGGGGTTCGCCATGTGGCTGTTGGCAACGCGTTGCTAAAGGGCGATGCACGCTGCGACGAAGTTGCGGCGCTCGTTGAGTCGCTGTCTGCGAATTCCGATGACGCCGAAGCCTCTGAGGCGAGCTTTGGCGTTGGCCCCGAGGCTGTGGTGGCGCTGACCCAGCTGCCCGAGGCCGATGTTGTCGTGAATGCTTTGGTGGGCGCTGCTGGTTTGCGGGCAAGCTATGCGACGCTTGCGGCGGGCAAGGTGCTTGCCTTGGCCAACAAGGAGTCTCTTGTTGTGGGGGGCGACCTCATCATGCCCTTGGCCGCCCAGGTTGATGCGGCGCGCCGGGCGGCAGGCGTGGCGCCGGCAACCGGTCCTGCCGGAGCACTTATGCCCATCGACTCGGAGCACGGTGCCATCTATCAGTGCTTGTTGGGTGAGAACCCGCGCGAGGTCTCGAAGCTGTGGGTTACGGCTTCGGGCGGGCCGTTCCGCGGGAAAAGAGCTGACGAGCTGGAGCAGGTTACCCCGGCTCAGGCGCTGGCCCATCCCACTTGGAATATGGGTGCCAAGATTTCCATCGACTCGTCGACGCTCATGAACAAGGGTCTTGAGGTAATAGAGGCCCATCATCTTTTCGCCATGCCCTACGAAAAGATTGAGGTAGTGGTGCAGCCCCAAAGCGCCATTCATTCCATGGTAGAGTTCACCGACGGTTCGGTGCTCGCTCATCTTGGCACAACCGATATGCGCATCCCCATTCAGTTCGCCCTCTCGTATCCCGAACGCTGGGAAGCACCGGTGAAGCCCCTTGACTTCCGTACCCTTGGCTCTCTTGAATTTGCGGCTCCCGATACGGACACGTTCCGCTGTCTCGCTCTGGCCCGTCACGCCGGTCAGGTGGGCGGTACGTTGCCCGATGTCATGAACGCCGCCAATGAAGTAGCTGTGGCGGCGTTTCTTGGGGAGCAGATTGGCTACCTCGATATTGCTCGCTGTGTTGAGGCGACTATGGAGGCCCACGAGGGCGAGGGTGTTCAGGTTGTAGAGAGCCTCGATCAGCTGCAGGCTATCGATGGGTGGGCGCGCGCGTTTGCCGAGGAATGGTCGAAGGGGCGGCTGAGTTAGCGGGACCGCCCCTTCGAGTAGAGCTATTGGCGCTTGCGCGACGAGAGGACGATGAGGCCTCCGCCGACAACGGCAACCAGCGCGACCAGGCACACGAGGGTCAAGCCCTCGTCTCCCGTTTGAGCGAGACGCTGCGTGACAGCCGTTGTTTCCTCGGGTCCGCCTGTGGGCGGCAGCGGCAGGTCGGGGTACGCGTAGGAGACGGTTTGGCCTTCGTCGTTGATGTCGGCGTGAATTGCCAGCTCGACATCCTGGTATGTGAGCGATTCGAACACGACGAGGCTCACGCCATCAAGATTGTGCCCAGGGAGCGTGATTTCAACGTCGACGGTGCCCGCTGAGTCTTCGGCGACGAAGGTCTTTTCGACCATGACGATTTCGCCATCGACGAGCCAGGGCGTTTGTTCGACACGATCCATAAGCACGGCTGAAAGTTTGTACTCATTGCCCGGAGTAAGGCCCTGGTAGACGACGGTGTCAATGATGGTGACTTCTTCGGCTGGCATACCCTCGTGCGTTCCCGTGGCGGCGTCTACGGCCGTGGTGCCAATGGCGGGCTCGGCCAAGGAAACGTTGTTGAGAGTGCCGAGATCGATAGAAGAGCCCTCGTCGCTTTCGTCCACGACGACTTCGTCTACGATAAGGCGGAACAGCTGATTGCCGGGGCAGCGTAGCTCCTCTATTTCGTAGGTATCGTAGGGCAGCGCCCCCAAAGCGTTGTCGATGGGCACTGATGTTCCAGTGGAGTCGAGTCCGAACCAGAGGCCCGCTGTGGCATCGAGGAGCCCTCCGTCAACGGCTAAAGGCATCTGGAATTCTCCCTCGGGGCCGCGGAATTGCTCGTCGTTCGCGTTGGTTCGCGCATCGTGGGGATGTCCCGTCGTCGACTGCGTTGAAGCGAGGCCGTTTTTGTCGGTGAC
>CANEDU010000094.1 GCA_947426355.1 uncultured Adlercreutzia sp. | reverse complement strand
CATGAGCATCTGCTTGAACTGCTGGGGGCTCTGGGGCAGGGCGTAGAACTTGCCCGGGTTCGGGCGGGACGGCACGATGTAGTCGCGGGCGCCCTCGGGCGTGGAGTTCGCGAGAATGGGCGTCTCGATCTCAAGGAAGCCGCGCTCGTCCAGGGCCCGGCGCATGGCCTGGGTCACCGTGTGGCGCAGCTTCAGGTTGGCGAGCATCTCCGGACGACGGATGTCCAGGTAGCGCCACTTCATGCGGGTGGTCTCGTCGGTCTCGATGCCGTCTTCAATGGAGAACGGCGGCGTGACCGAGGTGTTCAGCACCTCCACGGCGTCGGCCAGAACCTCGATGGTGCCGGTGACCATGTTCGGGTTCACGGCCTCGGGCGCACGCTCGCGCACCCGCCCGGTGATCTTCAGCACGTACTCGCGGCCCAGATGCTCGGCCTTCTGGAAGTCCTCGGCGCTCACGCAATCCGGGTCCACCACAATCTGGGTGTAGCCGTCGCGGTCGCGCAGGTCGATGAAGATGAGGCCGCCGTGGTCGCGGGTATGCCACGCCCAGCCGGTGAGCGTCACCTCTTGGTTCACATCATCAGCGCTCAGCTGCCCACAGGTAGCCGTGTGCATGCAATACTCGTTGCGGAAGTCTTCCATAGTGCTTTCAATTCTCCTAATCAATCAGGTCGCGAAGGACGTATTGCAGGATACCACCATTCTCGTAATAGTGGCCCTCCGTGGGCGTATCGATACGCACCGTGGCGTCGAACTCCACCGTATCGCCATCGGCCTTCTCGGCCGTTACCTTCACCACCGCCGGGTTGGGCAGGCCTGCGGAAAAGTCGATGGGGGCCACGGTGACGATTTCGGAACCGTCAAGGCCGAGCCACTCGGCGTTCTGGCCCTCAATAAACTGCAACGGCAGGATGCCCATGCCGATGAGGTTGGAGCGGTGGATGCGCTCGAAGCTCTCGGCGATGGCCACGCGCACGCCGAGCAACATCGGGCCCTTGGCCGCCCAGTCGCGCGACGAGCCGCTGCCATACATCTTGCCCGCAAGCACCGCCGCCGGCGTGTCGGTGGCCGCATAGTTCTCGGCGGCATAGTACAAAGGCGCAATCTCGCCGGTGGTGAAGTCGCGGGTCCATCCGCCCTTGCGGCCCTCGGCCAGCTTGTTCTGCAGCTTCACGTTGGCGAAGGTGCCGCGCATCATCACCTCGTGGTTGCCACGACGGCTGCCGTAGGTGTTGAAGTCGGCGGGAGCCACGCCGTGAGCCTGAAGGTACTCAGCCGCCGGCATATCCGGCGCGATGGCGCCGGCCGGAGAGATGTGGTCGGTCGTGATGAAGTCGCCGAAGTTGCCGAGCACGCGGGCACCCTCGATGGGCTCCTGGCCGGCCACCTCACGAGTCATGCCGTCGAAGTACGGAGGACGGCGCACGTAGGTGGACGTCTCGTCCCAAGCGAAGGTGTCGCTCGGCTCGGCACCCAAGGCCTGCCAGGCAGCGTCGCCCTCGAACATGCCAGCTGCGCCCTGCTCGTACAAATCGGCCGTCACGTAGCGCTCCACCAGCTCGGCCACCTCTGCAGCAGCAGGGACAATATCAGCATAGTAGACCGGCTTGCCCTCGCCGTCCAGCCCGAGCGGCTCGTTGGCCAGGTCGATATCCATAGTGCCGGCAATGGCGTAGGCAATCACATTGGCCGGCTGCATCAGGTAGTTCTGAGACACATCGGGGGAAATGCGGCCCTCGAAGTTGCGGTTGCCGGAAAGCACGCTGGCCAATTCGATATCGTCGGCAACGGCGTGCATGGCCTCAGATAAGGGACCCGAATTGCCAATGCAGCTCATGCAGCCGAAGCCGCAGGTGAAGAAGCCGAGTTGACGCAGCGGTTCGGTGAGGCCCGCACGCTCAAGCAGCAGCTCCGTGGCGCGACTGCCGGGAGCCAAGATGGTCTTCACCCAGGGGGCCGGCACAAGGCCGTGCTCGGCGGCGTTTTTCGCCATGAGGCCCGTGGCGAGCATCATGGCCTGGTCGGTGGCTGTGGTGCAGCTCGTCACCGCCGCAATGGCGATGGCGCCGTGGGTGAGCTCGTGATCCTCGCCGTTGATTTCCACATGCACCGTGGCATTGTCCAACCCGCGCTCGGCGCAGATGGCGCGGAAGCGCTCGCCGGCCTCAGCCAGCGGAATGCGGTCGTGGGGACGCGAGGGGCCGGCCAGCGAGGGCTCCACCGTAGACAGGTCGAGCTCGATTACCTCGGCATAGGTGCGCGGCGCAGCCTCGGGGTCGTTCCAATAGCCCTGGGCCTTGGCGTAGGCCTCAACGAGGGCCACCTGCTCTTCGCTGCGACCAGTAAGCCGCAGATAATCCAGCGTACGGTCGTCTACGGGGAACAGGGTGCAGGTGCTGCCGTACTCCGGCGTCATATTCGAAATGCAGGCACGCTGGGTGGCCGTGAGCTCTGCCACGCCAGGGCCGAAGCACTCGACGAAGCAGCCGACCACGCCGCGGGCGCGCAGCATCTGGGCAAAGGTGAGCGACACGTCCATGGCCGACACGCCCTCGGAAAGCTCGCCGGTGAGCTTCACGCCGATAACCTGGGGCACCAGCGTGGTGATGGGTTGGCCAAGCGCTGCCGCTTCGGCCTCGATGCCGCCCACGCCCCAGCCGAGCACGCCGATGCCGTTGGCCGTGGGCGTATGGGAGTCGGTGCCCACCAGGGTGTCAAAGTACACCACCGGCGTGCCGTCGGCACCCGTCGCGCCCGCGGGCGACTCCATGACAACGCTCGCGAACTTCTCGATATTCAGCTGGTGGCAAATACCCTGTCCTGGCGGCACGATGCGCACGTTCTCGAAGGATTCCTGGGACCACTTCAAGAAATCGTAGCGCTCGCTGTTGCGCTGGAACTCGAGGGCCATGTTCTCAACCATGCACCCGGCGCACCCGGCCACATCGGCAATGACCGAGTGGTCGATGACCAAATCGCACGGTACCTGGGGGTTGATCTTCTTGGGGTCGCCGCCCAGCTCCGCGCAGGCCTCGCGCATCACCGCGAAGTCGACGAACACCGGCACGCCGGTGAAGTCCTGGAACAGCACACGGGCCGGCGAGAACTCAACTTCCTCGCCCGTCTGACCCGAGTTGCCCGCAGCCACAATACGCTCGGCCATGGCACGGGCCTCATCGGCCGTGCGCCCGCAGCGCAGCGCGTTCTCCAGCAGCACCGTCAGCGAGTACGGCAGCGTCTGCGCTCCGTCGATGGCGCTGACGGGGAAATAGGTGTAGGCGGCACCGCCCACCTTCAAAGATGCCTCAAAGCTCATGTATGAATCTCCTTGGAACTTAAGATACGTTCTCGATGATTTGCGTCGCGCGGCGCTTCAACATACCGCGCCCGTTCTCCGCATCAAAGCGCATGCGATCGGCCAGAGCCGTCTTAACACCACCGTCCAGCTTTCCCTGGGAGAAGTCGATGACGGCCAGAAGCATATCCTGGAACTCCAGATCGCCGTGATAGCACTGAATGCCCTCATCGAGCAGGGGCCACACTTTCTCGGAGCGCTTCTCCGTCGTTGCGCCCAGCTTGCAGAGGAAGCGCACAGCAGCCAAGCGCAGAGGGCCGCTATCCTCGTCAAAGAGCGCGGTCTCGGCGCCAGGAATAGCCTTGTCGCACACGCGGGAATCGAAGGGCACAATCTGCGCCAGCGCATCGAGGCACTCCCAACGCGTTTGGGCCTCGGGACGCTCAAGGGCATCGACCAAGGCCGCCGCATGGGGCACCAAAGCCTCGGGATCGACCGCCGCCACACCAGCGAGCACCTTGGCAGCCTGCTGGCGGCCGCGGCGGCTTCCATCGGAAAGCGCATCGACAAGCTCCTGCAGCTTCGCCGGCTTTTTCAGGGCCTCTTCAACCTTCTTCTTATCTTCGGGGGTCTCTGAACTCAAGGGAAACCATCCTCTCTTTAAAGACCGCTGTGTTCTCGGAACACTGGTTTTCCAGGAAACATTATACGCGCCCTCATGTTTCCACTGGAATACGCAAAGGCCAATTCACGGTCGAAGGCAGCGCCATGGCCAAAAAAAGCACCCCAAAAAGGGTGCTTTTTTCAAGAGGGCTTCGACCGAGTCGTCTCGTGATCTTTCAAGTCGCTCGATTCTAGAACAGCGAATCGCTTATATGGAGTTCATTTCTTAAGCGCAACCGTTGTACCAATGCTGCCAATTAGGTGGACAGTACTTCTGCGCGGCGCTTTCCGACAAGGTGTAACCATAGCCACGGGCCAAGCCTGCCACATGAGCGTTAATCGCCTCTTCCCAGCTCCCCCAACTCGCACTGCCCCAGCCCCACGCATTGTAGGGTTTGAAGCAAGCTGCGCCCTTGGAGCTCTCCACGGCCGAGATAGCCGGCGACCAGCGCGGATCTACGCCATAGTCCCATGCCGCCGCCGCGAATGTCGTGCCCTGACCCGCCAGGGGGGACCCGGCGAGATAAGCGTCAATTCGACCCGCCCACGAGGAAACAAACGACTGCTTATCTGCACCCCAGTTGGCACCGTCATCCGACGGTGCAACCGAAGGCGTTTCCGTCGATCCCTCATTCTCTTCGCTGGAGCCAGAATCATCCTGCTCCTGCTTTTCAGCCTCTTCCGCAGCTTTTTTCGCCTCGGCCTCTTCGGCCGCCTTGCGCGCTGCCTCTTGGGCCTCGCGCTCGAGGCGCGCCTGCTCTTGGGCCTCGCGCTGGGCCATTTCACGAGCGGCCTGAGCCACAGCCAGGGAATCCTCGGCCTGCTTCTCTTGGCGCTTCGCTTCGGAAAGCGCCTCGTCAAGAGCTGCTTGCGTAGCCGCCAGCTCTTGCTCCATAGTTGAAAGCGAGACGATAACGTCAATATTTCGATTCTGAAGACGCGTCAGATAGTCAACACAAGTCAGAAACTCGACAACGCTCTCCGAAGAGAGAACCATGTTGATGAGCGAATATCCCTCGCGGTTCATCTTGTAAATAGCCGTAAGAGCCTCGTCGCTACGCTCCTTCTGGCGCGGCAGCTCTTCTTCCAACTCCGCAATACGAGACTCGTTTTCGCGAATCTGCTCCTCAAGTTCGCCGATGCGCTCCACAGCCTCATCGTAGGAAGCCGCAGATTCCTCGATCTGTCGTTGCGCCTCAGTGATTTTTGCCTCAATCTCTTCTGTGGCGCCCCACGAGCAGTCAACTTGAGCGAAGGCCATCGGCCAAGCAAGCGCAAGCGCCAGCAGCACCATAACGCAGCGCATGGCCAACGGCGTCATCGACGCCCTTATTTCCCTAATCAACCAGGACATCCTTTCCTGCGGGGCGGTAGAGCGGCAACGAGTCATGCAGCGGGTCAATTTCACCCGCTCGCGCACTTCGTATCGCCGTCTCCCTCTCGTAGTACGAGATGAGGGAAGCTTTCACCATTTCCATGTACTTCTCGCATCCCGACGGTTTGAGGTGTGTTCCGTCCCCCTCAAACCAATCGTCATGGCCGGCACTGTAGCCATACCAGTCGATAAGAGTCACATTGTCGTAACGCTTGGCCGCATCCGCGAACAAGCCGTTGTTGATGTCCTGATAAGCAGAAGGCGTTCGCACATTAACGAGAAAAACCTTCTTCTCAGGAGGCACCAGCTCAATCATAGCATTGACTTCATCTGAAGAGGACGCGCCATTAGAGCCGAGCTCAAATACGACAATATCTCCGTTCCATCCTCCCGCAATCTCCGCATCGTAAAACTCCTGAGCTGTTGAAAGCTGTCGAGAAACAGCAGAGTTGAGCGTAGCCTTCGGGAAATACTGATGAAACGTGCCGTAGCCACCTTCGTCATCGACATCGCGCATACCAGCCGTGACCGAATCTCCGATAAGCAGGAAATCCGTATAGCGGGCTCGCTCAGCTGGATCGGCGTCGGGATCATCAGCAATATCGCGGCTAATAACCGTATCCACTCTCCACGAATCTCCCGTGTACGCGAGCGTCGGCGCTTCTTGCTCCTGTGCAAGGGAGAGCTCATGGGTGGTAACAGGAGGAACGACAACGAGGGCCACGACGGCGCACGCCGCTAATGCTGTCGCTGACGCGATAGGCACCAAGCGTTGCATCACCAATTTGCCTACGGAAGCCTCACGCGTCGCCCAAGCCTTCAAGAATCGCCCGATGGCGCCATGGCGAATGGGATTTTCGATGGCGTAGTACGAGAACGCCGCCACCGCAATTACAACCACCATCTGCCCGAGATAAAGGTACCAGGGAACCTCGCCGGTAAAATTACGCGGATTCATTAGCACCAACAAAGGGTAATGCCACAAATAGATGCTGTAGGAAATCTTTCCAAGCCAAACGAGCGGACCCAGAGACAAAAGGCGAGCCAATGGCGTCGGCGGGAACACAAGCGACACGATCAAAACTGCCGTCAGAAGAGAGACGAGAAGAATTCCCCCTCGATAAAGGAAGGGAGAGAAACCATTTACCAGCATCATGAAGACCACAATGCCAGCAAACGAGGCCAGCCCACACCAACCGAGCAACTTACGCTGACGAACAGTAAAGCCCCGAGGCCCATGCCCGAGTATGCGCGCAGGGGGAAACAAAAAAGCGAAAAGCGAACCGATGAGAAGCGAGAAAATGCGTGTGTCCGTTCCGTAATACACGCGCGATGGATCTCCGGACGGATCGTAAAGAACCGCCATTAAAAGCGCCGAAACCGCAATAGCAACAACCAAACCTATCTGAATATTGCGCCGCTTTATTCTCTTGCGAAACAGCAGCAACAAGACAGGGGGCAAGACGAGATAAAACTGTTCTTCTATAGCCAAAGACCAGAAATGATTCACGGGCGAAGGTGCGCCCATTGCATCGAAGTAGCTCAAATCCTGGAAAATGAACCACCAATTGCTGAAAAAGAAAAGAGCCGAAACAATATCATCCCGAAGACGGGTAAGCATATCGGGCGCAAAGAGAGCAGTGAGAACCGTAGTGCCGAGCACCATAAACAAAATTGCAGGCACTAGTCTTCGAACGCGATTCATCCAGAAATGAGGCAGATTGATTGAGCCGGTCTTATTCCATTCCTTAATGAGAATGCCCGTAATAAGATAGCCGGACAAAACAAAGAAGATGGTGACGCCCATAAGACCGCCGGGCAACAGCGACGCGTTCATATGGTAAAGCACGACAGCAACAACCGCGACTGTGCGCAGTCCGTCTAATGCAGGTATGTATCCTTTACCAGCCGTAAGTAACCCCCAAATCTTATCGCATCTATTGTAAAACCCTCCGCAATAAACCCGTGCGCTGAGTATCATTTTTTGGGCCGAAATACAAAAAAGCCCCTTTGGTGAGGCTTTTCATAATAAAGCGCCCCCTGCGAGCGGAACGACCTGTCCTCCCGCGGCCTGGCGCCGCAGTA
>CANEDU010000093.1 GCA_947426355.1 uncultured Adlercreutzia sp. | reverse complement strand
GGCGCGATAGTGCCGCGGCCTTCGCCCTCAAGCACGATCAGCAGGCCATGCACCTAGCAGGAATGGAGGGAGGCAAGCCGGCCTTCTTCGCCGAGGAAGATGACGTAATCGAGAATATCGACAACGATATGCTCGCTCTCAACGCTGATTTCGTCATGGAGCTGCTCAAGCAGGTTTAACGCAGCCCTTTCATATATCCGCCCCCGTAGCTCAGCGGATAGAGCGTCGGTTTCCTAAACCGTGCGTCGGAGGTTCGAGTCCTCTCGGGGGCGCCAGTTACATCATGGCGGGACCTTAGGGTCCCGCCTTTTTGGTTGTTTAAGAGAAACGCGGGAGACAAGATTGCGTCTATCAAGTGACGCGTGCGCGGTGCGGGGGAGGTGCCAAGCGAGACTTCCCGCCGTCATATTCGCGGTTTTGCGTCTCTATAGTGCTACCAGCGACCGAGGCAATGTGTGCTTACCGTGATGGAAAAAGACCGCCTCATGCCAGAGCGGAAGAGCTCTGCTAGAATGGCAAGGCTATTCCTGCTCCGGTGTGTGCCTTCACCAGCCCGGAGCCGTAAAGTCCAAAGGAGGTGAGCTGATGAAGGCTTATGAACTGCTGTTTATTGTTGCTCCTACGATCGACGATGAGACTCGTGCCGGCGTTATGAAGCGCATTGAGACGACGATCACTGACGCCGAGGGCGTTGTGGACAATGTCGACAATTGGGGCAAGCGCAAACTCGCTTATGAGATCAACGGTCTGTCTGATGGCGACTACACTCTCATCGATTTCCACGCTGACCCGCAGAGCATTGCCGAGCTCGATCGCGTGCTGCGCATCAACGATGCCGTTGTGCGTCACATGGTCGTCGCTCGCACCGATCGCGACTAGTTGGAAACCGAGCGGCCTTGTATAAGGCGCTCACCATGAGAAGAGGTAGAAATGAGCATCAATCGAGTGATCATCAGCGGCAATCTGACCCGTGATCCTGAACTGCGCAACACCCAGTCCGGCATGGACGTTTTGAGCTTTGGCGTGGCGGTGAACGACCGCCGCAAGAACCCTCAGACCGGCGAATGGGAGGATTATCCGAACTTCGTCGATTGCACCATGTTCGGTGCCCGTGCGCGCAGCCTGTCCCAGTACCTGTCCAAGGGCACGAAGGTGTCCATCGAGGGCAAGCTTCGCTGGAGCCAGTGGGAGCGCGACGGTCAGAAGCGCAGCAAGCTCGAAGTCATCGTTGACGAGCTTGAGTTCATGTCGAGCCGCAACGGCGGCGGTGCCCAGTCCTACGGCGGAGATTTCGGCGGCAACCAGGGCTATGCCCCGGCTGCTCCGGCCTACAGCGCTCCGGCTCCCATGCCGGCGGCCGCTCCGGCCGCGCCGGTGATCGACGCTTCCTCTTCCGTGTACGATGATGACATTCCGTTCTAAGCGAAACGAAAGAGGTTAAAATGGCCGATTACGCTAAGCAGCCTCGTCGTAAGTATTGCCAGTTCTGCAAAGACGACGTGGAGTATATCGATTACAAAGATACTCAAATGCTGCGCAAGTATGTTACCGATCGTGGCAAGATCAAGCCCCGTCGCGTGACCGGTGCCTGCACCCAGCACCAGCGCGACATCGCGGAGGCTGTCAAGCGCGCCCGCGTTATGGCTCTCATGCCCTATGCCGTCCCCGCTGTCAGCGGCCGTGGCGATCGCCGCAACCGCTAAGCGAAGGGAGGACAACCATGAAAGTTATTCTTCTGAAGGAACTTCAGGGCAAGGGCGGCGAGGGCGACGTCATCGACGTCAACCGCGGCTTTGCCAACAACTTCCTGCTGACCCAGGGTTACGCCGTTAAGGCTACCCCGGGCAACCTGAAGCAGCTCGAGGAGCGCAAGAAGAACATCGCCAAGCGCGAGGAGACCCGCATTGCCGATGCCAACGCTCTGGCCGAGAAGCTCAACGACGCTACCGTCCGCATCATCGCCCAGGTGGGCGAGGAGGGCGTGCTCTTCGGCTCTGTCACGGCTCCGCTCGTGGCCGACGCCATCGCCGAGCAGCTCGACATCGAGATTGACCGTCGTCGCGTGGAGCTGGGCAAGCCCATCAAGATGGCGGGCACCTACCAGGTGCCGGTGTCGCTGTATCGCGACATCAAGGGCACGGTGACCGTGGTCGTCGCCGGCGAGTCCGAGGCTGAAGAGGCTATCGAGGCCATCGAAGAGGCTATCGGGATTGCCGAGTCTCCGGCTGACGAGACCGTCGAGGTTGACGGTCAGATCGCCGAGGACGGCACCGTTGAGGTTGAGGTGACTGAGACCGAGGAATAGTCCTCTCTCTGTGCGATCCGTTGATGGCCCCTCCTCGGAGGGGCCATTTTCTATAAGGGAGCTGTTTCCCGTGAAACACAGAGGCTTGCCTGTTCAGCGGCGCCGACGGGAAACGCAACGAGACATCGCGGTGCAGGGTGGCCCCACCCCGTGAGGAAACGCGTTACAATAGGCCCACCGACGAAACGAAGGACTCTCCCATGCCCTACCAGCCCAATCCTCCTGCTGATGCGAACAACACCCCGGGACTCGCGCCCCGCGCGCAGCTGCCCCAGAACATCGAAGCCGAGCAATCGGTTTTGGCGGCCTGCCTGCTCAACGGCGAAGTGACCGAAGACGTGGTGCTAAAGCTGCGCCCTGAGAACTTCTTCCGTCCGTCTCATCGCACTATTTTCGAGGCCATCATCAGTCTCACGAACCGTCATATCCCGGTTGACCCCATTGCCTTGGCTGATACGCTGAAGGCATCGGGCCAGCTTGAAGCGGTGGGTGGCCGTGCGTATCTGGCCGAGCTGGCGGACAACACGTTCTCCCTCACCAGCTGGGAGCGCCACGTTGATATCGTCAAGCGCCAGTCTATCTTGCGCGAGCTGGTATTCGCCGCGACCCAGATTAACGCCTTGGCCTATGATGCGCCTGACGATTTGGACCAGGTCGTGGAAGAGGCCGAAAAGACGCTCTTCAACGTTACCGAGAAGCGCGTCAACTCGTCGTTCCGCAAGATGGACGAGCTGGTGGCCGACGCCTACGAGGAGATTTCCCGTCTCGCCAACCAGAAGGATAAGATGGCCGGCGTGCCGACGGGCTTCAAAGACGCCGACGAGTTGTTCCACGGGTTCCGCGGGGGAGACCTCGTCATCCTTGCTGCACGTCCCGGCGTGGGCAAGACCTCCTTTGCCCTGAACCTTGCCACCAATGCCGCTAAAGCCGGCGTGGCCGTGGCGTTCTTCTCTTTGGAAATGGGCGCCGAGCAGCTCGTTCAGCGTATTCTGTGCGCCGAGGCCCGCGTGAACCTCTCAAAGCTGCGCAGCGGATTTATTGCCGAGGGCGATTGGGGCGCCCTCGCGGAGGCATCCGGCAAGCTTTCCCAGCTTGACATGTTTATCGACGATACGCCGGGCCTTTCCGTCTTGGAGGCCCGCGCCAAGGGCCGCCGCGAGCTGCATAACTTGAAGGAGGGGCAGAAGGGCCTCATCATCGTGGACTACCTGCAGCTTATGCAGCCTGGTCCTCTGACGGCCCACAAGTCCACCAACGATCAGGTGAGCGAGATTTCCCGCGGTTTGAAGATTCTTGCCAAGGAAATGAATATGCCCGTGATCGCGCTCTCGCAGCTCTCCCGTGCCATCGAGCAGCGCGGCAAGGACAAGCGTCCCATGCTTTCCGACCTGCGCGACTCCGGCGCTATCGAGCAGGACGCCGATATCGTCATGTTCATCGACCGTTCGATGAACGAGATTGAAGCCGAGAGCGAGAGCCGGCCCGATTTGGGTATGGCCAAGCTTATTGTGGCCAAGCACCGCAACGGCGCCACGCGCGACATCGACCTTGCCTTCAATCCCGAGTTCACCAAGTTCATGGACTTTATCGACGACTCGCGCGTCGGCGGTTACTAAGGGCGCTCGTGGCAGATACCCTCACATTCCTCCATGCCGCCGATTTGCACATCGGTGCGCCCTTTCGTGGGTTGCGGGCTCTGTCGGAAGAGTGGGCCCGTCGGCTAACCGAGGCGATTCCCGCCGCCTGGGACCGCGTGGTGGAGTTGGCGGTAACGCGCCATGTCGATTTCGTCGTTGTTTCTGGCGACATCTTCGATTCGGTGCGCGCGTCCTATCGCGATTACCTGCGCTTCTTCGAAGGGCTGAACCGTCTCGATGCCGAGGGGATTCCCTCGTACCTGTGCACCGGAAACCACGATCCGCTCAGCCTGTGGCAGCAGGATTTCTTCGCGCTGCCTCCCTCGGCCACCATGCTCGCTGCCGATCGGCCCGATTTCGCCTTGTTCGAAGAGGAGGACCGGCCCCTTGCCATCATTGGCGGCCGGGGCTATCCCAACAAAGTGTGGTCGCCCAACGAGAACATTGCCGAGGGCATTACCCGCGCCGCGGCCATTCGCGCTCTGGGTCCTCGCGCGGCCGAGGCGCCCTATGCCGTGGGCGTGCTTCATACCGGGCTTACGCTCGACCCGGTAAAGGCGCCCAGCAATCCGATGGAGCTGCTTCGCGCAGGGTTCGACTACTGGGCTTTGGGGCATATTCACAAGCGCTGGGTCAACGATGAGCGCGCCCCGCGCATCGCCTTCTCTGGCTGCATCCAAGGACGCGACGTGCGGGAAACGGGTCCGCGCGGCGTCAACCTCGTGACGCTTTCCCCGGGTCGACCTCCCGAAGTTACCTTCGTGCCCACGGCCTCGGTGGTATGGGAGGCCGTCAAGGTGGATGCCTCCGATTGCGCGAACATACCGGCCCTGGTCGCCAAGACCATGCGCGAGCTGTTTGCCGTCAACGGCGATGCTTCGTGCGAGATGATGGTCTCGCGCATCACGTTCGTGGGCGCGACGCCTCTGCACGAGGTTCTTGCGCGCCCCGGGGTTCTGGAAGAGGTGCGCGCCTCGCTGAACGACTCGTACTCCGAGTTCTTTTGTGATGGCCTCATCGACGCCACTACCGCTCCTGTCGATGAGGCGGCTTTGCGCGCTGAGGGACTTTTTCCCGCGGTGTTCCTGCGCACTGCCGATAGCTTTGCGGACGATTTGTCCGGTCAGATTGATTACCTTCAGGAAGAGTACCTCGCTCGCAATGTCCCCCTTACGGCGGCCCTTTCGGAAAAGAAGGCGCGCCATCTGACGGAAGAGGCCACGCGCTTGGTGCTCGACCTCCTGCTGCAGGGGGGCGATGGTCGATGAGCGAGCGTCCCGCGGTTTACCTGCGCACCCTGCATTTGGAGCGCTTCGGGCGTTTCCACGACACGGTTGTCGGTCCTTTCGGACCGGCGCTGAACATCGTGTTCGGCCCCAACGAGGCAGGCAAGACCACTATCGCCTCTTTTGTGGGCGGTGTGCTGTTCGGTTGGGAAGAGGCCCGCGGCAACCGCAACACCTACAAGCCCGAGGGGGCCGAGCGGGCAGGGTCGCTGCTGTTCGAAGTCGCCCGCCCCGGTACTGGTGAGACCCCGGAAACCTACACGCTCTCGCGCCAGCGCAATGCCGACGGCCTCCAGGGGGACGAATGGCTGGTGGAAGACATCGATAAGGACACGTACCGCACGATGTTTTCCCTCAACAGCGATGAGCTGCGCTCGCTGCGCAACACGACGGACACCACCGCGAAGCTTCTCACGGCGGGCTCGGGGACCGGGTCGTCGCCGGCTCATGCCCTAGCCCATGTAAACGAGCGTCTGGCCGCCTTTACTTCGCGCGCCGCCTCGGCGGAGCAGTCTATCCCGCAGCTTCTAGCCCGTCGCAACGAGCTGCGGACCAAGCAGCAAGCGGCATCCGATGCCGCCGATGCGCTGCGAGCGCAAGACCGCGAGCTGCACGAGCTGGAACCGGAGCGTGCCGCCATGGCCCAGCGCGTGGAAGAAGCCAACCGGGTTATCGAGGCTTTGACCACGGCGAAAAGCGCCGTGGCGAGTCTTGATGCCGAACGCGACAAGCTGACAATGGATATCGAGCGTCTTCGCGCGACGGCCGACGAGGCCGCCGCCGAGCTGAGCGACCACGAGCGCAGCATCGGCCGCCGTCTTTCGCGTCTGACCGCTTCTGACGAGAGGGCCCTGCGCGACCGATTGGAGACGCTCGCAGCGCGCCAATCTCGCCAGGCCCACGCAGTGGAAACGGCCCGGTCGAACTACACCTCCTCGGTGGCGGTTTACGAGGCGCTGCAGGAAACCGCCGACGAGGCCGCCGACCGCCGCCGCGAGCATTCGAAGCGTCGCATCCAGGTAGCATTCTGCGTCGTTATTCCCGCTGTGCTCTTCCTTTTGGGCGTGCCGCTGTTCATTGAGGGCCGCGACCGCGGGTCGCTCAGCTATATGGCCATCGGCCTTCTGCTGTCGGTGTTCGCTGGGCTTATGGCCGTGGGCGGATTCGCCATGCTGTTCCGTCCCGACAAGGAAGAGGGTGCCCGTAAGGCCCGCTTCGACGATGCGCGCTGGGTCATGGTGCAGGACACGAAGAAGCTCGAGGCGTGCGAAGCGGAAGAGGAGCAGCTGTCCGCTCGTGTGGCCCAAGCGCTCGCCGAAGAGGGGCTGGCCGAGGCCCAGGGCTCGGTGCGCCAGGCGCGGGCCATTCTGGATGAGGCTCGCGAGGTGCGTCAGGCCATGGCGCTCTGTCGCCAGCGCCAGCAAGCGGCGGCATCGCGGCGCACCGAGGCTGAGCGGCGTTTGGAAGAGGTCGTCGCCGAGCGCAGGAGCGTTATGGAACGGGCCGGCTTGCCCGCCGAGGGCGACGTGTCCCTGGTAGAAGAAGAGCTCGAGCGCCGATGCCGCCAGCGCGTGGGGCTTATTGAAACGCTCGAGTCTATGAACCAGCGCGCCGGCGAACTTGCGGCCGTGCTCGCTCAGGCAGAAACTGACCGCGACTTCGATTGCCTTAAAATCGAGGTGCAGGAGGTGGCAACGCGCCTAGAGGAGGCTCGGGCCGATTTCGCCCGCCTGCTGCTTGCCAAGCGCATGTTAGAGGCGGCTATCGCCACCTGGGAATCGAAGCGCCAGCCCGAAGTGTACGCCCGGGCCAGCCGCCTGCTTTCCCTTATGACCGACGGCCATTGGACCGAGGTATCGCTCACACGTGAGGGCGCGCTGCAGGTGGCCGACGCCCTCGGTCGCATCCGCCAAACGGTGCACCTTTCCCTGGGTACCTGCCAGCAACTCTATCTTGCGCTTCGCATCGCCCTTTTGGAATGCGCCGACAACGTGGGCCGTTCTATTCCCATTCTGGCCGACGATATCCTCGTGAACTTCGATGAGCACCGCCGCCTCGGCGCGGCGCGGGCTCTGGTGGAGCTGGCCGAGCAAAGGCAAGTGATCGTGTTTACCTGCCACGAGGACACCGCTCGGGCGCTCAAGCGCGCGGCCAAGCAGGCATCGCGTGCAGCGACAATCATCAACCTGTAACAAATCAAGGG
>CANEDU010000092.1 GCA_947426355.1 uncultured Adlercreutzia sp. | reverse complement strand
TCTGGAGGGGCTGTTCGACCTTCTGCAGGGAGATGCGCCCACCTTCGCCCATCGCGCCGTGAAGGCCGCCCCCGAGCGCATCCACAGCCTCGTGCCCGGCATGGTCATCCTGCGCACGCTTATGGAAGAGCTTCAGGCCGCCGAGGTCGTCCCCTGCAAGTACGGCATCCGCGAAGGCTACCTCATCACCCACATGCTATAGAAGCTCAGCTGCAAGGCGACGGGCCTTCTCCATTACCTCGCGCTCCAAATCGGCGATGGCGGGAGGCGTCCAGCTGACGGCATCGGCGCCGGCAGCGATGGTAGCGCGGATGGCATCGTCGGTGGCGCCTCCCGTGGCAATAAGCGGCAGCTCGGGGTACTTCCCGCGCAGAGCCGCCACCACCTCCGGCGTGCGCGGACCCGCCGCCACGTTCACGATGGAGGCCCCTGCCTCAATCTGGCGGCGCACCACATCGTCGGCAGCGCAGGCGGTCACGCACACGGGCACGCCCACCCGTTCCACCAACGCCTCGATGGAATCGGCGGGAATGGACGTGTTCACCACCACGGCTGCCACGCCGGACATTTCGGAGTGCAGCGCCGCCTCCACGCAGCGCTCGCCCTGAGTGATGGAGCCGCCCACCCCGTTGAACACCGGACGTTGAGAGGCAGCCACAAGCGCCTGGGTGATGGCAGGCTGGCACGTAAAGGGGTACACCGCGAGCACGGCATCGGCATCGCAGTGGCAGATGACGGCGAGGTCCGTCGAGAACACGAGCGAGCGAATCTTGCGCCCCTGAATGGCGATGCCGGGCGCGGCGCGCATCACCTCGGGCACCGCGAGCACGCTTTCGCGGGGCTGGACCCTCTCACCATGATCGGGGCTGATGACTTTAGTCACGAAGACTCTCCTCGCTACGTCAATTTCACCTGTCGCCTAGTGCGTTAGGCCATTCTATCGTCTCGAGCGCTATGCTGGGGCCACTTTTCGAAAACCTGCGGAAGGGAGAAGCTCCATGAACGTCGTTTGCCTCGATCTGGAAGGCGTGCTGGTCCCCGAGATTTGGATTGCCTTTGCCGAGGAGTCAGGCATCCCCGAGCTGAAGCTCACCACGCGCGACGAGCCCGATTACGACAAGCTCATGAACTACCGCCTGAACATCCTGCGTGAGCGCGGCCTGGGCCTTCCCGATGTACAGGCCGTCATCGCGAAAATCAGCCCCATGGAGGGCGCCCGCGCATTTTTGGACAAGCTGCGCGCCACCGCCCAAGTCATCATCATCTCCGACACCTTCGAGCAGTTCGCCCGCCCGCTTATGGAGAAGCTCGGCTGGCCGACGCTGTTTTGCAACGAGCTGGTGGTGGCCGATGACGGGACCATCACCGACTTCAAGATGCGCTGCCCCGAAAGCAAGCTCACCACGGTGCGCGCGCTGCACTCCTGCGGCATTCAGACCATCGCCGCCGGCGATTCCCACAACGATTTGGGCATGATTCTCGACTCCAAAGCAGGCTTTTTGTTCCGCTCCACCGACGCCATCAAGGCCGAGCATCCGGAACTGCCCGCCCTGGAAACCTACGACGAGCTGCTCGCCGCCATCAAGGACGCCTTATAGTTCCGTTCGCCCTCACGGGACGAACGGACCCGCCGACGCTGCGGTTCCGACAGGCACCTGCCCTTCGCATTCAGCGCTTTCCCTCACGGCGCAAAGGCCGTTCGGCCGCGCTTCAAGCGAATTGCAGGTGCCTGTCGGAACCTCGCTGACTTCCTTAGGCGAACCTGGTATCTTTTGCACCCTCATGGAAGAAGCAATATTAGAAATAATCGCCGCCTTAGATGCAGGCAAGGCCGTTGACGCGGTGTGGCTCGACAAGCTCGTGCGGCGCCACAACCGCGCCGCCCATGACGGCACGCGCCAGGTGGCGAAGCGACGTTTGCTCCCCTACTATCTGCGCGTGCGCGCCGAGGAGCCCGCGCGGTGGGCGTCGTGGAACGTGAGCGAGGCCACCGACGCGGCCCTCGTGCGCCTTCTGCAGGCCAAGCCCCGACGCACCGCCTCGGGCGTGGCCACCATCACCGTGCTCACCAAGCCCTGGGCTTGCTCGGGGGCCTGCGTGTTCTGCCCCAGCGACATCCGCATGCCGAAAAGCTACCTGTCCGACGAGCCCGCCTGCCAGCGGGCCGAGCGGTGCTGGTTCGACCCCTACCTCCAGGTGGCCGCGCGCCTGCGTGCCCTTACGGACATGGGGCACGTAACCGACAAAGTTGAGCTCATCGTGCTCGGCGGCACGTGGAGCGACTATCCAGAGGCCTATCAGCGCTGGTTCATCGGCGAGCTGTTTCGCGCGCTGAACGCGAGCGACGAGGAGCGAACCCGTACGGCCGCAGAGCGCCGCGCGTGGTATGAGGAGCAAGGCCTTCCCCGCGAACGAGAGGAACTGGCTCGATCCACGGCCGCCATCCAGCAGCGCATCAACACAGGAGAGGTTGGCTACAACGAAGCTTGGAGGCTCGTCTACGGCGATCGCGAGACGAGCGCGCCGATGGCCGAGCTTTCCTGGGACGACCTCTTCGCGCTGCACCGTGTCAACGAGGCGGCGGGCAAGCGCGTGGTGGGACTCGTGGTGGAGACCCGGCCCGACCTCGTTACCGAGCAAAGCTGCCGCGATTTGCGCGCGCTTGGCTGCACCAAGGTGCAGGTCGGCATCCAGAGCCTGAACGACGACCTGCTTGCCGCCAACGGGCGCGCCATCACCTCCGCGCGCATCGCCCAGGCCCTGGCGCTCCTGCGCCGCTACGGGTTCAAGAGCCACATCCACTTCATGGTGAACCTGCTCGGCGCCACGCCGGAGAGCGACCTCGCCGACTATCGCCGCCTTGTCACCGACCCGGCCTTCTTGCCCGACGAGGTGAAGCTCTACCCCTGCTGCCTCGTGGAAAGCGCCCGCCTCACCGACTGCTTCGAAGCCGGCCGCTGGCGCCCCTACACCGAAGAGGAGCTCGTGGGCGTTCTCGTCGACGATGTGCTCGCCACCCCGCCCTGGACGCGCATTTCCCGCATGATTCGCGACATCTCGGCCACCGACATCCTCGCCGGCAACAAGAAGACCAACCTTCGCCAAATCGTGGAGGCCGCCGTGGAGCAGTCGGGCGCACTCGTCCAGGAGATCCGCTCCCGCGAGATTTCCGTCGAAGGCGCCGAGGTGGACGATCTTGCCCTGGAGACCATCGTCTACCAAACGGCTACCACCGAGGAGCATTTCCTGCAGTGGGTCACCCCCGCCGGCAAGATTGCCGGCTTCTGCCGCCTGTCGCTGCCCGATTGGCGCGCCTTGGAACGAGGCTCTAGCGACTCTAGAGCCTCGTATCCGCCAGAGGGGCACTGCGGCCTTCCTGCGCCTGGGGAAGCGATGATTCGCGAGGTGCACGTCTACGGCAAGGTGGCCGCGCTGCACCGCACCGGCGAGGGAACCCAGCATTTGGGGCTGGGCCGCAAGCTCGTGGAAGAGGCCTGTGCTCAGGCGCGCGCGGCGGGCTATACCGTCCTCAACGTCATCAGCGCCGTGGGCACCCGCGCCTACTACCGCAACCTGGGCTTCGAAGATGCCGGCCTCTACCAAAAGCGACCGCTGTCATGAGCAATGCCGCCAACGAAAGCACCGCTGCCGCGCGCTCAGGGCGACCGCATGACGCGGCGCATACAAACGCCTACCCCGCCGCCGTCGTCCGACAGCTGAGCGCGCTCACCGCAAAGTTCTACGCTCGCGAGGCTGTCTCGTTTTCCGCCACCCGACAAGCACCCTGGCACGGCTGGGAAAAGGCCTGGGAGGTTATCTCCGAACAGCGTCCCGCGTTTGTCGCCGCGCCCCTCACCGTGCTCGATCTCGGCTGCGGAAACCTGCGCTTCGAACGCTTCCTCGCCGAGCGCACCCGGGGGCCCATCGCCGTGCGCGCCCTGGACAACTGCGCCGCCCTGGCAGAAGACGGCACGGTGTCACTTCCCGAGCGCTTCACCCTAGAATTCCATGAAGCAGACCTGGTGGAGCACTTGCTCGATAGCCCCACCGCCCCCCTCGTCAACCCCGACACCTGCGATATCGCGGTGACCTTCGGACTCATGCACCACCTGCCCGCGTTCGCCCTGCGCGCCCGCGCCCTCCGCGAGCTCCTAAGCGCCCTGCGTCCCGGCGGGTTTGCCATCGCATCCTTCTGGCAGTTCCTGAACGACCCTCGCCTTGCCGCCAAGGCCGAAGCCGCCACCGTCGCAGGCCGCGCCGAGCACAACCTGCTCCCCTTCCAGGAAAACGACTTCCTTCTCGGTTGGCAGGAAGCCGAGCACGTCTACCGCTTCTGCCACCACACCCCCGATGCCGAGATAGACGCCCTTCTCGCAAGCGCTCAGCAAGCGTTGACCCAAGCCGGCCCCGCCGCGCCCGCCTTCCACGAGCTGGCCCGCTTCTCCGCCGACGGCAAGCAAGGCAACCTCAACCGTTATGTAGTTTTGCAGCGCGACTAGGGTTTTCTTCGGCAATTTGCTAAAGTGCGCCCCATGACCAAAACGCCCGACACCCCCGCCGTCGCTCGCCGCCGCGAGCGCGAGAAGCGCACCATCTCGAACATGGTGGCGATCTACTGCGCCGGCAACCATAGCGCCGCCGGGCGCACCGAGACGAGCTTTTCCGGCGAGGCGCTCTGCCCCGCATGCAAGGCCATCGACGACTACTGCGTCCTGCGCACCGAGCGCTGCCGCTCCATGGAGCGCAAGACCAACTGCGAGGAATGCGGCAATCACTGCTACGCCCCCTCCCAGCGCGAACAAATCCGCGCCGTCATGCGCTACGCCGGCCCCCGCATGCTCTTCCATCACCCCGTGGCCGCCATCCGGCACCTGTTGAAAAAGTAGCCCTCCCGACTCGCCCATACATCTGCGGTGCCCGCTTCAGCGTGCTATCATGGACACCTACCGAGGGGGGTGAACGTCTGTGGACGAGGCGAATGTCAGCATTGGGGAAATGGCTGCTCTCAACTGCGTGAGCGAGCGCGCTTTGCGGTTCTATCAGAGCAAAGGACTGCTGCATCCCGACCGCATAGACGACTCGAACGGCTACCGCTATTACTCGCTGGAACAAAGTTCGACGATCGACATGATTATCGAGTTCGAGGAACTCGGATTCAGCATCGATGAGATTCGGGGCATTTTGGAGCACCGCGATATCGAATCTCTCGAGGCGGCGCTTGCGGGCCGCATTGACGCCCTTGAGCAATCCATCTGTCAGCAGCGCTCCGCTCTCGCGGACGCTCAGCGACTGTTGGCCAGCTGCCAGACTATTCGCGAAAGCCCGCTGTTCAACGTCATCATGATTGAGAACATTCCGAAACGCACCTTGGTGAACTTCGACATCTTCCATGAGGCAGCCGTCAAAGTAACCAACGACGGCGAGGCGTTCATGCGAGAATGGGAAATCAATCTGCGTCAGACCAAGCGTGCCATTCTTGACCAGGGCCTGCCGCGCTCGCTTTTCAGAGGCGTCGGTTGTCGCATCGCGCAAGACGACCTCCTTGCGCGCAATTTCAGGCTCTCGGGCTCGTTCGTCATGATAAATCGGGAGCACGCGCCAGAAGGCTGCGCGCTCGAGACTATTCCGGCAGGGCGCTACCTGACGCTCTACACCGACCACTACGTCTCCTGCGACGGAAGCAACGCCGAGCTCTCGGGGCTGGAGACCCTGCTCGCCTACGCCGACGAGCACCACTTCGAAATCGTCGGCGACTATCTCGGTGAAATCATCGCCGATACGCCCGCCTTCGATTTTGACGGACGCGATATGCTGTTCAAGCAGCAGATTCCCGTAGCCGTGGCAACATGCGGCCAATAAAAAGGGGTCTCCCGAGCGACCATTCGCCCGAGAGACCCTCATTGCCCCGTGAATGAGAAGCCTACTCCCGCACGTTCACACGCACCACAGCGGGTTCGGGTGTCGATGCCCCCTCATCCGTCACAGCGCGAACGAGCAGCTCATAGGCCCCCGATTTCTCGGGAGTGAAGCTGAAGCTCCAGTTCACGTTGAGCGACTGGTCGGCTCCTACGGTTTCGTAGGTCGTCCACGTCGCCCCACCGTCGCAGGAGAACTCCATGGCCCCGATAGGCCCGTCGAAGTTCTGGGCATAGCCCTTCACTTCCACCGGATGCCCGACGACAGCCTCAATGGCGGGTATCACGCGATCGCCTCACCCGACAAGACGCCGACATTGGGCTGGTTGCAGCCCTCCGCCTGCGGGATCTCAGGCACGACATCCTCGCAGGTTATCTCGATGGACACGACATCTCGGACAAAAGAGCGCGCCGACGTCGCCCCGAGCCAAAGCTGATTCTGGCATCCGAGCGCCTCATCAACCGTCGCGCCGCCAACCTCGGTGACGATGACGCTATGGCGCTGCATTACATAGGAAAGAGGGAGCGACACGCCATAGCCGTCCTGGGCCGTGAACGTGATGGTGTTGGCCTCATCGGAGGGCTGGGCGCGCTCGATGAGCGCCTTGAGCGAAAAGCCAGTTACCTCCGCATTCGCGCTAGCGCGCCCATCGGCGGGGTTGCCCGCGCAGGTGCAGCCAAGCGTGGTCTTGATGGGAGCCTGCTCCAGACACTCGTCAATCGAGGCCACGAAGGAGGCGCCGACATCGCCGCTCACCTTGAGGGCGACGATCTTCTCGCCTTCCATCACCGGGCGATTCAGCGAAGCGGCGCCGGCGGCCACATCGGCCACGTTGCCGTGCACGCCGCAAAGATAGCTCGACACCCCCTCATAGAGCACCTTTCGCAGCGTCGGATTGTCAACGACGGCATCCTGATTCCAGCTGAACGTACCCTCGATGTTGCTCACCTGGTTGACCGCAGCAACCTGTCCCTGGCTCTCAACAGCCTCCGCCGCGGCAACATCGGCGCCTTCGGGTCCTTCAGCCGCCTGAGCCAGCGAAGCTTGACCTAGAGGCAAGGTTGACAGCGTCATGGCACCAAGCGCCACCACGCTCATAGCGATAGATCCTTTTTTACTCATAATTGCCCCCTGCTAGTTCGCTGATTTCGCGTTAAACATCATCTCGACCGGCTCGTCGCTCACGCGACCCGTGTCGGTAATAGCCCTCACGGAAAGCACGTAGGCGGAATCCTCGGGCGGCGTATAGGTGAAGTGCCAGATAACCCACTGCGCATTGGTCACGTTCGGGGTATCGAACCGCGTCCAGCTGATGCCGCCGTCCATGGAGAACTCAACCGCGGCAATGGTCTCGTCATAGGCCGTAGCATAGCCCGTGAACTCGTAGGGCTTGCCCGTCTCGATAATCTGACCGTTCTGGAAGTCGAAGATGGCCGTGCTCGGCTTGTTGACAAACTCCGTCGAGTCGGTCACGAACGGCCAGCTGCCCGGAGCGTAGTAGTCCAGGTAGCTGCCGTCGATCTCCTTGGGCCAGCCGTTCCATTCCTGGTAGGCGGCCGCCTCGTCTTTCGTCAGCACGACAATATC
>CANEDU010000091.1 GCA_947426355.1 uncultured Adlercreutzia sp. | reverse complement strand
GGGCTTCTCATCACCTCATTCGACATTCGCGAGATGGTCGTGGTGCTTTGCGTCGCGCTCTGCCTGCAATGGGTTCCATTCATCGTCGTGACTTCTCTCGGCGCTGTTGGGAAGGCCGTCCTCGCCGGGGGGCTCCCCCTTCTTTCTTTTTGGGGCTTGAAAGGCTTTGCCGGCGAAGACGTGGGCGAAGGCCCTGGCGCCAAGCCGAGCGAAAACGTGGAAGGGCCGCGCTACGTGCCTGCCCGCATGGCGGTTTCCCTGTTCTGCTTTGCCTTCGTCGTCCAGTTTGTCTGGACGTGCAATGTCGTGATGACGAGCGCCCCGCTCGATCAAGGACTGTTCTGGCTCGTCTACCTGTGCGTCCTCATTGCCTCGGCAATCGTCATGACCGCTATTCTCCACCTTATGGAACGCTGGGGTGCCTACCGCATGGAGCTGTTTTATCGCGCAGCTTTCGCCATAGGCGTCGCCGGCTCTTCGGCACTCCCCCTTGCCTACAACCATCTGTTCTTTTCTTATGCCGTCATCTATGTGGCCTACGCCCTCATCACGGCCACCATGTGGATGCTCGCCTGGAGCGTCGTGTTCATGCGGCATATTCCCGCCCGGCGCATTGTGGGGCTCGTTTTCGGGCTGCAGTGCCTGGCCCTCCCCTGCGGGTTTGGCGCGGCCAAGGTCATGCAGCACCTTGCAACGCTCTCGGAGGGGTTCGACCTGCTCCCCTATGTAGGGTTCTTCGCCGTTGCCGTGCTGGTCGCAGCCTACGTGTTCGTCTTGCCTGAGCGCACGCTGCTCTTGCTCTCTCCGAGGCTGCTCAAGCTTTCCCACGAGTCTTTGGACACACGGTGCCGCGAAATAGCAGCCTCCCATGGGCTTACCGAGCGGGAAACTGAGATTTTCACGCTGCTCGCACGGGGACGCGATGTGACCTATATCGAGAAAGAGCTGTTCATTTCACGGAACACCGTGAATACCCATCGCAAGAATATGTATCGCAAGCTGGATATTCACACACAGCAGGAGCTGCTCTCTCTTATCGAAGATGGACTGAGCTAACGCTACTGAGCTTTCTCATGGAAGAGGCTTACGTAGTCGATGACGGCGTCGTGCAGCGAATTCAGGCCCGCTTCATCTTCTACCCACTGATGAGTCAAGGGTGCTTCGGGAAGGGTGAACTTGCAGCTCTCCAAGGCCTGGTACACCTCGTTGGGACCCATGGGCGCCCAGCCGTAGCTGCCAAAGGGAATGCCCACGCGACCGGCCGGGGCCAGACCGCGCATGTAGCAGAGAAACGATGCCACCGTGGGCATCATGGTCTTGTTCAGGGTGGGCGACCCGACGGCGATGTAGCGGGCATTCAGCACCTCGGCCATGATGTCGGAGATGTGGTTCACCTTCAAATCGAGCAGACGCGCGGGAATGCCCATCTCGATGAACGCCTCGGTAATTTCGACGGCCATAGACTCGGTGGTGTGCCACATGGAGTCGTAGATCACGAGCGCGTACTCCTCCGGCGCGCCGCTGCTCCACTTCTGATACATGGCGAGAATCTCCGGCACATGGCTGCGCCAGATGATGCCGTGGGCCGGGGCGATCATGTCGAAGGAAAGGCCCGAAAGCGCCTTCAGGGCCGCTTCCACATTCTTGCCGTAGGGCATGACGATGTTGGCGTAGTACTTCTGCGCTTGCACAAGCACCTCGGGCAAGCCCACCTCGTCATCGAAGCGCTTGGACGAGGCATAGTGCTGGCCGAAGGCGTCGTTGGAGAAGAGAATTTGATCGTACTCGTCGTAGGTGACCATGGAGTCAGGCCAGTGCACCATGGGCGTTTGCACGAAGGTAAGCGTGCGCTTGCCGATAGTCAGCGTGTCGCCGGTCTTCACGCCCTGCAGATTCAGGCCGTCGCCGTAATGGGCGGCGAGACCTTGTACGCCTTTGGGAGCGCCGGTAATGATGGTGGCATTCGGGGCCATTTCGGCCAGAGCGGGCAGGCCGCCAGAATGGTCCATCTCCACATGGTTCGATACAATGTAGTCGATGGAGGCCGGATCGATGATGTCGGCGATGCGGTCGATGAGCTCGCCGACGAAGGGCCTCTTGCAGGTATCGATGAGGGTGATCTTCTCGTCCAGAATCAGGTACGCGTTGTAGGTGCTGCCCCGCTCGGTAGTGTAGCCGTGGAAGTTGCGCTCGTTCCAGTCGATGCCGCCTACCCAGAAAACGTCCGGTTTGATCTCGATGGCCTTAAGCATGATGTCTCCTCGCCTGTGCGGATTACGGCACCATGGTAGCCCCAACGCAAACGAGGCACCCCTGCTTGGGATGCCTCGTTGAGAAATCGTTTTGTCTGAGGTGCCGGAGAGGTCGGCGGCGCCCGCGCGCAGGTTGCGCAGCGAACGGAACAGGACTAAATGTCCTGTTCCGCCGAGCGAGCCATTGCTTGAGCGTGGGCGTTGCCGACCTCTCCGGCACCGCCCCGCAACAATACGCTACTACACATCCAACTGCATATAGGTATCGAAGTCGTCGGTGACTTCCTTGCTGGGCTCGGGGGTGAGCCTGGACACCACGATGATGACGAGAAGCGCCAGCACGAAGCCAGGAAGCAGCTCGTAGACGCCGAACCAGCCGCCGAGCGGGGCGATGAAGTTGTTCCAGATAATCACCGTGGCAGCACCGGTCAGCATACCGGCAATGGCGCCCTGCAGGGTGGTGCGGCGCCAGTACAGCGCACAGAGCATGAGTGGGCCGAACGATGCGCCGAAGCCGGCCCAGGCGTAGGACACGATGTTGAAGATGGAGGAGTTCTGGTCCATGGCGAGGAAGCAGCCCAGCACCAAGATGCAGGTGAGCGTGATGCGGGCCACGATCATGACCTGGCGGTCGGTGGCATCGCGCTTGATAAGGCCCTTGTAGATGTTGGTGGCCACAGCACTGCCGGAGATGAGCAGGTAGGACGAAGACGAGCTCATGGCCGCGGCGAAGATGCCCGACACCACCAGGCCGCAGAAGAACGACGGCAGAAGAATCTGGGCGAGCACGATGAACACGCTTTCGGCCGCCGCCTGAGAGGCGAAGTAGTCCGGCAGGTAGGCGCGACCGATAAGGCCGATGCACACAGCGGCCGACATGGACACCACGAGCCAGATCATGGCGATGATGCGGGACTTCTTAATCTCGTCGGAATGACGGATGGACATGAAGCGGATGAGCACCTGGGGCATGCCGAAGTAGCCAAGGCCCCAAGCCAGGCCGCTCACGATGGTGATGATACCGTAGGTGTTCGCATCGCCGAACTGCGGCAAGCCATCGATTGCGACCTGCAGGCCGTTCTCATCGAGAACGGGCGTGGCGATCTCTGTCGCCGACAGGAAGCCGGGGATGGATTGGAGGAACGCCACGGTGTTATCCACGCCACCGGCGGCCGTCACGCTGCCGACGAAGATGGTCACAAGCGCGCAGAACATGAGCGTGCCCTGCACAAGATCGGTGGTGCAAACAGAAAGGTAGCCGCCCATAAAGGTGTAGAGGAACACGATGATGGCGCCGATGACCATCATGGCCGCGTAATCCCAGCCGAACAGCGTGGCGAACAGCTTGCCCACCGTCACAAAGCAGGAGGCGGTGTAAATGGTGAAGAACAGCAAGATGATGACCGCGGCGATAGTCATGAGGATATGCTTGTGGTCGTGGAAGCGGTTCGAGAAGAAGTCGGGCACCGTGATGGCGTTGCCGGCCTTCTCGGAATACTTGCGCAGGCGCTTGGCGACGAACTTCCAGTTCAAATACGTGCCGATAACCAGGCCGATGGCCGTCCACATGGCATCTGACGCACCAGTGAAGTAAGCCACGCCGGGCAGGCCCATGAGCAGCCAGCCGGACATATCCGAGGCCTCGGCCGACAGGGCCGTGAGCCACGGGCCCAAGCCGCGGCCGCCAAGGAAGTACTCCTCGGAAGACGAGTTCGAGCGCTTGGCGTAGACGAAGCCGATCACAACGACGGCTACGAAGTAGATGAGCATGGCGAAAACTACCCAGAAGTCGTTCTCAATCATGGCTCCCCCTTTCTGTGGGACTCGCGTAAAGACGCGAGTCGGGGTTGGCCCAAAGACCGGTTGCGGCCTTAAACTGGGCGGGCCTGTGCGCCAACCCCGACTCCGCACGACTTTTTGTCGCCGCGAAGTCGCCTGTTCCTTCTTAAAACTGACTGTTGGGATTATACTTTACCGCGATGGAGTGAAAGCTCCCATCTTGAGCGTACGAACAGTTTTACGGCGAAAGGATGCCCCATGGCGCGCTACGCGGACCTCACGACGGCGGAATTGGAAGAGGAGCTCGCGCAGGTTCGCGAGCGCTATAGCGAGATGCAGGCCCGCGGTCTGGCGCTCAACATGGCCCGCGGCAAGCCGTCGGCGGCCCAGTTGGAGCTGTCGCTTCCGATGCTCGATGCGCTCGATTCCTCCGCCGATCTGGCCGCCGAGGACGGCACCGACTGCCGCAACTACGGCGTGCTGGACGGCATTCCCGAGGCGAAGCGCCTCATGGCCGCGTTGCTGGACGATGCGTCCGACAATGTCATCGTGCTGGGCAACGCCAGCCTCACGGCCATGTACGACGCCATGGCCCGCTATATGATGTTCGGCGCCCTGGGCAGCGAGCCCTGGGGCAAGCTGGATGCCGTGAAGTGGCTCTGCCCCGTACCGGGCTACGATCGCCACTTCACCATCTGCGAGGCTTTGGGCATCCAGATGATTCCCGTGCCCATGGACGAGAACGGGCCGGTCATGGACGAGGTGGAGCGCCTTGCGGCCGAGGACGCCGCCATCAAGGGCATCTGGTGCGTACCGAAGTACTCGAACCCGTCGGGTGTCACCTACTCCGACGAGGTGGTGCGCCGCCTGGCGACCATGGAGTGCGCCGCGCCCGACTTCCGCATCTTCTGGGACAACGCCTATGCCGTGCACCACTTCTCCGACGATCCGGCCGAGCAGGACACCGTGCTCGATATCGCCGCCGCGTGCACCGAGGCGGGAAACCCCGACCGCTATCTGAAGTTCGGCTCCACCTCGAAGATCACCTTCCCCGGCGCCGGCGTGGCGGCCGTGGCCGCAAGCCCCGCCAACGTGGCGGAAATCAAGCGCCACATGAACGCCCAGGCCATTGGCCACGACAAGTTGAACCAGCTGCGCCACGCGCGTTTCCTGAAGGAGGGCGCGGGCCTGGCCGAGCACATGGCGGCCCACGGAGCGCTCATGAAGCCGAAGTTCGATCTGGTGGTGGGAAAGCTGGAAAGCGAGCTGGGCGAGGCCGCCATCGCCACTTGGACGAACCCGCGCGGCGGCTACTTCGTGAGCTTCGAGGGGCCCGAGGGCACCGCCTCTCGCATTGTGGGCCTGGCCCGTGAGGCCGGCGTGGTGATGACCGGCGCCGGCGCCACCTGGCCCTACGGCGATGACCCGACCGACTCCAACATCCGCATCGCCCCTTCTCTGCCCCCGCTGGACGAGCTGGACGCCGCCATGGACGTGTTCTGCTGCTGCGTGAAGTTAGCGGCTTTGGAGAAGATGCTGGAAGACTAGCGACTCCATCTGCGGAAGGGGCGGCGGGGCCATCGTCCGAGCCTTCGCTCCGCTGTTCGACCTGGGGTCGCCTTTTCCCTTTTGGTGTTCGGAGAGGTTCGCCGACGACCGCGCCGCCGCCGACGCTGGCTTGATGCAGCTGGACGTGCTGGCGGACCGCGTCATCGCCCTGGCAGAATGCAGGGCGGAAGCGAAGGCGTTCCCGCCCCTTTGAAATTATGGGATTGACCTGCGCATTTTCCGTTCATCTCCTGGTCAGGAGGTTGGCGGGAACGCGCTCGCTTCCGCCATACGCGAAAACGAGGAGGAGCTCTATGTGCGGATTCGCGGGGTTCTTCGACGACGGCACCGGCTACAACCGCGCCGCTGCGCTTGACGCCATGACGGCCGCCATCGCGCACCGAGGCCCCGGCGGAGCGGGCGCCTCCGACAACATGCGCTGCGCCCTGGGCTTTCGGCGTCTGGCGACATCGACCTCGAAGGGGCCAGCCAGCCGCTTTTCAACGAGGACGGCACGCTCGTGCTCGTGTTCAACGGCAAGATCTACAACTACCGCGAGCTGAGGCGCCGCTTGGAAGGCGCCGGGCACGTCTTCGCTACCCAGGGCGACGGCGAGGTGCTGCACAGCGCCACGGCGCGGCGCTTCTTCCGCACCGAGGTGCTGGACGCGCTCTTAGACGAGCACCGAAGCGGCGCCCGCTCGCATATGAAGAGGATTTGGTCGGCCTACTGCTTCACCTTGTGGCACGAAGCGTATTTCGGCTAGAACAGGCGGGGCACCGGGCAAATCGGGAGGGAGGGGGATGAATCTGTCCGGTACCCGCCTTGATTTCGGATTATACTCACCTGCCGGCCCGTTGACGCGGCGTTGACGAGGTTCACGAAAGCGGCACAGGAACGACGGCCTCGACCCATAAAGACGCCTCACGGACTCGGCCAACTCGAGTCGTCACAAAAAAGGGAGCCCGCAGGCTCCCTTTTCGGTTGCGGCCCAAGGCGGGCCGGCAGGCTTTGGCGTGCGCTCGCGCTACTCGGCGGCGTAGAGGTCCTTGAGCTTCTCGAGGTGCGCCCAGCGGTTCATGGCCGCTTGCTCGTTCTCGGCGAACAGCTCGCCGGCGCGCTCGGGGAACTCGCGGGTCAGACGGCTGTAGCGGGCCTCGTTCATGAGGAAGTTCTGGTACTCGCCCTCAATCGGCTCCTTAGAGTCGATGACGAGCTTCTTACCCGGAGCGCCCTCGGGGTTGAAGCGCAGCAGGTTCCAGTAGCCGCAGTCCACGGCCTTCTTCATCTCAGTCTGGCAGTTGGTCATGCCGCCCTTGATGGAGTGCATCTCGCAGGGGCTGTAGCCGATGATGAGCGAGGGACCCGGATAGGCCTCGGCCTCGGTGATGGCCTTGATGGTCTGGTTGAGGTTGGCGCCCATGGCCACCTGGGCCACGTACACATAGCCGTAGGTCATGGCGATCTCGGCGAGGCTCTTCTTCTTCACGTCCTTGCCCGCGGCGGCGAACTGCGCCACCTGACCGAGGTTGGAAGCCTTGGAGGCCTGGCCGCCGGTGTTGGAGTACACCTCGGTGTCGAACACGAACACGTTCACGTCCTTGCCGGAGGCGAGCACGTGGTCCAGTCCGCCGTAGCCGATGTCATAGGCCCAGCCGTCGCCGCCGAAGATCCACACCGACTTCTTGGTCAGGTACTCCTTGTTGGCAAGGATGCCCGCGGCCAGCTCGGCCACCTCTCCGGTGCCCTCGGCAGCAGCGCGCAGAGCCTCGATATAGGCCGCAGCCGCAGTCTTGGAGGCCTCAGCGTCAGTGCGGGCCTCAAGCCAGGCGCGCGCCGCATCGGCCAGCTCGCCGGCCGCACCGCCGCACTCGATGAGAGCCTCGGAATCGACAACCACCTTGTCCTGCACGGCCTCGTAGCCCAGAAGCATGCCCATGCCGTGCTC
>CANEDU010000090.1 GCA_947426355.1 uncultured Adlercreutzia sp. | reverse complement strand
TGGCCGCCGAGGACGACCCTGTGGCCACCTTCGTGGAATGCGTGCGCGAGGAGTCGTCGGTGTATCCGCGGCCCATGGCCCGCACGAATCTGGCCAACGACCCCTTCCGCCTGAGCGCCGAGGCGGTGGAGGCCGCCTTCGCCGAGGCGCGCGCCCAGGGCCGCGCCGACGATATCGAGCGCACAGAGGCCTCCAACGGCGATGTGTACTTCTATTCCACGACCTACTTAAGCCCCGTGCGCGCCCGTTCCCTGGCCGAATGGGACGCCGTGGAGCGCCGCCGCAACGTGTAAGCGGCGACAATCTTGCGGCGCGCTCCGCTCGCTCGAGGCGACGCGGCCGGAGCTTGCTCGAACTGCCCCGCTTGCCCGGGGCGATGCCCGAAATGCAGAGGACCCCGCACCGGTTGGTGCGGGGTCCTTGCACGAAGGGGGAGCTCTTCGGAGCTCTCACGGGAGGAGGGCCCCGGGCGCGCGGTCCAGGGCCGGAGGGTTCTTCCTAGGCGTCGGGAAGCAGGCCGCGGGCAGCCAAGTCTTCCTTCACGTCGCCCATCTCGTAGTAGTCCAGGCATTCGGCGGTGGGGCAGCCGAGTTTCGGATCCCAGCCGAAGCACTCGTACATCATGGTCAGGCCGGTCTGGAAGTCGTCCTTGTCCATCTTGATGGTGCCCTCGGTGAACACGGGGATGTCGGGGTCTTGGGTGAAGGGCCACTCGGTCACCACGTCGTGGATGCCGCGGAAGTCGTTGGTGCCCATGTTGCCGCTGGCATCGGTCATGCCGCGGGCCGTGTTGGCACGCTGCAGGGTGGTGATCTTCGCGCCCATCTTGTACAGGTCCTCGGTGGTCACGTCCTCGCCGGTGACGGCCTTCATGAACTTGGCCTCCAGATCCAAATCGCCGCGGTAGTCGCGGGCGGCGGTGGGGCTCATGGTCATGGGCCACACCCAGTTGCACAGCGTGAGCGAGTCATGCAGCACGTCGGTGACCACCGACCACCAGGCGAAGTTGGCCTTGTACTCGTTCATGGGGGTGTAGTTCTTGTCCGGGTCGATGGCGCTCGCGTCGCCCCACACCTCGGCGGCGATCTGCTGCTTCAGCTCGAAGGGCAAACCGCAGCCCTGGAAGTTCACGGCGGAGTGGATCATGTCGTCGCGGTTGAACACCATGTTGTACAAAAGTCCCACCTGCCCGAAGCACTCATGGGCGTGGTGCACCGGCCAGCCGCGCGGGTTGATGATGCAGGAGGCCACGGTGTCGTTCCACACGGCGTCATCCCAGCGGTCGGTCCACACGAGCGGGCCGTAGGCCACGTAGGCAAGCTCCGAGTCGTTCTGGGCGATCTTGGTCAGAAGCTCGGCCATGATGGAGGGGTCGTTGTTCTGGAATTTGGTCCAGTCGAAGGCGGCGTACTCCTCGGCGGGCAGCACGCGCTCGAACACGCCGGAGGCGTAGCAGTGGGCGATGTCGCGGTAGATTTGGCCGTAGTTGCACCACAGGCCCAAGTCGTCCATCACCGACCCGGTCACCTGGTCCCATACAAGGGCGTCCTCGCTGGCGGCCTTGACCGGGGTCTTGTCGCCCAGGATGCCGATCATGTAGTTGGTGAACGGGAAGTTCGGTACGCAGGTGTTACCGGTGATTTCGTAGCCGCCGTTGGCCGCGGAGGCCGGTACGCGCATGTCGGAGTAGCAGTGGATGGGGCAGCTGTGGCAGCCGTCCATCTTAATGGTGTACTTCTCGGCCTCGGGGCCCTCGTCCTTGAAGGACTTCATGCAGCGGTAGCCCACGGTGTTGATCTCGCCGGGCTTCGGCTCGCCGGTCTCGATGGGGCCGCCTTCGGCCAGGCCCCAGGTGAGGCCCTTCTGCGCGGTCCAGCGGGAGCCCTTGTCGAAGTACTCGGCCCATTCCTGCTGAGTGGAGGGCACCACGTGGTTGTTGTTGGAGCCCACGATCTCGCGCAGCATGTAGTCGGACAGGTCGGCCACGGCCTGCGGGTCGGCCACGTAGATGGGCTGGGTGCCGCGCACCACGAGCGCCTTCAGCTTCTTGGAGCCGAGCACCGAGGCGGTGCCGGCGCCGGCGGAGTGGTTGCGGGAGTTGATGATGCAGGCGTAGGGCAGTAGGTTCTCGCCGGCGGGTCCGATGGTGGCCACGCAGAAGTCGGTGCCCTCCTTGCGCGAGAGCGCCTCGGTGGTGGCGCGGGTGCCCAGGCCCCAGTACTTGTCGGCGGGCTTGATCTGCACGTCGTCATCGTCGATCATAAGATAGACGGGCGTATCGGAGGCGCCCTCGATGATGATGGCGTCCCAGCCGGCCTTCTTGATGGCGGCGCCGATCATGCCGCCGGTATGGGCGTCCACCACCTGATGGTCCTTAGTGTAGGTGGAAAGCGACGCGATGGTGGTGCGGCCTGCCAGGGGCACGCCGGTGGCCGTCAGCGGGCCCACGGCGAAGACGACCTTGTTCTCGGGCGAGAGCGGGTCGGTGCCCGGGGCAACCTCGTCGTACATGATCTTGTTGGCGATGCCCATGCCGCCCAGGTACTCTTTATAAGGGTCGGTCGGGGTCACCGAGACGGTTCCGTCGGTCAGGTTGACGCGGAGGATCTTGCCGGTCCAGCCGTAGGACTTGCCCCGATCCAGTTTTGAATCAGCCATGATGAAGCTCCAAATCTCTTCGTGTACTCGTGTTGCGCGGCACTTGTCGGCGATCTGGAGTAATCGTCGCTGACCAGTATATATATGAGTGGCAAGGTACCCTTCCCCTCAATGAGGGGATGTTTTTCAACGGACGGGCAACGCGGCGGCCACAGGCGCTCAAACGGAAGGCAAACATTCGGTAATTCCCCTGAAAGAGGGCACACAAACCCTTCATTCCTGACTATGATGCTCCTTGTTGCGTGGCGTCGCGATCTTGAGTTCTCTCTGAGACAAGCATTAGTTACAAGGGGGAGTTCAAATGTCAGACACCCAGAAAAACGAAACCGTGGTCACCGAGCAGCCTCCCGTTGCGACCACCCCCGCTGCCGACGGCGCTGCGCCGTCCGATAAGAAGCAGCCCTTCTTCACCCGACGCACCGTGCTGGCCATGACCGGCTGCGGCGTTGCCGGCCTTGTGGTCGGCGGCGTGCTCGCCTCATGGGGCGTGACGACCCAGTCCATCGCCTCCGGCCGCATCGAGCTGCGCACCACTCCCGCGAAAATGATCGTCACCGACCGCGCTCGCTGCTCCGGCTGCCAGCGCTGCGAGATGATGTGCACCCTGAAGAACGACGGCGCCGCCCAGCAGTCCATCGCCCGTGTTCGCGTGTGGGACAACTACAACTTCGGCTCCGGCGTGGACACCAACGACGGCATCTTCGGCAACTGCCAGTTCACCGTGCAGTCCTGCAAGCAGTGCGCCGACCCGCAGTGCGCGAAGTACTGCCCGGTGCATGCCATTTCCGCCGATGAGGAGACCGGCGCGCGCGTGGTGGACGAGGATGCCTGCATCGGCTGCGGCATGTGCTCGGCCGCCTGCCCGTGGGGCATGCCTCAGGTGAACGCCCAGACGGGCACCTCCACGAAGTGCATCTCCTGCGGCCGCTGCGCCGAGCAGTGCCCCAACGGTGCCATCAAGTTCATCGATTGGGAAGACATCGCGCAGAAGGCCATCGACGAGGGCGTTGTCTCCACGACCACTATTGTGGAGGCCTAAGGGCCCTATCGCCCCGCTTTCTCGTTTTCGCCTTCGATTGAGAGGATAGAGCAATGACTCAGCCAATAACCAGGCGGACCTTCGTGGCCGCCAGTGCTGCGGGAGCCGCCCTGGCGGCATCCGGTGCGGCGCTGACGGGCTGCGCGGGAAGCCCTGCGGTTGATGAGGCCCATGCGGCCGAAGTGGTCAACACGCAGTGCACCGCCTGTCCCAACCAGTGCGGCTATGCCGCCTACACCGTCGATGGCTCCATCGACAAGGTCGTGGGAAACGCGACCGACCCCCATGCAGCGGGAACGCTGTGCGCCCGCGGCTACGGCATGGCCACCGCGGCCACGTCCGCTGATCGCATCACGAGCCCGCTTCGCCGCACCGACAGCGGCACCTTCGAGGCTATCCCGTGGGATGAGGCCCTGAATGAAATCGGACGGGGGCTCGCCGACATTAAGGCGGACAAGGGCGGTACGGCCCTTGCGGCCATCACCGACGGCACGTCCACGGCCGATTGGTACCTGCGCCGGCTTATGAGCGCTCTCGGCAGCCCCAACACCTACGTGAACGCCACCACCGCATCGGCGTCGGTGGCCTCGGGCCTGGCCCAGGCCACGGGTTTCACGGCCTTCGAGGTTGACTATGCCCGCGCCAAGATGGTGGTTATTTTGGGAGCGAGCACCGTGGAGGTGCCCGACCCCGGCACCGTGGCCGCCCTGGAGGAGGCCCGCGCTGCCGGAGCCCGCATCGTCATGGTGGACTCCCGCATGCCCGCCGCCGCGAGCCTGGCCACCGAGTGGCTGCCCGTGCGCTCCGGCACCGATCTGGCCCTGGTGCTCGCCCTGGCCCGCGGCATCCTCGAGCGCGGTGCGGCCGAGAGCGCCGAGGCCTCTATGGCCGGCCTGGACGAGTGGAAGACGGCCCTTGCCGACTACACCCCGGCCTGGGCGGCGGCGGTGACGGGCCTGGGCGCCGACGTCATAGAGACGCTGGCCGGCGACATGGCCAAGGCGGCGCCGCAAGCCTGCATCGACCTGTCGTGGATGGCGCTGTTCGGCGGCTCCTACGGCAACACCGGCGAGCTGGCCCGCGCCGTGGCCCTGACCAACACGCTGCTCGGCTGCTGGAACGTTCCCGGCGGCGCCTACCTGGCCGCTCCCGTGAAGGAGTGGGCCGCGGTATCGGTGGCGCCCCTGCCTGTGGAGGCGGCCGACGTGACAGCCGAGACCTACCCGCTTGCAGTGGGCGGATCGCCGGCCTACGCGCTGCGGCTTGCCCGCGAGGGCGGCATCTCCGGCCTCATTTTGGTGGACGCCAACGTGGAGGCCGAGTATCCCGACCCGGACTACGTGCGCGAGGCCGTGGAGAGCTGCCCGCTCACCGTGGCCATCACCCCCGAGATGACGGAGACGGCTCGCAGCTGCCGGTACGTGCTGCCCGAGAAGGTGTGGGCGGAAAGCGCCCAGCTTCCCACCGTGACCGGCGCCGTGAGCCCGGTGCTGAACGTATCGTCTCAGGTGATTGAGCCTGCCGTGGAAGACGCCCGCTCGGTGGCCGAGATTGCCAGCGGGCTCGCCCAGGCGGCCGACGTGGCCGATGCCTTCAACTTCGACGTGGCCGCTGCGGCCGCCGAGATGTGCGAGGCGTGCGGTTGCACCTATGAGGGCGCCGCGGCGGTGGGCACCACCTCTCTTAAGCCCCTGGCGGCCGAGGCCATCGTGTGGCCCACGGCGTCGGGTCAGGTGGAATGCGCGAGCGCTGCTTGTGCCAAGGCCGGCTACACTCCCACCCCCACCTGGGTGGAGCCTACGGTGACCCCGGATGCCCTCGGGTTCGGCTACTACCGGCTCACCACCGGCAACCAGGCCGTTCAGGCGGCGACCAAGACCGTAAACGCGGCGCCTCTGGCCGCCATCGCCGAGCAGTACGACCTCGACAGCCTGTGGATGAACGCCGCGGCCGCCGAGGCGGTCGGCGTGGCCGAGGGCGACAAGGTAATTATTGAAAACGAGTACGCCTCCGCGCCGGTGCGGGTGCACGTGACCGAGCTCATCGAGCCCGCGACGCTGTATCTGGCCGCCCACTACGGTGTGGAAGACGACGAGCAAGCCCAAGCCGACGGCCTCGGTGTGCGCCAGGCGCGCTTTGCGGCCTTCGGTCTTGAGCCGGGCTATGGCGCACCGCTTCTGCAGGAGACCATGGTGAAGGTCGGAAAGGCTGGTGCATGATGACACGCTACGGAATGCTCATCGACACGACCAAGTGCGTTGGCTGCTACGCCTGCCGCACGGCGTGCCAGAGGCAGAACAACCTGGAGCCCGACGAGGACTTCATCCGCTACGAGCGGGTCGAGACGGGAACCTACCCGAACGTGCGCGTGGAGACCGTGCCGTTGCAGTGCATGCACTGCGAGGACGCCCCCTGCGCGAGCGTGTGCCCCACCGGAGCCGCCCATGTGGGCGCCGACGGCATCGTGGCGGTGGACCAGGGCCGTTGCATCGGCTGCTTGTACTGCATGAGCGCCTGCCCCTATCAGGTGCGCGTGCGCAATTCCAAGACCGGCGCCGTGGACAAGTGCCGCTTCTGCGCGGTGCAGACGGAAAACGGCGGCACCACGTGCACCTGCGTGGACGCCTGCCCCACCCATGCCCGCATCTTCGGTGACCTGGACGACCCCGATTCCGAGGTGTCGCGCGCCATCGTGGAGAAGCACGCCAAGCCTATCGCCGGCGACCTGACCCGCGCCAAAGTCTATTACGTGAGGTGATTGAGATGACCTACGAACCTATTTGGGGAGCCATCATCGCATGGTATCTCTTCCTCGCCGGCTTGGGCGGCGGCGCCTTCGTCACGGCGGTGTTCATCCGCTTCCGCCATCCCGGCTGCACGCGCCTGATGCGCATCGGCCGCATCATCGCGCCGGCCGTGGTGATCATCGGCCTGTGCCTGCTCATGTTCGACGCGGCCGCCGGTTTTGCGCATCCCTTGCGCTTCGCGCTTCTGCTGACCAACTTCGGGTCGGTCATGACCTGGGGCGTGGTGTTCTTGGCGGTGTTCGTGGTGGTGGCCCTCGTGGTGCTCGTGCTCGACCTCCTGAAAAAGGCCGTGCCCGAGTGGCTCGACATCGTGGGTATGGTCATGGGCCTGTGCGTGGCTGTCTACACCGGCTGCCTGCTCGGCGTGTGCCAGGGCTTCCCGCTGTGGAACACAGCACTTCTGCCCATCCTGTTTTTGGTGTCGGCGGTGTCCACCGGCATGGCGGCCGTGCTGCTCGTCGGCGCGTTTGCCGCTCCGGCGGAGTTCAACGAAGTGGTGATGTTGAAGAAGTTCCACTTCTGGCTGCCCGTGGTGGAGCTGGTGCTGGTGGCGGCGCTGCTGTTCGTCACCTCGGCCAACCCGAGCCCGGCCGGCTGGGAGAGCGTGGCCGCCCTTATCATGGGCAACTGGGCCCCGTGCTTCTGGCTGCTGTTCATCGCGATCGGCCTGGTGCTGCCCACGGTGCTGGAATGCTGGATGCTGTGGATCGCCAGCCACGAGCTGGAGTGCTCGCGCACCGGTCAGATGGTGAGCGCCCTGTCGGATGCGGGCGTGCTCATCGGCGGCTTCGTGCTGCGCCTCATGATCGTGAGCGCCGCGCTGCCCATCACCATCGCTCAGCCCTGGATGTTGTAGCGCTCAACGAGCCACTCTTCGAAGCAGAGGCCGCTTTCCGCGATGTCGGAGGCGGCCTCTTTGCGCGGTGGCTCCCCTGGGCCCCTCTTCCTCTTCGACCCAGCTGGCCTCGGGCAGTTCCGCGTGGCTTGCGGGGGTTTATGGTAGCGCGGTTGCGGCAGCCGCGTG
>CANEDU010000089.1 GCA_947426355.1 uncultured Adlercreutzia sp. | reverse complement strand
GATCGTCAAGGTATTGTCCTCGCTGCACACTTCGTTGAAGTCGAAGGGCTCGCCGTTCTTCTCGGTCACTTCCTCGCCCCAGTTGTTCACGATGAAGACATCCTCATGATCGGTGACGTCTTGGGCGAAGCTGACGGATATGGTGGGGTTCTGCTCGGTGTCCATGCGATTGTTGAATCCTATGGCATCGCTGGAATCCTTGCCGCGAACGCTCAGCCAGTAGCGGGTGGTCTCGTCGTTGGCGATGTTGGGGTAGCCGCCCAGCGCCGGGCTGTCGTAGAAGTCGTCCCAGAGCATGAACTGGTAGTCGCCTTGGGAACCGGCGGAATCCATGGCGTGGCAGCTCCAGCAGTTGCCGTTGGCCTCGACAAACTGCTCGCTGCCGTAATGGGCGGCGTGCAGCAAGTCGCCGAGGTAGGGCCCGGTGAGCGTAGTGTGGCCGCGGTGGCAGGGCTCGCAGTCCTGGTAGGTGAGGGCCTTGTCGTAGCCCACGTGGGTCAGGATGTGGTTGTAGCCCTCCTTCGTGTTCATGATGTCCCACAGATCCTCGTGGCACGAGTTGCATCCGCGGTTGCCGGCGTTCAGAAGCTCGGTAGTCTGATAGGTGTCGTTGAAGAGCCCCGAGCTCTTTTCGGTAAAGTCGGGATACAGCCCGACCACCGTCTCCTCGCTCGCTGCCGCTTTTTCGGCGCCTCCTGTGCTGCTGAACTCGGCATGGGGCGCGCAGCCCCAAAGGGCCAGGGCGAGGCCGATGACGGCCGCCATGACGCCGAGAGCTGCGAGCAAGTGCCTGCGTCGCTGGTTCGTTGTCGTGTCCATCCTCTTCTCCTTCCTTGCTAGGAACCAACTCTGTCCGCCTTCGTCCGGCTGCTTGGTGGCGCAGCTGCGGGAGGCGATACTTAAAAGTCTAGGGAAGGGGAACCCTTGTCGTGACCGCCAAAGAATGCGGAGATGGCGAAAACTCCTCCTCAATTTTTAAGGATATCGAGAAAAGCCTGATGGGGGCCTATGTATGTGAAGCATTTTCCCCGGGGTTGTATGGTAGTCTCCTCCTGTACCATGGAGTTCGAAAAAGCTGGTGACGAGGGGGCAAGGGTTGTGGAAGCTTTGTTGGGAAGGGCGAAAGAGCGTAAGGGCGGGAAATCAGCGGCGTCACAATCCAAGGGCTATTGGGCCGCCTTCGGCGCCTGCGTTCTACTCGTCTCGTCGGCCCAGCTGCTGCACGAGTCGGCGAGCTGGTCTCTGGACTGCGGTACGGTGCTCGGGGCGCTCGTCAATCTGCGTGCCCAGTCATGCAACGCCCACGCCGTCGGGCTCATCTTGGGCTACGCTTTGGCTCAGATGCGTCCCGACCGTCTGCGGGCTATCGTCCTGAACGACCGCTTCTGGGTGTTTTTCTTCGCGTTGCAAGCGGCCAACGTCGTGGCGTTCTATTGGTCGGTGGGGGCCTCCGATATGCTGTCCATGATAGTTGTGCAGGTGACGGGGGCTGCTTCAGGAGCTTTCTTCTTCGCGCTGTGCTGCCAGGCGACTGCTGGGGTAGGCGCGCGAACATTCCTCGCGACCGTCGTGGCGCTTGTGGCTCTGACCACCCTCACGGTCCAAGGGCTGTTCAGCATCTTGGAGGCTGGCGCCCCGGTTCTGGTTTCCGAGGTGCTCCATATGGCACTCGTTGCTGGATCCGCTGCCTGTTTTGTTCGGGCTATGAGGGCGGGTTCCTGCTTGCGAGTGCAATTCGAACGCGAACCCTATGCTCCGATGGGGGTGTCGCGACGCAAGGGAGAATCACAGGGTCGCCATCGTGGAGCGCCCTCTTTTGCCCTGTTTCTCATCATAGGTGCTTACGGGGCAGTGTTTGGATTCCTCCACGTGGTGCCTCTGGCCTTGTCCCTAGATGTCGCGAGCCGTGTCACGGCGTTCCTCTTCGGTGCAGTGGCGGCCCTCGGGTTGTTCTCGGTGACGCTTCGGCAAAGTGACGGTACTGATGTGGTGCGTCTCTGGAACCGTTTCTATCAATACGTTTTCCCTATTGTCACGGTGGCGGCTCTTCTCGGTCCTCTTACTATGGACACGGAGTTTCTCCCACTTCTCATTTTGCAGGCATGCGCCCTATACTATTTCGATGTTCTGCTCGCTGTCGCGAGCTATACTATTGCTCGCGTCATCAAAGCCTCGCCGACGCAGGTATTCGCCCGCGCGTTCCTCATTAAGTCAGCAGGATTTTTTCTGGGATGCTTGGTGGGATTCGGCGTGCATGAGAGCGTCGTTCTCGACGAGACTGCTTTCAGCGTCATCGGTGCCGTCATCTTCGTGATACTGTCCCTGGTCACTTTCCACACCAATTCGGAGAAGTTTGCCAAAACGGTTTGGGGTCTTCTTCCTCACGAGGATGCCCATGGAAAGTTGGCGAGCCGACGGGCCGAGCGCTGCCGCCGCCTGGCCCGATCTTCTGGTTTGACCGACCGTGAGGCGGAGATACTCGAGTACCTTGTCGCGGGGAAGAGGCCGAAGGAAATCAGTGAAGTGTTGGTGGTGTCCATCACCACGGTGCGGTCTCACGTGCGAGCTATTTACGCGAAGACCGGGGTTCACTCCCATGGCGAGTTGATGCACCTTTTGGACGAAAAGTAGATGTGGAGGGGATTCTCGGGGGTGCCCTCTCAGTTCCTTATCGTGTATCTTAGGGATCGAGAGAAAAGCGCCCGAGCGGGGCGCCGGGTGCTGGGAGGAACCATGGCCTTCGTGGAATTCGCCGACGTGAGCAAGATCTACCAAATGGGCGAGGTGGAAGTGGCCGCCGTGCGCGCCATGAGCTTCCAGATAGAGCAGGGCGAGTTCGTGGTCATCGTGGGGCCCTCCGGCGCCGGCAAGACGACGCTTTTGAACATGCTCGGCGGCATGGACTCGGCCACCTCTGGCACCATCACGCTGGACGGCGCGTGCGTCAGCTCCTTCAACCGCAAGCAGCTCACGCAGTATCGTCGCCACGACATCGGTTTTGTCTTCCAGTTCTACAACCTGGTGCAAAATCTCACGGCGCGCGAGAACGTGGAGCTGGCGAGCCAGATTTGCCGCGATCCGCTCGATGCCGATGCAGTGCTGGCGGCGGTGGGCCTGTCCGAGCGCAGGGCGAACTTCCCCGGCCAGCTGTCCGGCGGCGAGCAGCAGCGCGTGGCCATCGCCCGCGCCCTGGCGAAGAACCCCAAGCTGCTTTTGTGCGACGAGCCCACCGGCGCGCTCGACTACGAGACGGGCAAGGCCATCCTGAAGCTTTTGCAGGATACCTGCCGCGATACGGGCCGCACCGTCGTGGTCGTCACCCACAACTCCGCTTTCACGGCCATCGCCGACCGCGTCATTCACGTGCGCGAGGGGTCGGTGGCCTCGGTTGAGCTGAATGGGCATCCGCTGTCGGCCGAGGTTCTGGAGTGGTAGCGTTGGGGGCCTTCAATAAGGACATAGCGCGCTCTATTCGTCACTCGCTCGGTCGCTTCATCGCCATTGCGGCCATTGTGGCGCTGGGCACGGGCTTTTACGCCGGCCTGCGCATGACGGCGCCCGACATGAAGCTCGCTGCCGATGAGTACTACGACGGCACGTGCCTCATGGACGTCCGCGTGGTCTCCACCCTCGGGCTTACGGATGAGGATATCGAGGCCCTGCGCGAGGTGCCAGGCGTCTCCGGCGTGCAGGCGGCCTACTCCGCCGATGTGCTCGCCACCATGAACGGCGAGCAGTACGTCATGCGCGCCCACTCGCTCTCGCCAAGTGCTGCGGCTAGCACGCAGGCCGACGCCGCCACCATCGAGTCGTCCGATGGCAACTACCTGAACCGTCTGGAGTTGGCCGAAGGGCGCTGGCCCGAGGCGGCCAACGAGTGTGTCATCTTCAACGACCGCGTCATGAGCGGGCCGTCTGCTTTGGGAGACACCATTACGGTCGACCTGTCGGCGGGCAATGCGGACGATGCCCTTGCCGTCACGGAGTTTACCGTGGTGGGGCGCGTGCACTCGCCGCTCTACGTGAGCTCCACGGCCATGGGCACCTCCACCATCGGCTCGGGGACCATCGAGCAGTTCATGTACGTGCTGCCCGAGGCCTTCGATGCTGACATGCCCTATGTGGAGGCCTTCGTGGCGGTGGAAGGCGCGGCGGACCTTCCCGCCGAAAGCGACGCCTACGATGCCCGCGTGGCCCAGGTGGTCGCTGCCATCGAGGACATTGCTCCCGAGCGCGAGCAGGCGCGCGTGGCCGGGCTTCAAGCCGAGGCCCAGGCCGATTTGGACGAGGCCCGCGCTGAATATGAGAAAGAGGAGGCCCGCGTCAAGGCCGAGCTCGCCGATGCGCGCGCCGAGCTCGACGCGGCCAAAGAGGAAATCGACGAGGGGCAGCGCAAGCTGGATGCGGCTGCCTCCACGCTCGCGTCCAACGAGAAGAAAATATCCGACGGCGAGAAGGAATACGTCCAGGGCGGCGAGACGTTGCAAAAGCGCAAGGCCGATGCCGAGGCGCAGTTTGCCGAGGCCGAGAAGCAGATTCGGGCCAATGAGGCGAATCTCGCCGAGGCCCAGGCGGCGCTGCCCAGGCTACAGGAGGCTCTCGACCAGGCCAACGCCGCCCTGCAGATGCCCAATCTTCCCGCCGAGGAGCGCGCCCAGATCGAGGCCACCAAAACCGAGCTCGAGAAGAACATCGCCGACATCGCCGCTGCGGCAACGGCATTGGAGGAGGCCAAGGCCCAGCTGTCCCAAGAGCGCGCGGCGGCCGACGCCCAAATAGCCGCGGCCCAGCGCCGACTCGAGCAGGGCAAGACCGCTGCCGAAGAGGGCAAAAAGCAGCTGGAGGAAGGCAAGGCCGAATACGAGCAGGCCAAAGCCGAGCTGGAAGAGGGTCGCGCCGAATATGAGCGGGGCGTGGCCGACTTCGACGAGGCCGCCGCCAAGGCCAACGAAGAGCTCGATAAGGCCGAGCAAGAGCTCGCCGATGCCCAAAGGGAGGTCGACGATATCGAGCCGCCCGACTGGCTCGTCATGGACCGCACGAAGAACTTCGGTGTGGTGAGCTTCGCCGACGACGCCGACCGCATCGATGCCATTGCGTCGTTTTTTCCCTTCATCTTCTTCCTTGTGGCCGCTCTGGTGGCGCTCACCACCATGACTCGCATGGTGGAAGAAGAGCGCATGCTCATCGGCACCGTCAAGGCGCTCGGCTACGGGCGGGCGCGCATCACGTCGAAGGACCTCCTCTATGCCGCTCTGGCCGCGGGCCTCGGCAGCGTTGTCGGCATCGCGGCGCTTTCTCAGGTGCTGCCCTGGGTCATCATGGAGGCCTACTCCATCGTCTACTATGTGCCCCGCGCCGCCATGCCCATCGACTGGCCTATCGCCCTGGCCGCTGCCGGCCTCGGCGTCGGCATCACGCTTGTCGCCACCTGGGCTGCCGCCGCGGCGACCCTGCGGGAGACGCCCGCGGCCCTCATGCAGCCGCCGGCGCCCAAGGCGGGCAGGCGCATCCTGCTCGAGCGCGTGGGGCCCGTGTGGCGCCGCCTCTCCTTCTCGTGGAAGGTGACGTTCCGCAACATCTTCCGCTACAAGCGTCGTCTGATCATGACGGTCATCGGTATCGCCGGCTGCACGGCGCTTTTGCTCACGGGTTTGGGGCTGCAGAACTCCATCAACGACATCATCGACGTGCAGTATGGCGAGCTGGTAGATTACAACGTGGTCATCTCGGAGAAGGAAGACGCCGCCGAGAGCGAGCGCGAGGCGGCGGCCGACATCCTGGCCGATACGACGCGCTTGCCCTTAGTGGTGCGCGCCACTAAGGCGTCCATGATCGCCCAAGGCGCCGGTGGCGTCGAGGCCATGACCACGATCGTGGCCCCCGCCGATGCCGCGGCCTTCGGCGATCTGTGGCATTTCCGCACGCGTGAAGACCACGAGGCGGTCGCGCTGTCTGATACCGGGGCGGTCATTACCGAGAAGCTGGCTGCCAAGCTGGGGCTTTCTGTGGGCGATGCTGTGGTGTTCGCCGAGCAGGACGACTTGGGCAACGCCACGGCCACCACCTACTCCGTGCCCGTGACGGCCATTATCGAGAACTATATCGGCGACTACGCCTTCATGACGCCGGGCACCTACGAGCGCACCTTCGGCAGCGAGCCGGACAACCTCTCCGTGTACGCTCGCGCCACCACCGACGAGGGCGAGCGTCAGGAGCTCTCCGAGGCTTTGCGCGCCACGGGAGCCGTGGACACGGTTGCCTTCAACGACGAGGTCATCGGTTCTTACAAGCAGATGCTGAAGTCGGTGGATATGGTCGTGGTGGTGCTCGTGGTGGCCGCGGCGGCGCTCGCGTTCATCGTGCTGTACAACCTGACGAACATCAACATCACCGAGCGCGCCCGGGAAATCGCCACGTTGAAGGTGCTCGGTTTCGCGTCTGGCGAGGTGAACGCCTACATCTTCCGCGAAATCGTGCTGCTCACCATCATGGGCGCCTTGGCGGGCCTGGCCCTCGGCGTGGTGCTGGAGGGCTTCGTCGTGGTCACCGCCGAAGTGGACCAGGTGATGTTCGGACGCACGATTCACGGCATGAGCTTCGTCGTTGCGTTCTTGCTCACCATGGTGTTCACCGCCGTGATCATGCTCGTTATGCGCCCGAAGCTTGCGAGGATCGACATGGTGGAGAGCCTGAAATCCAACGAGTAGGACGCTGCCCAAGAGATTTGTGGGCTTGCCCCGCCGATATCGTCTATTATTCGCGGCTGTGATACCATATCCCGCAAACCAGTAGGGTTCGGCACAAGGCCGGCCCCTCTTGCGAGAAGGAGAAAGCCAAACCATGCGTGTCACCGAAAGCAAGCCGGCCAACGGCGTCATCAAGCTCGACTGCGAAGCCACGGCTCAAGAGGTCAACAACGCTCTGCGCGAGGCCGCCCAGGCCTTCGCGATGTCCATGGGCGTGCGTCCCACGCCGGGCAAGAGCGTCGAGGAGGCTGTAAAGGAGCAGCTCGGCATCAGCGATCTTGACAAGATCATCGAGCCCAACGCCATCGAGGTGCTTGTGCCCCGCGCCCTCGATCGCCGCAACCTCGTGCCCGCTTTTCCGCCGAAAGCGGTCCCGACGGTGAAGTTCGAGCGCGGCAAGAAGTTCTCCTTCACCCTGAACGTCACCGTGAAGCCCACCTACGAGCTGAAGAGCTACGAGCCGGTGGAGATTACCGTGGAGCCCTTCGTCTTCGACGAATCGGCCATCGACAACCAGATTGCCGAGCTGGCGAAGAACTCGGTCACCTACGTGGTCACCGATCCGAAGCCCCTTACGGCCGGAGATGCCTGCTCCATCGCTATGAAGTGCTACGACGATGGCGAGGAGATTACGGCGCTCACTTGCGAGGACCGCACCTATCTTATGGGTCAGGGCTACATGCCCGCCGGCTTCGATGAGGAGCTTGTCGGCATGGAGCCGGGCCAGACCAAGGAGTTCACCTTCGAGGCCCCGCTTGGCACCGAGAACGGCGAGGTCGTGAACAAGCCCATCAAGTGCACCGTCACGGTC
>CANEDU010000088.1 GCA_947426355.1 uncultured Adlercreutzia sp. | reverse complement strand
GCCTCGCGCACGGCCACATCCGCCGAGAAACCCTGGGCGAGCCCGCAGGCAATGGCCGAGGAGAGCGAGCAGCCCGTGCCGTGGGTGTTCTCGGTGCGCACGCGCTTGCCGTGCAGCCACACGTGCTCGCCGCCGGCCATGCGCAGATAGTCGTCGGCCGCATCGGGCTCCCCCACGCCATGGCCGCCCTTCACCATGATGGCCGGCATGCGGGGCTCCGCATCTGGGTTGGGCGACGTCTCGCCCGCGGCGACGCAGCGGGCGGCGATGAGCTCGGCGGCGCGCTCCACATCGTCGGCGCAGCTGATGGCCATGCCCGCGAGCACCTCGGCTTCGGGAATGTTCGGCGTGATCACCGCGGCCAAGGGGAACAGCTCGGCCACGAGCGCGTCAACCGCCTCATCGGCGATGAGCGCCGAGCCCGAGGTGGCCACCATGACCGGGTCCACGACGATGTTCTCGGCCCCATGGCGGCGCAGCCCATCGGCAATGGCGCGCACGATGGCGGGCGAAGATACCATCCCGATCTTCACCGCGTCGGGGCGAATATCGTCGAACACCGCGTCGATCTGGGCGCCCACGAAGGCGGGATCCACATCCAACACACCGAATACGCCCATGGTGTTCTGGGCCGTGAGCGCCGTGATGACGCTCTCGCCGAACAGCTGATGGGCAGCGATGGTCTTCAAATCGGCCTGGATGCCCGCGCCCCCGCTGGAATCGGACCCGGCAATGGTGAGTACCGCCTTCATGGCATTCCTTTCTCCGCGCATACGAGTGCGCCTATCATCTCACAAAAAGGAGGCGACCCGCGCGGCCGCCTCCTTCCGATGGTCAATCGTCACGCGCGGTCTAGCCCTCGATGAGCTTCACGGCCTCGTCGGTGTCGATGATCTTGGCGGCGTAGCAGGTGCGCATGTAGTCGAGGCCTTCCTCTTGGTCGCCCACGAGGAAGGTGGCCGTGGCGTCGCCCACCACGATGATATTGAAGTTGTTGAAGTAGGCATCGGCCACGGTGTGCTTCACGCAGATGTTGGTGTCCATGCCGCAGCAGATGAGGGTGTCGACGCCCAGCTCGTTCAGCAGCAGAAGAAGCCCCGTCTGGAAAAAGCCGCTGTAGCGGCGCTTCTCCACTACATAATCGGTGGGCTGGGGGTTCAGGAGCGGCGAGGTCTGCGCCTCGGGAGTGCCGGCGATGCCGTGGGTGCCCCACAGCGCCAGCTCGCGGTCGATGCCGGGGATGTGCGCGTCGTTGGTGAAGATAACGGGCATACCCGCCGTGCGGGCGGCCTCGGTAAGCTTGGCCGTCTGCAGGATGGAGGGCAGAAGCACCGGCTCGAGCGGCGTGCCCGTCGGGTCGCCCAGCTCGTCGATGACGAGGAGCGCGCATTTCGCGTGGTCGATGGCGGAGAGGTCCACCAGATCGTTGTTGTTTTCATCTCCCAGCATGGAAGTCCTTCCTCTCTTTCGAAAACCCTTTGACCCTGATGCTACGCGCCCCGCTCGGGATGACACGAGACGAGAACTGCAGAGCTATTCGGAGTGTCGCACTAAAGTGTTTCATCGATGATACGAGAAAGCTCGCAGGTGGCAGCCTCAATATCGTCGGCGGCGAAGATAGCCGACACGACGGCGGCGCCATCCACGTTAAGCTCGGCCAGAAGCGGAATCGTCTCCGCGTTCACGCCGCCGATGGCCACAACGGGGATGTTCACCGCCGCGGCGATAGCGCGGAACTCATCGGGAGCGAGCACGCCGGCCTCGGGCTTGGTGGCCGTGCCGGTAACACCGCCCACGCCCAGGTAATCGGCCCCGGCCGCCTCGGCCGCGCGGGCCTGCTCCACCGTCTGGGTGCTCACGCCCACGATGGCATCGGGGCCAAGCAGCGCGCGGGCGCGTTCGCAGGCCATGTCGTCCTGCCCCACATGAACGCCATCAGCGCCAACGGCCAGAGCGCACTCCACGTCATCGTTGACCACGAAGGGCACGCCGGCCGCACGGCAGAGAGCCAGCAACTCGGCGGCCTCCGCGCGCAGAGTCGCATCGTCGGCATGCTTGTCGCGCAGCTGCACAAAGGTCACCCCGCCGGCGAGCGCCGCCTCCACGCATTCCGCCAGCGTCCGCTCCCCCAGCCACGCATTGTCCGTAACCGCGTAGAGCTTGAGCGCCTCGCGAATTGCCTCAGGCGACCAAACGGGCTTCTCGTGTTCCATATTGCAACCTTTCTCGCTTCCGGAGGCCTGCGTACGGGACTTCGAATCGCCTCAGGCGATTTTTCTGTCCCTGATTTTCAAAAAAACGGGTTTGTTAGACATTACCTTGCCAGATTGCTCAGCTTGAGGCGAAAACGCGTCGCAAAAGGCCTGGTCAATCCACCGCCGCTGACGCACGGCGCGGCACTTTCGACATCCAATGTCTAACAAACCCGAAAAAATTGCAAATTTCACGGGAAAACTTTTCTCGCGCCTAGTGCGCATCCAGATCAACCGTGAGTCCATCCATGATGTCGTTCACCGTCTTCATGGCGCACATCTTGCCGCACATGGTGCAGGTGCCCTCGGTGGAGGGCGGGGCGCTTTCGAAGATGGAGCGGGCGCGGTCGGGATCGAGCGCCAGGCCGAACATCTCGTCCCACGCCACACGGCGGCGCGCGTCGCTCATGCGGTTGTCGCGGTCGCGGGCACCGGGCACTCCCTTGGCGATGTCGGCCGCATGAGCCGCGATTTTAGTGGCCACGAGCCCCTCGCGCACGTCGTTGGCGTCGGGCAGGCGCAGATGCTCGGCCGGCGTCACATAGCAGAGGAAATCGGCGCCCGCCATGGCCGCCACCGCGCCGCCGATGGCCGCGGTGATATGGTCGTAGCCGGGCGCGATGTCGGTGACGAGCGGCCCCAGCACGTAGAAGGGCGCCTCGTGGCACAGCCGCTTCTGCAGCTTCATGTTGGCGGCGACCTCGTCAAGAGCCATGTGCCCGGGACCTTCCACCATCACCTGGACGCCAGCGTCCCAGGCGCGGCGGGTGAGCTTGCCGATTTCGATGAGCTCGGCGATCTGGGCCGCATCCGTGGCGTCGTAACCGCTGCCCGGGCGCATGGCATCGCCGATGGAGATGCACACGTCGTGCTCGTGCAGGATGGCGAGCACCTCGTCGTAGTACTCGTAGAAGGGGTTCTCGCGCCCGGTGGCCTCCATCCAGGCGAAAATGAGCGAGCCGCCGCGGGACACGATGTTGGTGAGGCGCCCCGTTTCCTTGAACGACTCGATGACCCGGCGGTTCATGCCCGCATGAATGGTGACGAAGTCCACGCCGTCCTCGGCATGCGCCCGCACCACTTCCAGAAAGTCCTCGGGGGTGATGGCGATGAGCGCCTTTTCCAGATACCCGATGGCGTCGTACATGGGCACGGTGCCGATCATGGCCGGCGACTTCTCAATAAGCCGACGGCGAAACGCGCGGGTCTTGCCAGAGTTCGAGAGGTCCATGATGGCGTCGGCACCCAAGGCAAGGGCCACGTCCACTTTCTCCCATTCCAAGGCCTCGTCAGCCAGATCCCCGGAGATGCCGAGGTTCACGTTTACCTTGGTGGAAAGCGGCACACCGTCAAGGGTCGCACCCACGCCCTCGGGAGCAAGGCTTTCGTGGTGAATGTTCGCCGGAATGGCGATGCGCCCCGCGGCGACGGCGGCGCGAATGGCGTCGGGGTCGCGCCCCTCGGCGGCGGCCACGGCCTCCATTTGGGGCGTGACGATGCCCGCGCGGGCGAAATCGATCTGCGTGACGAGCCCGGCAGCATCGGCCAGGGCGGCGGAAGCGCACGCCATTTCGGATGCGGCGATACATTCGACCATGGAAACTCCCTTCGTTGGCATTACCCATATCAGGTTCGTCGGGTCGGAGCAATGCGGTGCTCCCTCTCAGCCTGCCCGGCCGCCGTGCGGCTGCAAGCTCCCCAGCTATGAGGTTGTGGAAACAGTATAGGGAAGGCGGGGCGCGCGGCGGATGGCGCGGACGCGGACGGGCGTCCTACAGGGGCAGGAACACCGCCAACGTGCCGCTTTCTACGGCAATGCGGGCAGGGGCGCCGGTAAGTTCGTTGGAAAGCCCCCAGCTGGTGCGGTTGGTGAGCGCTACGCCGTCGAGGGAGTACTTCAGGCCCTCTTCCACCACGCCCGCGCTGGCGTCGCTGAGCGAGAAGACGGATACGATGGCGCCGGGCTCGCCTTTCACGCGTAGCTCCCCGGGACCGACGAGAAACGCTATTTGGGAATCGGCGCCCACGGCTCGCACGCCGAGCCCGCGCTCGGCGAAGGAGGCGAGCAGCTGAAGGTTTGCCAGCGTATGGTCGAGCCGGCCGCCAAGCGCGCCGTACACCTCCACGGCATCGGCGCCGCAGGCCAGGGCCTCCTCGAGCGCCAGCTCCATGTCCGACGCGTCTTTCTCGGCAGGATATTCCTTGATGGGCACCCCCGCAGGCACAAAGCCCAGCGAGTCGAAATCCCCCAGAACGAGATCGGGAGCGCACCCGACGGCCTTAAGGGCGCTATAGCCCCCATCGGCGGCGAAGATGCCGGCATAGGCGCCCTCCGCCCAGCGCTCGGCAAAACGCGCGCTGTTGAATTCCGCTGCTCCCACCAGGGCGTAGGTTGTCACGGGATGCTCCTTCTCTCTTTCCTCGGTTCTGCTACAATACCACAGGCGAGCGGGCCAGACGGTCGCGTATCCCATCGAGGGTGCGAGGAAAGTCCGGGCTCCGCAGGGCAAGATGCCAGCTAACGGCTGGGCGGGGCGACCCGACGGATTAGTGCCACAGAAAAGAAGACTCCCCTGCGCGAAACGTGCTGCTTGGCAGCACGCACGAAACAGGAGAAAAGCTGAAACGGTGCGGTAAGAGCGCACCAGCGCGCTGGCAACAGCGTGGCTTGGTAAACCCCATCTGGAGCAAGCGCAAATAGGAGCGCCATACGGTTGCCCGCCGTGCGCTCGGGTTGCGTGCTAGAGGCGCGAGGCGACTCGCGTTCGAGATAAATGGCCGTCCTAAGACAGAACCCGGCTTACAGGCCCGCTCGCCTCCGCAAAAAGAAAAGGCCCCGCAGGGCCTTTTCGTCGTTTCTGGGAGGTTTTCCCGCTCGATTAGTCAATCTCTTCGAACTCGAAGTCGTCGGCGTCGCCGAAGCCGGAAAGATCCTTCTCGTAGGCCGAGGCGACCGGCGTGGCGGCGGCCACGGCCATGCCGGCGGCGGCAACGGGGGCGGCGGGGGCGGCCGGCGTCACGTAGGCCGAAGGAGCCACGTACTCGTCGATCTCGAAGTTGCCGGTGAGACCGGGTACCACATCGTACTCGCCATCGAAGGCGTTGGCGGCAGCGGGCACGTTGGCGCCGATGTCGGCCAGCTTGCGGGAGGCGTCGGAGATGATGTCCTTCAGCAGGTCGGCATACTCCTCGCGAGCATCCTCGCGGTCGTCCTGCAGTTTGCGGATGGCGTCGATGACGTCCTGGCGATCGGTGTTGGCGCGATCGATGATGCGCTGGGCCTCGTCGCGAGCATCCTGGATGGTCTCCGTGGCGTTCGCGTTAGCCTTGGCGAGAATCTCGTCAGCAGAGCGCTGGGCGATGATGAGGGCCTGGGCAATGGCGTTGTCGTCGGCGCGCTTGTCGGAAAGCTGGCGCTCCAGATCGGCGATGATGGCGTCCTTCTGGGCGAGCTGAGCATCCCACTCGGCGTTGTCGACCGGGTCGACGGCTACCTCGGAGATGGCCACCGTAGAGGCAGCCGGGGCGTCGAAGCCACTGAAGCGGTCGGCCTCCAGCTGGTCCTGCAACGAGGCGATGGTGTCGTTCAGGATGTCAATCTCATCGGCGACATGCTCCAGGAACACGTCCACTTCATCCACATCGTAGCCCTTACGGTCGATGGAGAAGCTCTGATTGTGGATGTCGGAAGCGGTGATTGCCATGTAGGTACCTCAGTTTCTTACGATGTTACGTTGCTGTAGCGTCGGAATGCCGGCCTTCTGAACTTAGAAGATCATCACCAGCAAACGTACCCCGAATTGTAATACAAGCAGAGCAATGATGGGAGTCACGTCCACCATTCCTCCAAGGGGCGGAACTATTTTTCGGAACAAGTTCAGATACGGGTCGCAGAGCTTGCCCAAGGCGCGGTAGATATCGCCGATAACGCCACTTTGGGTGTTAGGCAGCCAGGACATCATCACGTAGATGAAGATGATCATGGAGTAGGCGTCGGCCAGTCTCACAAGAAGGTAGGTCAGCATAACTTGAAGGCTCCTTTGCCCTTAGAATCGTTGGAACGGCCTATGCGATGCCCTGAGTACGCAAATACGAGCGCTCGGCCTCGGACAGCTCGTCGATGCGGGTAAGGGCGAACACCTTGTTGCCCACGCATTCCACGTTGGCATCCAGCGCGCTGGCAACCCCGAAGGAGAAGTCCAGGATGCGCTTGGCCAGCGCATCGGGGGTGGCCGCGAGGTTCAGCACCACGGCGTTGCCGAGCTTCAGCGCCGTCGACACCGCCTCGACATCGTTGTAGGCCGAAGGGGCGATGACCTTCAGCGTGCGCGAGGGGGCGAAGCGCGAAGCGGAGTCGCTCGTCGCTCGAGATGAGGGCACGCGGTCGTCGGCAGGGGGCGTAGTGGGCTCGAAGAGAGAGTTCAGGCCCTCGGAGCGCGCATGGTGCACTGCCGAGGCGGCGGCAGACGCGGCGGCCGTGCCCTCGGGGGTCATCTGCGGTGGCAGCGAGGAGTCAACCATGGTGCGGAACGAATTGGAGCCGCTGCGACGCGGAGATGCGGCCTCGTCCTCGGGCAGCGTGGGCACCGCGGTACGGGCGCGCACATCGTCGATGGAGACAAGGCGCGGCATGGAAGAGCGGCCGCGGGAGCGCTCGCCGGGCTCGCGCGTGGTTACCGAGTCGTAGCGATCGTAGGCAGAACCGGCAGCGCGGCCGTAGGACTCGTCGTAGCCATACTCGCCGTAATCGTCGCCCTCGTCGTACTCTTCGTAGTCCTCGTAGAACTCCTCGTAATCGTCCTTGCGGCCAAATCCCAGTTTCGACTTGATATCGCCGAACATGCTCTTGCCGTCCATGGGGCCTCCTGCTTCATGTGGGCGCTTCCGCCCGTCGTACTTCTAAGGTCTCAGGGGCATTGGCGCCCCGCAAAGTGTTCCGCTCATCATAGCAGGTTGAGCGCTATTCCTGATAAGATTCACTAAAGATGGCCCGACCGACGCGCACAATGGTCGCTCCCAAAGGAATGGCCTCGCGCCAATCGTCGCTCATTCCCATGGAAAGCTCGGTAAACACGGCGGCTTGCGCCTCGGGAAGCTCAGCGCGAATGTCGTCGGCCAGAGCAGCCAAGCCCGCGAAGGCGGACCGTGCGGCAGCCCTATCGCCCGCAGGCGCCATGGTCATAAGGCCGCGCACCTGCACATGGGGCAACGCAGCGCAGGCCTTCACCAGCGCGGCGGCCTCGGCGGGAGCAACGCCGCTTTTCGACTCCTCCCCCGACACGTTCACCTCGATGAGCACATCCTGCACCTTGCCAAGCTCGGCGGCGGCGCGCTCGATTTTTTTCGCGTGGCGAAGCTGGTAGAGCGAATGGATGAGCGATGAGGCGGCCACGATTTCGGGAA
>CANEDU010000087.1 GCA_947426355.1 uncultured Adlercreutzia sp. | reverse complement strand
GTCTCCAAAACCGCATGTTGGGGGTTCGAGTCCCTCCTGGCCTGCCAGCTTGTTTATGTGAGCAGCCCTTGGCTGCTTTTTTGGCGATTAGACAAGAGATGTTCCATAAGGAATCCCATGGCAAAGAAATCAAAGACACAGAAAGCCAAGGCCTCCGCTGCCCGTCAGCAGCGCAAGGCCGAGCGTGAGCTCGAAGGGCAGAACCCGGCTCCGGTGGCCGCCGAGGCGACCGAGGAGAAGAAGGGCTCCCTGTTCAAGAAGGGCTCCGAGGACAAGTCTGCGTCTTCCACTGATACCGCGAAATCCTCCAAGAAGGAGGAGAAGCCGAAGAAGAAGCGCTTCCAGTTCTTCCGTGATGTGAAGTCCGAGATGAAGCGCGTCACCTGGCCTACGCGCACCGACGTGCTCCGCTGGAGCGGCGTGGTCGTGGTGGCCCTGCTGTTCTTCGGCGTGTTCGTGGCTCTTCTGGACAACGTGATTATCACGCCGTTGCTCGTGTTCATCTCGGGGATTGGGGCGTAATCGATGGCTAAGAAATGGTACGTGCTGCACACCTACTCGGGCTACGAGAACAAGGTGAAGTCGAATCTCGAGCAGCGCATCGAGGCCATGGGTCTCGAGAACAACGTCTTCGGCATCGAGATTCCCACTGAGATGGTCACCGAGATTAAAGAGGGCGGCCGCCGTGTGGAGAGCGAGAAGAAGGTGTTCCCGGGCTACGTGCTCGTCCGCATGGAGCTGGACGATCGCAGCTGGGCCGCCGTTCGCAACACGCCCGGCGTCACGGGCTTCGTGGGCAGCCAGGGCAATCCCCAGGCGCTGACCCGCGAGGAGTACAACAAGATCATGAAGCGCACGAGCCGCGAGGCTCCGAAGAAGACCTCCACGAACCTCGAGGTCGGCCAGTCGGTGAAGGTGACCCACGGTCCTCTCGCCGAGTTCGATGGCACGGTTTCCGAGGTTATGCCCGATGCGGGCAAGGTCAAGGTCATGGTCTCCATCTTCGGCCGCGAGACCCCCGTCGAGCTTTCCTTCGACCAGGTGGCCAAGATCTAATTTTGCAAGCACTTTGACTTGCTGGGCGTGCCCGCGTGGACCGGGGCTTCTCACGACCAGTGAGTTTTGAGTGATAGAGAAGTAAACGTCGATACATCTGAAAGGTAGTCACAGATGGCTGACAAGAAAGTCACTGGATTTGTAAAGCTGCAAATCCCTGCCGGTGCTGCCAACCCGGCTCCTCCGGTTGGCCCGGCCCTCGGCGCCCAGGGCGTCAACATCATGCAGTTCTGCCAGGCGTTCAACGCCCAGACGCAGGACCAGGCCGGCACCATCATCCCGGTCGAGATTACGGTCTACGAGGACAAGTCCTTCACCTTCGTGTGCAAGACCCCTCCCGCGGCCGTGCTCATCAAGGAGAAGCTCGGCATCAAGAGCGGCGCCGCCATCCCCCAGATCCAGGTGGCCGGCACGCTGACCGAAGATCAGCTCCGCGAGATCGCCGAGATCAAGATGCCCGACCTGAACGCGAACACCATCGAGGCCGCCATGGAGATCGTGGCCGGCACCGCCCGCTCCATGGGCGTGCGCATCGAGGGCCGCGAGATGAAGAAGAAGTACGTGCCCAGCCGCAAGGTTGCCGCTATGCTTCAGGGCAAGGCCGTCGACTAGTTCGACTGGTTAAACGACAGTGGAAGGGCTGGAAGCGCCCGCCATTACCACGAAAGGAAGTTCAATGACTAAGCACGGAAAGAAGTACGCTGAGGCCGAGAAGCAGATTCCGGCCGAGGCCCTGCGTCCCCTCGAGGCCATGAAGCTGCTGAAGGAGATCTCTACGGCCAACTTCGACGAGACGGTGACGGGCGACTTCCGCCTGGGCATCGACACCCGTCAGGCCGACCAGCAGCTGCGCGGCACCGTGAGCCTGCCCAACGGCTCCGGCAAGACCGTCCGCGTGGCCGTCTTCGCCGAGGGCGAGGCGGCGCGTGCTGCCGAGGAGGCCGGTGCCGATATCGTGGGCACCGACGAGCTCATGCAGCAGATCCAGGCCGGCGAGTTCAACTTCGACGCCGCTGTGGCCACGCCCGATCAGATGGGCAAGGTCGGCCGTCTCGGCAAGATCCTCGGCCCCCGCGGCCTCATGCCGAATCCGAAGCTGGGCACCGTCACCAACGACGTGGTCAAGGCCATCAACGAGCTGAAGGGCGGCCGCGTGGAGTACCGCGCCGACCGCTACGGCATCGCGCACGTCATCCTCGGCAAGGTGAGCTTCACCCCCGAGCAGCTCGCCGAGAACTACGGCGCTGTCTATGACGAGATTCTGCGCATGAAGCCGGCTGCGGCGAAGGGCAAGTACGTCAAGTCCGTTACGGTTTCCGGCACCATGACTCCCGGCGTGGCCGTGGATTCTACGGTGACCCGCGCCTACACCGAGGCTGCCGAGTAAATCGACGCTTCTCTATCGTAGAGAACGGGCCCCGCACTGCGGGGCCCGTTTTTTTGTTTTCGCGCGTGTGGGGCGTTTGCTGGACGACGTTAGTCGTCGAAGAAGTCCTTGGAGATGCGCTCGTAGAATGAGGCGCCATCGGCGCGCAGAAGGGTGACATCGAAGGGGGCGCGCTTGAGATACAGCTTGCGCAAGGGCCGCTTGAAGGGGACGATGTCGCCATCGACGAACAAGGTTGCCTCGCGGAAGGAGTCCGTGTCCTCAAGCGACACCTCGATGATGTCGCTGCTGTCGGTAACCACGGCGCGCGAACGCAGGGTGTGGGGCGCGAGGGGCACCGCGATGAGCCCCTTGAACCCGGGGGACACGAGGGGACCTCCGGCGGAAAGCGCGTAGGCCGTCGAGCCGGTGGCGGTGGACACTACGAGACCGTCGCCGCGCATGCGGGCCACGTTGATGCCCGAGACGCCCAAGGTCAGCTCGATAATGCGTCCCAAGGCGCCGCGGGTGATAGCGGCCTCGTTAAGGGCGAAGAACTGCCGGGCGCCCGCGAGTCCGCGCCCGTTCACGCCGAACTTGTCCAAAGGAGAGCCCTGAACCCCCTCAGAGGCGCTGTCGCCCACGCGCGCGTCGAAGGCGTCGCGTTCCTCGTCGTCGCCGTAAGGATCGCGTTCTCCCTCGCAAACGACCTCGATGGAAAGGACGCTGCGGCACTCGATATGCAAATCGCCGGCCAGTCCCTCGGCCACCAGGGAAACGAGTCCACCTTCGTCGGCGTTGGCGAGAAATCCCAAGCGCCCGAAGTTGATGGGAAGAATGGGCGCCTGCTTGTCCCGCAGCAAATGGACCGTATGGAGCACGGTGCCATCGCCTCCGAGCACGACCACCATGTCAGGGGGGACAGAGAGCTGCCGGCGCACCTCTTCGCGTCCCTGGTCGGTTCCCAGCGACGAGGAGTCGGCGAGCAGCACGTCGACGCCCTGGCTGGTGAGGTAGGTGGTCAGGAGCAGCGAGGCATCGATGGCCTGGGGGTTGGAGTTATTGCGTACGACAAGTATGTGCATGGGGGTTCACTTTCCGATTTTGCTAAGATAGATGAATTATACCCCTCAACTCCGAAGAGTCCGACCATGCCCGATAAGCTCCAACGAGCCCGCCATATTCGTTCGAATCCGCCCGCGTCGGCGTCAGGCGATAGCGCGCCTGAAAGGCTCGGCCGGCATGGGCGGCGTGCGCCCGGCAGCCTTGAGTCCGCCGCGGTGGAGCCGACGCGCGAGAGGGAAGATGGCGTTTTTTCACCCGCGGCGCCGCGCAATAATCCGCGCGCGAATCGCGAGGCGCGCCGTGAGGCTCGCGGTCTTCACCGTGGCGTGGACAAAACGCTGCTGAACCCTCCGGTTGACCCTGGCTCCACGGGGCTCATCCCCGTGGTCGGTTCTCATGCCGGCTTCGATAGAACCATTTCCTCGGCCACCACCGAGCAGTCAATCCGCCAGCAGGAGCTCATCGACGCCGAAACAACCGATGAGGCGGCTCGCGCCGAAGAGGTCGTCGATGCCGGTGGACTGTCCGCCGAGTCGGTCGGAGCCTCGGCGGCTCTCATCTCCATCTGCGTCATCATCTCACGCATCACCGGCTTCGCGCGCACCTGGGCCATGGCCTTCGCTTTGGGCTCCACCTTCGTGTCCAGTTCGTACCAGGTGGCGAACAACCTGCCCAACATGCTCTATGAACTTGTGATGGGCGGCATGCTCATTACGGCGTTTCTGCCCGTGTATCTTTCGGTGAAAAAGCAGTTGGGCGACAAGCGTGGCAACGAGTACGCATCGAACTTGCTTACCATCGTCGTGCTGCTGCTCGCCATCGTGTCGGTGCTCTGCGTCGCGTTCTCTGGGCAGATTATCTACACTCAGAGCTTCTACTCGAACCAGGACGAGATGGCTCTCGCAACCTTCTTCTTCCAGTTTTTCGCCATTCAAATCGTGTTCTACGGCGCCTCGTCTATCGTGTCGGGGCTTTTGAATGCGAACCGCGAGTACTTCTGGTCCTCGTTCGCACCGGTGTTCAACAACATTATCGTCATCGCGTCGTTCATTCTGTACGCCGTCATTGCCCAGACCGACCAGAACCTGGCTTTCCTTGCCATTGCCATTGGAAACCCGCTTGGTGTGTTCGTTCAGATGGCCTTCCAGATTCCCGCTTTGAAGAAGGTGGGCATTCGTATTCGTCCGCGTATCGACTTGCGGGATCCCGCCCTTGCGGATACGTTGCGTCTTGGGGCGCCGGCAGTGTTTGTCACCTTATGCTCATTTGCTACGGTTTCGGCTCAAAACGCTGCATCCTACTGCTTTACCGATAGCGGTCCTTCAGTCATCGCTTATGCGCGTCTGTGGTTCACGTTCCCCTATTCGTTCCTCGCGGTACCCGTTACAACGACCTTGTTTACGGAGCTCTCCGATATGCAGGCTGACGGAAACACCCCTGGAGTTATTGCTGGCATCATCGACGGCACGCGTCAGATTTTGTTTCTTATGATCCCCATGGCCCTCTACCTTATGGTATTCGCCACCCCGCTCGTGACCCTTTACCACATTGGCGCCTTTGCCGAAGACGCCATTGCTCAAATTGCCAGCTATTTGACGGTTATGGCTGCGGCATTACCCTTCTATGGCGTCAACTCGTACTTGAACATGATTTTCAGCTCCATTCGACGCATGGGCATTTTCTCGCTCATCAACTTTGTCGCCGTAGCTGCTCAGGTTGCTGTTACGCTGGGGGCTGCATGGGCTTATCAGCACGGTGTCCCAACCACGCTTGAGGCTATTGCGGCTAGTACGATCGTGTCCTATGTTATCGGTGATGTGGTTGCTTTTATTTACCTGCGCCACCATTTTGGTCCTATGGGCCTAGGTGGCGTTATGCGATCTTTGCTCGTAGGTCTTGCTCTTGGAGGAGCGGGGGCCGTTGCGGGCTATGGCGTTCTCGTGGCCCTCTCTTTGGGATTCGGTCCCTTGGATGGCAATGTGGCACGAGCTTTTGCTTATCTTCTCGTGGGCGGATTGGCTGCGCTGCTCGTCACCTATGGACCGGCGGTGCATGGCGATTGGCCCGAGGCGTCGTTTGTGTCGGGGGCCGTGCGCAAGGTGGCTCGAAAGCTCAAGCGAGGGGAGGCGTGATTCCATGGCGGTAAAGCTGAAGTCCCCGGCGCAGATCGAGGCGATGAAGGAGGCCGGGCGCGTGTCGGCTTTAGCCTTGCGGCGCGTCGGCGAGGCCGTGGAGCCGGGCATCACCACAGCGGAGCTTGATGCCATCGCGGAGAAGACCATACGCGCCGAGGGCGGCATCCCCGCATTCAAGGGCTACGGTGGCTTTCCGGGCTCTATCTGCGCCTCGGTGAACGAGGCGGTCGTGCACGGGATTCCCTCGAAGCGGCTCGTGCTGCGCGAGGGGGACATCATCTCCATCGATACGGGCGCCATTGTGGACGGATGGGTGGGCGACAATGCCTGGACCTATCCCGTGGGCGAGGTCGCTCCCGAAGTGCGGCGGCTTTTGGAGGTAGGGGAGCGCTGCATGTGGGAGGGGCTCGACAACGCTCGGGCTACCAAGCGCCTTGGCGACATCGGGCACGCGGTGCAGTCTTTGGCCGAGGCGGCGGGCTACTCGGTGGTGCGCGACTATGTGGGCCACGGCATCGGCCGCGCCATGCACGAGGATCCCAACGTGCCGAACTTCGGGCGTCGCCGTACGGGTCTGAAGCTTTTGCCGGGCATGGTGCTCGCCATCGAGCCCATGGTGAACATGGGCACCCGCAAGGTGAAGGTGGCCTCTGACGGCTGGCTCGTGCGCACCCGTGACGGCAAGCCCTCGGTGCACTTCGAGAAGACGGTTGCCATCACCGAGGACGGGCCTTTGATTCTCACTACCGAGGAGGGCCACGAAAGGCCGGTTTAGGGTCGTTCGCGCGGGAGTGGCCGGTATCGTCGTCAGCTTACCCGCTTCGCTGTTCGCCTTCGGCTCAGGCGCTCCGCTCCCTCATGCTTTTACTTGGCGACCTGCGGTCGCCATTTTTTTATGGTGTTCGGAGAAAGCTGCCGACGATGCCGGCCGCTCCCGCGCTGCGTTGCCTCTAGTTGCTCCTGCGCTTGCTGGCGGCGCCCATGAAGGCCTTAAAGAGGGGATGGGGGTTGGTGGGGCGGCTCTTGAATTCTGGGTGGCCCTGGCTGGCGACGAAGAAGGGGTGGTCGGGCAGCTCTATCATCTCGGTGAGGCGTCCGTCGGGGGAGAGGCCGGAAATCACAAGGCCTGCTTCCACGAGTCTGTCGCGGTAGGCGTTGTTCACCTCGTAGCGATGACGGTGGCGCTCGTAGATGACCGGCTCGCCGTAGGCCGCCTCCGCCCGGGTGCCCGGCATGACTTTGCAGGGATACGCCCCCAAGCGCATGGTGCCGCCCTTGTCTTCCACGTCTTCTTGCTCGGGCATGAGGTCGATGACGAACGGTGCGTCCGCAGGCGCGTCCTCGGCGAACTCGGCGGAGGTGGCGCCCTCCAGGCCGCACACGTCGCGAGCGAACTCGCACACGGCAGCTTGGAGTCCTAGGCAGATGCCCAAGAACGGCACGTTGTTCTCACGGGCGTAGCGGGCGGCGGCAATCGTCCCCTCGAAAGCGCGCTGGCCGAAGCCGCCGGGCACCAGGATGCCGTCCATGGCGCCCAGCACCTCGGCGGCGTTCTTGGCGGTGAGTTCCTCGCCGTCGATGAGGTGGACGTTTACCTTATGACCGTGGGCGATGCCTGCTGCCACGAGCGCTTCGTTGATGGAAAGGTAGGCGTCGGGCAGGCTCACGTATTTTCCCACCACGGCGATATCCAGCTCGCCTTCGCAAGAGTCCTTGGCCTTCAGGAAGGCACGCCACGGCGCGAGCTTGATCTTCCGGGGCGCAAGCCCCATCTTCGCCAGGGCCGAGATGTCGAAACCCTGCTCGTAGAGGCTCACGGGCACTTCGTAGATGGAGGGAGCATCGGGGCAGGCGAGCACATCGTCGGTGTCCACATCGCAAAACGATGCGATCTTCTCGCGCACGCTATCTTCTATCTCGTGGTCCGAGCGGCACACGATGAAGTCAGGCTGCACGCCGAGGCTGCGCAGCTCCTTCACGGAATGCTGCGTGGGCTTGGTCTTCACCTCGTGGGCCGCCGCGATGTAGGGCACGAGCGTCACGT
>CANEDU010000086.1 GCA_947426355.1 uncultured Adlercreutzia sp. | reverse complement strand
CTTCAGGAGCCCTAGGGGGAGAGGGCTCCTTTTTTGCCTTGCGTGGACGACTGGCTTTCGAGTGCCCTGTGAATGCGGGCTGATAATGCTGCTGGCTAATCTAATGACGATTCTATATCCCGAGCGATAGTGTCAATTGGTACGCCAAGCGCACGAGCGTATTCAAACACTTCGCTCAAATGCAGGCTGCGCTCTCCGGATTCCACTTTTGACACAAAGGATTGAGGACGGCCAAGTTCCTCAGCAAGCTGTATTTGGGTAAGCCCCTGCCTAACCCGCGTCTGCTTCAGGTACCGACCAATTGTCCTATTTGCCTCGAAATTCATTGCCGTGCACGATAAGGTAACCTTGATAATATCCCAATTTGGGATACTATTGAACCGTGCGTGAGATAGGGTGGAGAGGGCAACAGCAGAGCGTGGCACAGTTTGCTGCTGCTCGCTGAGACAAGATGCGGGAATCTGCTCGGAGGGCGGCAGTGCGGGCCGTATTCCCACGGTTTCGATATCCGTCTCGCAAATATTGTGCGAAAGCGACAGTTATTCAAGGAAGGGCGATGAGCGCATGAAGACGTCTTTTGAAAAATCGATTGGAGATTCAGGGTGGAGGGCTTTGGTGGCCGTAGGAGTCTGCGTGCTTGCTGCGGTAATCATCGGACCTTGGGCTTGGGTGTTCCTGTCGACCTTCGACCAGGTCGGCATAGCTGAGTCTTTATGCGCGCTAATCTTTTGGTCGCTGTACTTCGCTGCGTGCATAACGGCAATCGGCGTGCTCATAGATATAGCAAGAGAGAAGGGGCACTTTAGGCAGAAAGGGGCGAGGCTCCTGTGGTTTGTGGGCCTGTTTGCTACTCCGATTACGCTCGCATTGCTTGTTATCGCACTGCCTGACCCGAGAGAAGAATTAATTGAAATAGGGTCTGACTCGATAACGGATTCAGATTTGCCGAGCTTCTAGGGAGGCTGTGCGATGAGTGGTTTTGAGGTGCTGTTCCGTGATTATGCCAGCGGGGAGGATTCTTCGATTTGCTGGGAGAAGGGGTGTCCCATTGTTGTCGCGGCCGTGCAAGTATCCAAACATGTTGCTACATCCAGGGAATATTTGCAGGTACGGTTCAGGAATATCACTGACAAGAAAGTATTGGAGCTCCACTGGACCGTCGTCGCTTCCTACCGTGATGGTTCCTGCCAATCAACGGACGCAAGCGTTTCTGACGCTGAAATTGCAGCAGGGGGAATCTTTGCCCCGAGCCCTGTTCTGCTGGATGGGGCGCATGTGCAGTCTGTATCCATCACGGTTGCCGAAGTGGTATTCGAGGATGGGGTATGGCGCACCTCGTCTGAGACCTGCTCTTATCCGAAGGCTAGCCTTCTGGGCTTGTCTCAGGAAGAAAGGGAAATGCGGAAATATCTGCTGAATCGTGCAAGGGGCGACAGCGGTGCTAAGGGCGCTACGTGGACATGCGTATGCGGAACGTTGAACCAGGGGTCCGAGTCGTGTCGGGCCTGCGGAAACTCTTCTCCGTTGGAGTCGTATCCGGCAGATGGTTGTGTGCAGGATGGGGGAGACTATTGGATATGCGCATGCGGAGCACCGAATGTGGGACGGGAGACCTGTTGGTCGTGCTTAAGCGATAAAGCACTGCTGATGGCGACGGAAAGCTCCGCGAGTATTCGTAAAATGGCCACCGAACAGCAGGCCGCAGAGCGGATCGGGAAGCGACGAAAGAAGGCTCGGCTTATCGTCGTATTCATCGTGTTGGCTATGGTTTTGGCGCTTGAGGGTTTTCTGTCTCTCCACGTAACCGAAGGCGCGAGTCCGGACAATTCCAGCGCCGAGCGTTCGGAGATGTCGGTGGAGGGGTCGTGGGTCATTGTCATTGAAGCTGAAAATGCGGAGGACGCCCTCCCCACCACGAGTTCCCTTGATACCTGGTTTGAGAACGTAAATCCAGGGAGTACGTTGTTGATGTCATTGTACAAAAATGGCAAGGTCATGGTGTGCGGGATGGTGGATGGCGCCGTATCTCATTACGAGGGAACGTGGCAAATCGATCAAGAGAGTTCTTATGGTGAAGAGGGAAAGGTAATTGCTTTTAGCGGAATGCTCGACAAAGTGGCGACAAACGTTCCTATGGGGGAATCCACGTACGATTTCGACGAAGAAAATAATGAGTCGATGATTTTTTCCGGTCTGATTCAGTCGGATTACTACGGGTGTTTTATCGAATATGCATTCGAGGGTACTGACGTATATTTCGGGGGAATTCCTTTTGGGTCAATTGTCGAAGACCGATCTTATGAGTATGTTGTTCCCGAGAGCCAAATGAAGGACGGCTCTTGCCTAAAGGAATTAGTTGCAGCCCAGAACGAGCGCTCGCAGATAGCCTCCACGCAGAAGTCTATAGGCGACGATGATTCGAGTGAAACCGCAAGCACGTTGAGCCAACATGACGCAACGGCCAAGGCCAGGACGCCCCATTATTCGGTCGATCTGGAGCAATTGGCGGTAGATCATCCGGAATTCAGAGATCTGAATTTCCGGTACAACGATGTCTTCAATGGGGGCGATATAGATTCTGTGGGCGGTTCAGGATATGATTTTGCTGCTTATCACGAAGGCGAAGAGGACGGAATGTGCGTCTTCATGGTCAATTGCTATTCTGGCAATCTGAGGCCCGATGGCGTTCGCTTTGCGGCCTCGCCTGTAGGCGAGATGGAAACCGATATGGGTGTTCTGTCCGTGTACGTTGAGGCTCCGTACGGATATCCCGAGACGGGAGAGTCTGCCAGCGAGCAGGAAGCTCAGCGACTGGCCGAGTCTATCGTTCCCTACGTGACGCTTGGGTCATTGGGGGAACCTTCTGCGAGCAATGGGGTCAAGCAGGATTATGTGCTTCCTGAAAGCGACTCGCGGGCGTATTCTCGTTCGGAGTTGGACGGCCTTTCCGATTGGGAGCTCTACCTCGCTCGCAATGAGATATTCGCGCGCCATGGGAGAATGTTCAACAACGAAGATCTTCAGGCGTATTTCGCCTCGTGTTCGTGGTATAACGGCACTCGTGAACCTTCGGAATTCGATGAGTGGTTCGTTCCGAACGAATACGAGAAAGCCAATGCCGCGCTGATTATGGAAATGGAACAGGATGCGAACTCTCCGTACCTCAACTAGGACTTACCTTGGACACCTCGAGTTTCCCAAGCTAAAGCTGTGCTCTGCCGTTGCGGCTGTGGCGCTTGCCTTGCTCGCGACGACGAGCTTGCCGGCGTGCGCGGCTGGCGATGCGGTCGACAGTCGAGAGACTGCCAACGAGTCGGCGGGGGAAATATTTACGGAGCCTGTGGACGAGGAGAGTCTTGAGCGCCTCTCCGCGCCTTCAAATCCCTCCGTCGATGCATCGGGCGAAACGAGCAAAGACGGCGACGAAGCGCCCGAGGCTGAAGCCGCTGATGATGAATCTGGGAGTCCTGCCGAATCCGCTGAGCACGATAGTGCCCGGGCGCGCGGTTTGGCCATCGCCGATGACTATCGCGAGAGCTTTGACCACGGCCCCAAGGACGCCGCCTTCCAAAAGTACATCGTGCTTCACGACACCGAGGGTGATGTCGACGCCGCGTCGGTCATCGATTGGTGGGATTCGAACGACAATTTGGTTGCGGCTCATTTCATCGTGGATAAGGACGGCGCGATATGGCAGTGCGTGCCGCTTGATCGCATTGCCCATCATGCCGGTTATGGCGACACGGGTCACAACGAGCGGTACGGCCTGGTGGAGGACGGCCGCGACGACATGGCGGGCTCAACGCCCATTGGCTCCCAGTACGCCGATTACGGCATGAACGCCTACTCGGTGGGCATTGAGATGGTCCATATCGGAGGAGAGGGCGACTATCCCAAAGCGCAGCTTGAAGCCGTGGACGACCTTATCGCCTACATCGACGCGTACTTCGGCTTCGAGAGCGAGATCATCGACCACAAGGCCTGGCGCTCGGGAAATTCCGATACTTCTCCCGAGTTCGCCGATTACCTGAAGAGCTATCAGACGACGCGTCGTCACGGTTAGGCGCCCCTACCGTCGACGGTTTTTCACGGCGGCGGGCGGCGGCCTTTGCCGGTTGTCCGAGCGGCTTGCGGAGCCGTTTTGTCGCCGAATGGAAAACTTCCCGTAACCTCTTGAATTCCCTTTGAGCGGAGTTCATACTGCTCGCACTCTTTCGGGATTTCCGTTTCCGGAAGACGCGGCTGGCAACTCTCGTTCAAGCGGAGGAAAGGATGCACAAAGAGGAGCTCACCAACGGGCAGTCACTGCGCGGTTTCGCTCTGGCCACCATCGCGTTCATGGCCATTTTCGCTGCAACGGCGGTGCCGATTCCGCTGTATGCGGACTACCAGGCCACCATCGGGCTCACTACGGCGGATATCTCGAACACGATGTTCACCTATCTCACCGGTGTGGCGCTCACGCTCCTTTTTGCCGGACGCATCTCCGATGCCTTCGGGCGCACGCCCGTAACAAGCCTCACGCTCATGCTCGCCATCCTCGGCTGCATCATGTTCATGATGGCCGACAGCGGCGCATCCGTGCTCGCGGCCCGCTTCGTCCAGGGCCTCTCCGCTGGGTTCGGCATGAGCGCTGTTTCGGCCCTTGTCATCGACTGCGTGGGAGATCGGCACTTGAGCTGGGGATCCACGGTGGCCAGCTGCGGTTCCATGGTGGGTATCATGGTCGGCTCGGTGGGCGTGGGCGTGCTCTACGACATCGTGCCCAGCCTCACCGTCATCTACGGCATCATGATCGCCATCCTCTCCGTGTGCCTGTTTCTCATGCCCGTGGTGCACGAGCCCCTCGACCAGACGCTGTCGTTGCGCGCCGTCATGCGCGTGCGCATTTACATTCCCTCCGACAATCGCCGCCTGTTCGCGGTGGTGTGCGTGTGCTATTTGGGAACGTGGCTCGTGAGCAACTTCTACCAGTCCTTCGCCGCCCCCATCGCCTACCAGTGCTTCGGCGAGACCTCGCCTATGGCCGGCTCCCTCATCTTGGCGGCCATCATGGCCCCCTCGATGCTCGGCGGTCCGCTCGTCCAGCGCTTCGAGCCCAAGGTCACGCTGGTCGTGTCCATGATTGCCGTGACGGTCACCACGGCCCTCATGGCGCTCGCCATCCTCGCGGGCAACGAGCTGCTGTTCATGGTCGACTGCGCCCTCTTCAGTTTCGCCACGGGTGTGGCCGTGTCGGTGTCGCTGCGCCTGCTGCTTCTGCGCGTGAGCATCCTGCGCGTCTCGGCCATCCTCGCCTCGGTGAATCTGGTGGCCTACGCCGGCTCGGCGCTGACGGGCATCCTGAGCGGCTGGCTGCTGAGGACCTTCTCCTATGTCGTGGTCTTCGCGGTTATGGCCGCGGTGCTCGTGGCCGCGAGTGCGTTCGTGGCAATCTGCCTGCGGGCGCCCAGCGAGAAAAAGAAGGATGCGCGCCTCACGCTGTCCCGCTTCCACAAGATGAAGAAGGAGGCGCCTGCGCGGACATCGAGGGCGGGAAGCGCCGCGGCGCATCAGGGCGCGGGCGCATCCGTGCCAGAGCCGGCGCTGGAAGAGGCGTCTGCGGCCCTGCTCTCCTAAGGGCGTGCTCACATTACCTCAGCGCTCATCTATGGGGACTCCGTGAACGCGAACAAAAGTTCCCTAAAAGTGTAGCGTCCCGATTGGCGAATCGGTAGAATACCCGGGCGAAACAAGAAACCCGTGACGGGCGGCTCCAGAGGCGCCTGTTGCTTCACGTCTGCGAAGGATTCACACCCTATGGCCAACGAGATCGTTATCAAGGGCGCCCGCGAGCACAACCTCAAGGACGTCGATCTGACCATTCCCCGCGACGAGCTGGTCGTGATTACCGGCCTGTCCGGCTCGGGCAAGTCGAGCCTCGCCTTCGACACCATGTACGCCGAGGGCCAGCGCCGCTACGTGGAGAGCCTCTCCAGCTACGCGCGCATGTTCTTAGGCCAGATGTCCAAGCCCGATGTGGACTCCATCGACGGCCTGTCGCCGGCGGTGTCCATCGACCAGAAGACCACGTCGAAAAACCCGCGCTCCACGGTGGGCACCACGACGGAAATCTACGACTACCTCCGTCTTCTGTTCGCCCGCGTGGGCACTCCTCATTGTCCCGAGTGCGGCCGCGAGATCAAGAAGCAGACCACCGACCAGGTGACCGACGAGATTTTGCGCTTGGGCGATGGGGCCCAGGGCGAGGACACGAAGGCCATCATGATGGCGCCGGTGGTGGCGGGCCGCAAGGGCGAGTTCACAAAGCTGTTCGCCGACTTGCAGAAAGAGGGCTTCTCCCGCGTGCGCATCGACGGCGAGATCGTGAAGATGACCGGCGAGCCCATCACCCTGAACAAGAAGATCAAGCACTTCATCGACGTGGTGGTGGACCGCGTCACGCTGAAGAAGTCGGCCACGAGCCGTATCGCCGAGGCTGTGGAGCTCGCCTGCAAGCTGGCGAGCGGGCGCGTGCTCGTCCAGGTGCTCGGGCCCGACGGTAAGCCCCTCGGCGAGGCCGGCGGCACGTCGTCGGGAGCCACGGGCGGCCTCGGGGAGGGGGAGCACCTCTTCTCGCTGGCCTTGGCCTGCCCCGAGCACGGGCACTCCATGGACGAGCTGCAGCCGCGCGACTTCTCCTTCAACGCGCCCTACGGCGCCTGCCCCGACTGCCTGGGCATTGGCAGCCGCGACGAGGTCGATCCCTCGCTCGTGGTGCCCGACCCCTCGCTCACCTTAAACGAGGGCGTCATCGCGCCGTTCAAGAGCGGAAACTACTATCCCCAGGTGCTGCGCGCCGTGGCCGCCCACCTGGGCACCGACGCCGATACGCCTTGGGAGGATATGCCGAAGAAGGCCCAGAAGGCCATCATGGGCGGCCTGGGCAAAGAGAAGGTGCGCGTGGACTACCGCACCGTGGACGGTCGCGACACCTACTGGTACATCGAATGGGAGGGCGTGCTGGCCGCGGTGAAGCGCCGCTACCAGGAGGCCCAGTCCGACGCCCAGCGCGAGAAGCTGGCGGCCTATTTCGCCACGGTGCCCTGCGAGACCTGCGGCGGCAAGCGCCTGAAGCCGGAGATTCTCGCCGTCACGGTGAACGGCAAGTCCATCCACGACGTGACGGAGATGGCGGCATCCGAGTCCCTCGCGTTCTTCGAGTCGCTCGACTTCAAGGGCCAGGCCGCGGTCATCGCCATCCCCATCGTGAAGGAGATTCGCGAGCGCTTGCGCTTTCTGGTGGATGTGGGCCTGGACTACCTCACGCTGGAACGTGCCACGGCGACGCTCTCGGGCGGCGAGGCCCAGCGCATCCGCCTGGCCACCCAGATCGGCGCCGGCCTCATGGGCGTGCTCTACATTCTGGACGAGCCCTCCATCGGTCTGCACCAGCGCGACAACGAGCGCCTCATCGCCACGTTGGAGCGCCTGCGCGATCTGGGGAACACGGTCGTGGTGGTCGAGCACGACGAGGACACCATCCGCGCTGCCGACTTCGTGGTGGACATGGGCCCGGGCGCCGGCGAGCACGGCGGACAGGTCATCGCCGCGGGCACGCCGGCCGAGGTCATGGCCACGGAAGGCTCCATCACGGCCGACTACCTTTCGGGCCGCCGGCGCATCGCGGTGCCCGCGGAGCGCCGCCATCCCAAGCGCGGATCGGTGAAGATGACCGGTGCCACTGAGAACAACCTGCAGAACGTCACGCTGGAGGTGCCTATCGGCACGCTCACGGTTATCACGGGCGTGTCCGGGTCGGGCAAGAGCTCGCTTGTCACCGACACGCTGGCACCGGCGCTGGCGAACCGCCTGAATCACGCCCATCGCCGCAC
>CANEDU010000085.1 GCA_947426355.1 uncultured Adlercreutzia sp. | reverse complement strand
GCTCGGCGGAACAGGACATTTAGTCCTGTTCCGTTCGCTGCGCAACCTGCGCGCGCACCCTCCCGCCGCCCCCGCAGCAAGGCGACCGAAAAGAACTAGAAGTTCCAGGAGTTCATGTAGGCGATTTGCTCTTCGGTGAGGGTGTCGATCTCTACCCCCAGCGTCTCGAGCTTCGTGCGGGCCACGCCGTCGTCGATCTCGGCGGGCACGTTGTACACCTTGTCCTCAAGCTCGCTGGCGTGCTGATAGAGGTACTCGGCGGCCAGCGCCTGATTGGCGAAGGACATGTCCATGACTGAGGCCGGATGGCCCTCGGCGCAAGCGAGGTTCACCAGACGACCCTCGGCCAGCACGATGATGGTGCGGCCGTCGGGCAGGGTGTACTCGCAGACAAGCGGCTTAATCTCCTCGACCTTCACGGCGTTCTCGCGCAGCCACTCCATGTTGATCTCGGAATCGAAGTGGCCGGAGTTGCAGATGATGGCGCCATCCTTCATGTTCTCGAAGGCGGGCGCATCCACCACCTTGCAGTCGCCGGTGACGGTCACCCACACATCGGCGAAGCGGGCGGCGTCGGCGGCCTTCATGACGCGGTAGCCCTCCATATGGGCCTCGAGCGCCTTCAGGGGATCCACCTCGCAGACGACGACATCCATGCCCATGCCGCGGGCGCGCAGGGCCAGGCCGCTGCCGCAGTAGCCGTAGCCGGAGATGACAATGGTGCGCCCGCACAGCAGGCGGTTGGTGGCGCGCACGATGCCGTCCAGGGTGGATTGGCCCGTGCCGTAGTGGTTATCGAAGCAGTGCTTGGTGTTGGCGTCGTTGATATTGAACACCGGGTAGCGCAAAGCGCCGTCTTTGGCCATGGCCATAAGGCGCACCACGCCGGTAGTGGTCTCCTCGGTGCCGCCGATGACGCCGTCGAGCTTGTCGGTGAACTTCGTGTGCAGAGCGGTATCAAGATCGGCGCCGTCGTCCATGATGATCTGGGGGCTCGTGGCCACCACCGCGGCGATGTGGCGCTCGTAGGTTTCGGTGTCCTCGCCGGCGATGGCGTACACCTCGATGCCGAAGTCGCGCACGAGCGAGGCCGCCGTGTCGTCCTGGGTGGAAAGCGGGTTGGAGGCGCACAGGGCCACTTCGGCGCCGCCGGCCACCAACGTGCGCATGAGGTTCGCCGTCTCCGTGGTCACGTGCATGCAGGCGCCGATGCGCACGCCCTCAAGCGGGCGCTCCTCGGTCCAGCGCTCGCGGATGCGGGCGAGCACGGGCATGTCGCGGTCGGCCCATTCGATACGGGCCTTGCCCTCGTCGGCCAGATTGATGTCACGGATGTCGCAGGCTTTGCTCACGGAAGGTGTCCTTTCCTTGCGGAATCGTTCGAATTCGTGGGGCACAGGGTACCACAGGGAGAACCGCTGCTCGCCGTCAGCGTCGGGCACGGGCTTCGTTTTCCCACAGACGACCTTCGCGCCCACGGGGAGCTAGTCGGCAGCAAGGACGCCCTCAACCACGTCTTCATCGCCCGCAACGGTGTCGTAGGGCCAATCAATGATGTCGCCAAAGTCGTACACCTGCTCCTAGCCCGCATCGGACAATTTGCGTGCTGCTTCGGCCGAGCGCACGCCGCTGCGGCAGCAGACGAGCACCGGCGCCGCCTTGATGGCCTTATCCGCCACAGCGGCGCACGTTAGCGCAAGCGTTTGCCGAGCTCGATGTCTTCGAGTTCGATGACCAGCTTGAGGAGCGGCGTGGCGTCGCGGCCGTCGATGTCGGAGACGAAATGGGCAATGGCGTCGTAATAGCGCTGCGCGCTCTCGCGGTCGGCTTTGAAGGCGATGGGCGGATATCCCGCCTCCATCAGCAAGAGGTTCAGCAGAGCCCGGCCCGTACGACCGTTGCCGTCGCCGAAGGGATGGATGTCCTCGAACACGAGATGGAAGAGCGCGGCGTTGGCCAGCGAGGGCTGGGCTAGCGGCGATGCGAGAAGGGCGGCCATGAGCTCCGGCACCTGCTTGGCGGGCGGGGGGTAGATAGACGAGGTGCTCACGTAGCGCATATCCCAACGGTACTCGCCCGGATCGGCCTCTTCCAAATTGGCGGCGGCAAGGCGGTGCACCTCGAGCACGACCTCTTCCGAAAGCGCTGCGCCTTCTAGGGCCAGAGCGCGCACCTTCGCGAAGGCCTTGTCCGCATCGACCACTTCCAAGTGATCGCGCAGCGGTTTGCCGGGTATGGACAGGTCCTGCTCGAGCACCATGGCGGTTTCGGCAAGCGTGAGGCCGTTGCCCTCAAGAGCCGTGGTGGTATGGGCGAACTCGATGCGGAAGGCCTCGGAGGCACTGTTCCGCTCAAGTGTCGGGTCATAGCCCTCGGCTGCCAGAGCGGAGCGCTTGAGCTCCAAGCGCTCGAGGTCGGCAGCAAGCGCGTTATCGAAGGTGGGAGCTACAGAAAATCGACGGAGATTCTCCTGATGATGGGCGAGATACGCCAGCTGCTCGTCGCTCACGCCGTACATCTTCTCGTAGCCCGAGGCGTATACGAGGTCTTCGATGTCGTAGCTGCAACCCACGGCTTACCCCTACTCCGCGTGCTTCAAGGCTTGATCGAGCTTCTGGCTAATGACCTTGGTGACGCCGTCGCCTTGCATGGATACGCCGAACAGCGTGTCGGCCATTTCCATAGTGCGGCGCTGGTGGGTGATCATGATGAGCTGGGTATCGTCGCGCAGGCTGTCGATGTAGGCGGCCAGGCGGCGCAGGTTCGAGTCGTCGAGGGCGGCCTCCACCTCATCGAGGATGTAGAACGGCGTGGAGCGGATGCGGTAGACCGCGAACAGGAGCGCAAGAGCCGTAAGCGACTTCTCACCGCCGGAGAGAAGCATCATCTTCGCGATGCGCTTGCCCTTGGGCTGGGCGTTCACTTCCACGCCGGTGTTCTCCAGATCATCTGGGTCCACCAGCGACAGGTTCGCGCTGCCGCCGGGGAACAGGACGGCGAAAATCTCCTGGAAATTTTTGTCCACGGTCTCGTAGGTGCGGACGAAATCCTCCTTCATGCGCGCGTCGATGACGCGGTTGATCTTCGCAAGGGAGCGGCGGGCGCGATCCAAATCGTCCAGCTGAGCGGCCAAGTAGTCGTAGCGCACTTTCAGAGCGTCGTACTCTTCGGCGGCGTCGGGGTTGATGGTGCCCAGATTGGCGATGCGGCGGTTGATCTTGAACAGGGCATCTTCCACCTCGGGGCGGTTCTCGAGAGGAGGGGTGGCCAACGCCGTTTCCAAAGGCACGCGCAAATCGCCCGAGATGTGGTTCACGGCGGCCTCTACCTGCAGCTCCAGGCGACCCTTCTGCACCCGGGCCTCCGAGAGGCGCTCGGTGGTGCCGTCGAACAGGGCGTGGGCCTCATGGGCCTTCTGGCGCGCCTCGGTGACCGAGGCGTGCAGGCCGGTGGATGAGTCCTGGGCCGCCGTGGCCTGCTCTTCCAGAGAGCGAGTCCACCTCTGGGCCGAGGCGGTGAGCTCGTCGATAAGGGCGAGCATGGGCTCGATGCGAGCCGCGGAGACGGTCTTGACGCGCAGAGCGGCGCGGGCCTCTTCCGAGGCGGCGGCGAGCGTCTCCAAATCGCGGGCGCGGGCATCGCGGACGCGCTCGGCGTACGTGGTGCGCTCGGAAAGCGTGGCCGAGGCGAGCTTGGCCTCGGACAGGCTGTCGGATATGCGGTGGGCCTCACGGCGCAAGGGCGCGAGCTCCTCTTGGATGGCCTCCTGCTTGGCCTTGCCGGCCGCAAGCGCCTCGTCCAGCTCCGCCATGCGGGCCTCGAAGGACTCCACGTTGGGCCGCGCGGTGGCCACGGCCGCCTCGGCCTCGGCGCGCTGGCGCTCGATGGCCTCCAGCTCGCGACGGCACGCGGCGAGCTTCTCGGCAGCGGCGTTGGCGGTGTCGCGAGACGCCTCAGCGCGGCCGCGCAGGTTCGCTAAAGACTGGGAGAGCTCCAGCGAGGTGGCCTGCGCCTGGCGCAGGGCCTCTTCGGACAGGACGTGGGCCTCGCTCGCCTTGGCCACGGCCTCCTCGGCCCCGACCAGCTGCGCGCGCAGCTCCTCCAAATGGCGCACGCGGGCGAGCACGCCGGCCCCCTCGTCCACCACCGCAGCGCCCACCGTCACCTTGCCCGAGGGCCACACGATGGCCCCCTCGGGCGTGGCGAAGCGTACGCCGAAGCTATCGCTGCTGTGAGCGGCGAGGGCACAGGCGAGCGTCGGGCACACGACCACATCGCCGAGCAGGGCCTCCACCGCGCAGCGAGCCGACGCGGGGAATGCGAGCTCGTCCACAAGCGGCGTGCCCTCGCGTCCCGCCGCGCGCTCCTGCCACAGCAGCGCCGCGGCGCGACCGCGCGCAGGGCTCGCATCGTCGCGAATGAGGAAGGACACCTCGCCTGCAGCCTCGGCGGCAGCCAGCTGCTCTGCCACCGCCGCCACGGCGCGGTCGTCCTCGACAAGCAGGGTGGCCACATCCCGGCCGAGCAGCGACTCGACCAAAGGCTCGAAGCCGGCGGAGGCCTGAACAACATGGGAGAGCGGCTCGCAGATGCCGAGCAGCTCGTCGATGTGCTCCACAAGCCACGCCCGGGCCTCGCCGTCGGTAAGGGCGCTCGCGCGCTCCATATCTTCCAGCGTGGCAATCTCCACGGAGAGGGCGCGATGGGCGTCGCGCGCCTCGTCCAGGGCCGCGCGGGCCGCGTCGCGGGACTGCACGGCGGTGCCCACGGCCGCGCGGGCCGCAGCCTCGTCGGCGGCAAGAGAGGCCAACGCGCCCTGGGACTCCTCGGCAGCGGCGGCGGCCTCCTCGGCCTCGCCCTGCACGCGGGAAAGCTCGAGGGCCAGCTCGGCGGCGCGCCCCTCCACCACCTGCACGTGGGCCAGACCGTGGGAGAGCGCCTCGGTGTTCTCGGCATGACGGCGCCGGGCGGTCTCGCGCTCGGCGTTCATCTTCTCGGCATCCTTGGAAAGAGCCGAGAGCTCGCGCTCTAGACCACCGCGCTTGACTCCCAGATCGCGATAGACCGCATCCAGGTCGGACACCTTCTTCTTGGCGGCCTCAAGCTCGCCGGCCGCTTCCTCGTACATCGCCGTGGCCCGGGCCAGCTCGGCAGCGGCCTCCTCGGCCTTCACGGCGTTGGCCTCGATGGCAAGCTCCAGCTCGCCGGCGCGGGTCGTGGCCGCGCGACGTCGCTCCCGCAGCATCATGGAGGTGGAATCGAAGCGCTCCACGGCCGAGGCCGCCTCGCGATGGCGCCGGGACAAGTCTCCCGCATCGAGCGTTTCCTGGCGAATACGCTCCTGCAGGGCCTCCACGGCGGCCTCGGCGGCCTCGATGGCGCCCCGGCGCTCCTCCAGCTCGGCGGCGAGCGCGGCCTCGCGCTCCTTGGCCGCATCCCACTGGGTCTGCAGCCCGCGCAAATCGTCCACGGCAATCTGCAGGCTCATCTCAGCCTGCTGGGCCGCGAGCTCCTGGTAGGTGCGGGCCTTCTTCGCCTTGCGCTCCAGCGGCCCCAGCTGGCGGGCCACCTCGCCCACGACATCGCGGGCGCGCAGCAGATGCTGGTCCATGTTGGCCAGCTTCCGCTCGCTTTTCGCCTTGCGCTGCTTGTGCTTGAGCACGCCGGCGGCCTCCTCGATGAGCGCGCGGCGGTCCTCGGGCTTGCTCTGCAGGATGGAATCGAGCGAGCCCTGGGAGATAATGGAGTGGGTGCCCGTGCCCAGACCCGAGTCGTGCAAGATGTCCAGCACGTCCATGCGGCGCGCCACCGTGCCGTTGATGAGATACTCGCTCTCGCCGTTGCGGTACATGCGGCGGGTGACGGCCACCTCGTCGTAGTCGATCGGCAGCGTGCCGTCCGAGTTGTCGAGCACCAGCTCCACCTCGGCCAAGCCGGACGCCTTTCGGGCCGACGACCCGGCGAAGATAACGTCTTCCATGGCCTGGCCGCGCAGATTCTTGGCATTGCGCTCGCCAAGCACCCACAGCACGGCATCGGAGATGTTCGACTTGCCCGAGCCGTTGGGACCCACCACGGCGGTGATGCCCGGCTCAAGCGTGAGGGCGCTTCGATCGGCAAAGGACTTGAAGCCCTTGAGCACGAGGGATTTCAGATACATAGGCGCCTAGTCCTGCTTCCTCTTGGCGGCGGCGCGCTCGGCCTTGGCGGCGGCCTTGGCCTGGGCAGCGGCCTCGCGCTCGGCGGCCTTGGCGGCCTTGGCAGCAGCCTTCTCCTCGACGCGCGCGGCCTTCTCGGCGGCCTTCTCGGCCTGCTGCTCGTCGGTAAGGCCAATGCCGAAGAACTCGGACAGGCGGGCCAGGGTGGACTTCGCCGCCTGGCTCTCGGCCTCCTTCTTCGTGCGGCCCACACCCTGGGCAAGCCCCTTGTCGCCGGCGTACACCTGGGCGACGAACGTGCGGTCGTGGGGCGGGCCTTGGGTCTCTACCAGCTTGTAGGTAGGCGTGATGCCCCCCTCCTGCAGCTTTTCCTGCAGAGCGCTTTTGGGGTTTTCCGGCTCGCGCGCCAGATCGAGCGACATCTTGGGCATAAGGGTGCGGTCGACAAAGACCTGGGCGGCATCGATGCCCCCGTCGAGAAACAGCGCCGCCACCACGGCCTCGTACACGTTCTCGAGCGCCGAGTGCAGGCCGCGCCGGCCCGTGCCGGTCTCCGAGGAGCCGAACACGATGACGTCGGCGAACCCCAGCTTCTCGGCCACTTCCGACAGGCTCGCGCCCGAGACGAGAGCCACCTTGATGCGCGTAAGCCCACCCTCGTCCAGGTCGGGAAACTGGTGGAAGGCGGCGTTGGCCACCAGCGCGCCCAAGATAGAGTCGCCGAGGAATTCCAAGCGCTCGTAGGAGAACTTTACCGAACGGCCCTCGGTGGCCGAGGGATGGGTGATGGCGGAAAGAAGGTACTGGGTATTCTTGAACTCGCGGCCCACGATCTCCTGGGCGCGGGCGAGCTTGGTCTCCTGCTCGGGGGTAAGACTCATCGAATCTCCTCTCCTTCCCCGTTTGCGGCGGATACGGCGGTGGCGGCCACGCGCTCGGCGATGACGTCGGCCACGCGGGCGCGCACGGTGGCAGCGGCCACGGCGATGCCGTTTTTGACCGCCGTCTCGTTAGACGACCCGTGGCCCACGATGACGGCCCCCCTCACGCCGAGCAGCGGAGTACCGCCGTAGGTGTCCGGCGACATCTTCTCCTTCAGCATGCCAAGCGAGCCCTTCACCAGAAGAGCGCCCACCTTCGAGAGCACCGTGGCCATAAGCGCGTCCTTCACGTTTCTCATCAGCGTCTTGGCCGTGCCCTCGATGGTCTTCAGGCACACGTTTCCGGTGAAGCCGTCGGTGACCACCACGTCGAAGTCGCCGGCCATGAGGTTGCCCCCCTCGCAGTTGCCGGCAAAGGCGGGCACCTGCGCCGCGAGCAGCTTGTGGGCCTCCTGGGCGAACAGATCGCCTTTCGCCTCCTCCTCGCCGATGTTGAGCAGACCCACCTTGGGGGCCTCAACGCCCATGATGGCGCTCATGTACACCTCGCCCATCTGGGCGAACTGCACGAGGTACTCCGGCTTGCAATCGGCGTTGGCCCCCACATCGATAAGCAGCGTCGGGCGGGCGTAGGCCGGAATGACCTGCCCCAAGGCCGGACGCTTCACGCCCTTGATGCGGCCGACCACCAGCGTGGCGGCCGCCAAACAGGCCCCGGTGGAGCCCGCAGAGAAGAAGCCGTCGGCGGCGCCCTCCTTCACAAGGCGGCAGCCAACAACGATGGACGAGTCCTTCTTGGCGCGCACGGCACCGGCAGGGTGCTCCCCCATCTCGATGACCTCAGTGGCCACGTGCGCTGTGGCCCGCTCGTGGACAGCGGCGAAAGGCTCTACCTCTTCAGCGGGGCCGACGAGCACAAGGTGCAGGTCGGGATCGGCCTCAAGCGCCTGCAG
>CANEDU010000084.1 GCA_947426355.1 uncultured Adlercreutzia sp. | reverse complement strand
AGCTCTCTCAATCGTGAGATTTGTCGCAAAGCGAGCAGGAAAGTGCGCGGAAGACCTCAGGGGCGACGTTGCATCTCGCGGGCGACGAGGGCGCGCACGGCATCGTGGTAAGCGGGGCGCACGAGGTAGTAGACGAGCGCTTCGAGCACGGTGGCAAAGGGAACGCCGCGTCCGACGATTTTGAAGGACTCGATGCCGTAGCGCTCGTGCACCTCGGCTACTTCCTCGGCGGTGAACTGCACGGGATGCCCTGGTGCGTGGTCGAAGAAGTCCGGGCGACCGCTTCGGCAGGGGAAGGGGCGCATTTGGCCGTCGCGCTGGTCGGCGCTGTTGTGGCGGTAGTGCTCGGCGCGATGGGGGCAGCCTGGCACACAGAACTCGTTCACCATGATTTCGGCTTTCTTTGGCGCTGTAAGGGCGCTCAGCACTGCGGGATCTTTGTGAGCGTTGTAGCCGAGCACGATGGCGTCGTAGGCGCCGGCAAGCTCGTTGAACGTCGCGGCGTCGGCCACCTCCCGGGTGGTGGACAGCACAAGCGGCATGCCGTAGCGCTCGCGCAGGTAGGCGCCGGCCGCGTCGTCGTAGACGATGGCCTCGCCGCCGAAGCGCGCCGCCGCGCGGCAGATGGCGTTGAAGTAGGGGTCGGCGAGCATGGCCTCGGTCACGTCGGTGTTGGTGAAGGTGAGGCGCGGCACCACGCCGTACTCGGCCATGATGGCGAAGGTGCGCTCCATGGCGGCCGCGTCGGGCCGCTCGCGCAGATAGGTGCGGCCGCCGTTCATGGGGCAGTCGGGGAAGCAGCCGTAGAGGCTCGTGACGGCTACCCCTTCGCGGGCCATCTGCGGCCGCTCGCGCAGAAGGCGCACGAAGAACAGGTTGAGCCCCAGATTGACGGTGAAATCGGGAAGCGTGTAGTTGATCATGGGGCTTGTCTCCTGCTTTAAAACATGCACATCTCGAGGTCTTCTCCCAGGATGGAGTGGATTTTATTGTACATGGAATCGGGCTTGTTAGCCTGCCAGGTGGGGCGCTCCATGGAGATGAGCACCGCCTCGCGGCCCATGAACTGGCGCATTGGCACGGTATCGTCCACGGTGATGGCGTGCGCGGGGCAGAGGCTCTCGCAGCTTCGGCATTGCACGCAGGCGGCGGGGCGGTGCACTAAGCCCCAGAAGTCGCCGTCCTCGGCCTTGTCCAAGGCGCCCGTGGGACAGAATACGGCGCACATGCGGCAGGAAGTGCACGCGTCGGTGTCGATGAGCACGCGCCCGATGACGCGGTTCTTCACGGCGTCGGCCGCTGGCTCGCCCAGGCGGTTCAGGTAGTTGTACAGAAGCGTGCGGCGGGTGGGAACGAAGCGGGAAAGGGTTCCCTTGGCGTTCACCTTGCGGTAGCGGGGCGCTACCGGCTCGGGCGCGGGCTCGTCGTCGGCCAGGCCAAGGGTGTCGGCTGCGACGTCGGCGGCCAGGCTCGTTGAGGCGTCTCTGGCGCCTGCGAGAAACGCGCGGCGTGCCGGGTTGGCGGCCTCTCCCGCTGCTGCGGCGGCATCGGCGGCGGCGTGGCTCTGCTTCTCGGCGCGGTGGACGCGCTCCTCGAGCACGGCGGCGTCCACGATGAGGCGCTCGGGCATCGTGTCAGTGAACTCCACCGCGAAGTCCGAGCCGAAGGCCGCGAGCAGGCTCTCGGCGCTTTCCAGCACGTCGAGTGCCTGGCAGCCGCCGGGTTCGTGCTCGCAGCCCTCGCATCGATGGCACACGAGTGTGCCATCGATGCTCCGATAGGCGGCCATGGCCGCGATCAGCGACTCGTCCACGCGTCCCAGGCACGGCACCGTGCACAGGGCATCCTCGTCGAGTGCCGGCGCGTCTTTCGTCGCGAGGCCGAGTGCGCCGCGCCAGCCGGCCACGGCCCGCTTCTCGCCGAGCTGCGCGCGGGTGGCGGCCACGGCCTTCTCGCAGGCGATGACCGGGTGCCCCTTGGTAGACACGATGGAGCGCTTCAGGGCGCGCGTGAGCTCAGCGTCGTCGGGGGTGCGTACCTCGATGGCCGAGGTGGGGCAGGCGGCCGCACAGGTGCCGCAGCCGATGCAGCGCTCGGGGTGCACGGAAAGCTCGCCATCGGCCAGGACGAGCGCGCCCGAGGTGCAGGCACGCACGCAGCGCAGGCACTCCACGTTGCGGTTGCGCATGACCACGCAGCGCTCGTCGTGGACGGCGATCTTGTCGCTTTCGATGGAGCTTAAGAGGTTGATGAGGCTGTCGAGGAAGGCCATGGGATGCTCCTATCGGTCGGTGCCGGCGCCCTCGGCGAAGACCAGGTCCTCGTCAAGCTCGGCGGGAGCGGGCGTGGCGGCGCGCTCTCCTGCGGCCTTGGGCGCCAGAAGCGGGAAGGTGACGGCGCGCTCAGGGCACACATCGGCGCAGGCGCGGCACTTGCTGCAATCGGCCAGCGTGGTCTCGCCGGCGGCGATGTCGTGCAGGTTGATGCCCTCGGGGCAGGCGCGCACGCACAAATCGCACGAGGCGCCGCGTGACTCGGCGAGGCACTTCTCGGCGTTAAGGTGAGGGCGGAAGGTGCGATTCAGGCCGCTCATGAGCGACAGCAGCGCGCCCAGGGGGCAGAACTTCGCGCACCAGCGGGGAAGGAGGACGACCTCCGCCGCGATGAGCGCGATGAACGCGATGATGGTCCAGGTGGTCTCGCCGAAGGCGAACAGGCGCATGACGAGGAGCACCGTGGCGAAGGTGAGCCCCACGGGACACACGAGGCAGAACACGGGGAAGCCGAAGACGAGCGTGCTGCCGAGGGCTGCGGCCAGGATGCCGTGGCGGCTGTCGATTTTCACGCCGCGCGACTTGCCGCAAGGGGCGGCGCAGGAAGAGCAGCCGGAAAGGGCGGTCTTCTCCTGCTCGGTAAGGGCTCCGGCATCCGCGGGCGCGTTGCTCCCGCCGATCTCGCCGTCTTTGCGAGTGTTCGCGGCGCAGGCGCGAAACTCCTTGCGGCGCTTGCTTCCCGACAGGAAGTGCACGGGGCACACCCAGGAGCAGAACACCTTGCCGAGCACGATGCAGATGACAAGCACGGCGAGTACCGACACCACGGCTGCGGGTATGGCGGTCTTCTCGGCCACCATGGCCAAAAGGGCACCCAGGGGGCACAGCAGCGTGATCGACTCGAAGCCGATGCCGCAGAGGTTGCCGATGCCGCCGGCGGCGAAGTAGCCCACGGCTACCACAGCCAGCACGGCCAGCATGGCGATCATGCGCAGACGGTAGGTCTTGGTCTTGTTCTCATTCATGTTCAGGCTCCCCCTAGCTCAGCGGCACGACGACGATGGCACGGTCGGTGGCGCCCGGGGCGATGGCGCCGGCGGTCAGCGAGATGCAGGCGTTCTCGCAGGCGCCGCAGCCGTTGCAGCGCTCGGCATCCACGACGGGCACGTGGTCGTAGCCCAGCTCCAGGGCGTCGAAGGCGCAGGCGTCCACGCACTCGTGGCAGCCCATGCCGCGCTGGGCCAGGCACCAGTCACGGTTCACCTCGGCCACTCCTAACACAATGTTGCCCACCTCGCAGGTTTCCGTATTGCCCAGCACGGCGCCTGCGGGCAGTATGAGGGCCCGGGTGGGGCATACCTTCACGCACTGCGGCCCGTCGGTCTCGTTCGTGCAGAAGTCGCACCAGCCGGCCTTGAAATCCATAGAGGGAGTGCGCATGTTCAGGATGCCGTCCTCCAAGTGGGTGGGGCCGATGGCGCCTTTCGGGCACACCTCGCGGCACTTCTCGCAGTGCAGGCAGTTGCCCCAGAGCGTCACCTCGTCCTGGCCGCCGGGCGGGCGCAACAGCGTTTTGCTCGGCACGATCTTCGCGCCGGCGCCCAGGGCCACCAGGCCTGCGGCCCCAAGGGCGCCCAGGGTGAAGGTGCGGCGCGTAAAGCCCGCGCCTGGGGCGCGCAACGCGCCGGGCATCTTCTTCTCTTCGGCCATTTACTCCTCGCCCTCTTTCTCGCCCTCGCCTTCCACGTCGGTCAGAAGATCACGCAAGAACTCGCCGTCGCTTTCCAGAAAACCCAGGGCGATGAGGCCCACGCCGCGATAGAAGGCGGTCTTGGCGAACTTGGCGATGTCGTCGGCCATCATGGGGTACCAGCGCAGCAGGTGGTCTTCCAGAAAGTTGCGCTGCTGCAGAAGATAGCTCACGGCCAGCACCTCGTCGCCTTTGCGCAGCGCCTCAATGGTGCGGTCGATGAGGATGGTCATGAACTCCAGCTCGTAGGAGAGGTGATCTTCGCTCTCCTTCTCGCTCTCCAGTTTTTCTAGGCCGGCGGCGCGGTACAGCATGAGCACCTCGTCGCGGGCATCCTGCATCATGAGGCGCTTGGGGTTGGTGTAGACGGACTCGAAGGGGTAGGCGGCCGAGTAGGCGTCGTTTCCGCTGCCGATGAAGGTGCCCGAGAAGTCGCGGGACAGGTCGGTCAGCACGTCCGCATCGGCGTGGGACAGGTAGCTCACCACCAGGCGGTGCCCTCGATCCATGGAGGCCTCGTGCGTGTGAGCCGGAAAGCGCATCTCGCGCAGGGTGGCGAGGAGTGCCTCGTCCACCTCGGTGCGGAAGAAGCGGGTGAGCAGTTGATAGGTGGCGCGGCGCCCTTCCAGGACGTCGATGAGGGTGGTTTCTTGGGCAGTCATGGGATACTCCTTTGGGTTTCTGCGGGAACTTCGGGGGAGGGCTTAGAATTCGTCGAGGACGCCGGTGGCTAAGGCCGCCCGTCCCAGGTCGGTGACGACCCAGGCGTCGCGCCACTCGATGAGGCCGCACGTCTCGAGCTTGTCTATGAAGTAGCCGCAGAAACGCCGGGGCTCCGCGCAGAGCGGGTCGGAATCAATGGCACCGTTAAGTTGGGGGGTAGTGGCGCCCCCGTCTGCGGAAACCATGCTCATAATGCGGGCGTAGAGCGGCGCGTAACGCGGCTCTTCCCCGATGATGGCCTCAAGGGCCCCGGCGTCAAGATAGTGAGCCACGGCGGCGCGTCCAGCGTCGGTGGCCCGATAGGTGGCAGGAGCGGCGTCGGTTACCACGAGGTATTCCTCGCCGTCCTCGCCCACAACGAAGTTGTCCTGGGTGAGGCAGATCTCCTCGTCCTGCTCGACGATGGGCGCATCTCCCTCGCCGCCCTCGCCTTCCACGGCTCCGGCCTCGGTGAGGAGGCGGAGGAGCCGGGCGGTGTCGTAAACGCTTTTCGTGTGGGGGTAGGCCGCATCCACATCGGCGACGATGTCCGCCGCCACGCGCGGCTTGTCGGCGTCGGCGGCCTGCACGACGGCCAGCACGCGAAACTTCTGGCCCGGCATGCCGGCAAGCAGCTTGTCGATACGCTCAGCAGGCGAGAGCGCCACGGGCTCAGGCACGATGGACTTGTCCGCGTCGGGAATGGGCGGCATATAGTCGGCGACGTACTGCTCCTCGGGAGTGGGAGGCTCGATGTCGATTTCCGCAAGAGGATCGAAGTCGTCGTCGATGGTGAACACGTCGATATCGCTCATGGAAGGTCCTTTCTACAGGGTGGTGGCCATGCCGCCGACCATGGTTTTCACGGTGGGCAGCGTCGGTGCGGGGCGGTCGTCGGTCAGATAGGCCGAAGGGGCGAGGGCGGCGAAGCGCAGGCCGTCTTTCACGTAGATGCGCGCGATGTCCATGGACAGCGCGTTGGCGTTCTCGATGCGGTCATCGGTGAAGTACGTGCAGACGATGCGGCTTGCGCCGGTGGATCTCGCGGCCTCGAACAGGATGCGCCCGCGATCGTAGGCGCGGTGCTTGTGGTTGATGGTCTCGGTGTCGCTTAGGGCATCGCGGGGCGGAAGAAAGCCGTTCACGAGGCCGCAGATGACGGCGAGCTCGCCGTGGCGGCCGAAGGCGCGCTGGTAGGGCACGATAGCCACGGCACCAGACGTTTCGGGCGCGGGGTCGGCGAGCACCGTCTGGGCGAAGGCATCGGCATCGAAGGTGCTTAAAGAGGCCAGGGCGGCCTGCTCGGCGTCAGTCAGCGCGCAGCCGGCCTGCGCAAGGGCGCTTGCGATTTCGGCTCCTGTGGCGCCCTCGAGGCTTCGGCGCAGGGCCTGGAAGCGGCTAATGGGCTCCTCAAACTTGGAGAAGAACGCGCCGTCGCGCTTGTCGGCGGGCAGCGCCATAAGCTGGAAGAAGGCGTCGGCCGCCGTCAGATTCCGCTCGCGGGCGTAGGACAGAAGCTCGCAGAACGCGCCCGCGCGCACACGCCAGTCGCCGAGTCCCAGCCAGCTGCGCCAGGCGGTGAAGTCGCGCTCGTCGGCGAGGAGCTTGGCTGCGGCGCGTGTGCGCACGTGTCCGCAGCGGTCCTCTTCGCGCGGGTCGCCCTTGGCCTTTCGGGGCCCGGCGTCGATAACGCAGGGGATGCCGCGCTCCGCAAGGCGTTTGGCAATGCCCTCCATCCACAGGCGATGGGGGCAGGCCACGGTGATGGCGCCGGGGTCGGTTCCCGCATTCACGGCCTCGGCCACTATGCGGGCGACCTCGTCGAATTCCTCGGCGGGATGGGCGCAGGCGAGCGTCTCCTCGGCGGGCTCGATGGCATCGGCGAGATCCGCTGCATCGTCGCCGGCCTCCTTCATAAGCTGGGAGAAGCCGAGCGGATTCGGGTACTCCTCCTCGGCGTTGCTCGCGTCGAGGTCGGTGCCGAAGGCGATAAGGGTCGCCGTCGCGAGGGCCCGTGCAAGCTGCTGGCTTACGGCGCTCAAGGTGTTGAACGCCGGCACCACGAGCAGCGCGCTCTCGGGCACGAGCGCGCGGGCACGCGCGCCGCCGCCCGGCGTCTGAAGCGCTTCTAGGGCCAGCGCGCTCGCTTCCACGGGCAGAAGGGCCGCTCGCGCCTCGAGGTTCTCCGTGAGGAGGCCCCAAATCTGCTGCTCCTCGGCGCTGATGAGCCAATCGGTGTCGCGGCTTGCGCCGTCGGCGATGCCCTTGTAGAAGAACTTGGTCATCTCGCGCAGGCGCCGGGGCTTCAGCCCGCTCACCTTCAAGTCCTCCATGAGCACGTCCACCTCGTTGCCGTCGAGCAGTCGCGCCCTGCGTGGGAACACCTCTTTGGCGCTATCGATGATGGAAAGAGCGACCTCGCGCACCGAGAGCACGTCGGCGTCGATGAGTCCCTCTCGGGCGAAAGCGGCGCGCCAGCGCGCGGCGCTCGGCTCGTCGGGCGCCAGAAGGCGCACGGGCGTGCCCGCGGCCATCGCACGCCGCGCCAAGGCAACTGCCGACGACGTGATGTCGCGGGCGGCCCCGGTGCGCACGGCGATCACCGCGGCGCTTTCGTAGCGGTTCAGAAATTGGTCGAGGTCTTCCGATGACCTCAGGATAGTTCCACTCACGTTTCGGCCTCCATCCTTATCGGATGAAGCCCTCTGCATTGAAGCCCCCCAGCTTCATGTGCGAGTGTGCGGCGTCAGTATGCCCCGTGCGGGCGCACCTGTCCAGTCACTATTTTTTATGATGCGGCCCATCTGCGGTTTCGCCGAAATCCACGATGATGCGCTGAGACAGATCGATGAGCTCCTGTCGGTTGTCGGAGCCGGTTTTCTGATAGATGTGGCGGATGTGGGTGCTCACGGTGCCGGCAGAGATGAACAGTGTCTCCTGGATGCGCTGGATGGTGCGACCCTCCAAAAGCAGCGGCAGCACGTCGCTCTCGCGCGGCGTGAGCCCGAAGCGTTCCACGATGACCGGCACAGGGTCGGCGGCCTGCGCGGCCTCCTCGGGGGCGTCGCCTGCGTCCTCGGCCGGCACGGCCCGGCTTACCTCCCCGATGCCCAGCTTGATGAGGTCCACTTCGGTGAACAGGAACAGGTGCGCGATGAGCAGCACGGAGACAGCCAGAAGCGTTACGAGCGCGAGTCCGTAGGGGGTCATGGCCGGCCCCACGTTGTAGCCGAGCAGATGCCCGATGATCTCCCCGCCGTATAGGGCCACAAACCCCAGCCC
>CANEDU010000083.1 GCA_947426355.1 uncultured Adlercreutzia sp. | reverse complement strand
GATTCGCTCAGACAGTCCTCGCTTGGTGAAACAGCCCGCTGGGCTGTTTCAGTCGCTGCGGAACTCGCTCGGTCGGAACGCCCCGCGTCTGCGCGCTGCATTTCCTTAGTCATCTAGCTCACCCCCAATCCCACGGTGGAGCGGTACAGCTCGCGGAATTCATCAGGAGCAAGCTCGTCCTTCTCCGCGAAGGCGACCACGCGGCCACGGGCGAGAACGAGCACATGACTCGCGAGCGCCAGGCCCTTCTCCAAGTCGTGGCTCACCATGACGAAGGTGCGGTCCTCACGCACCGATTCGATGAGCTCGTCGAAGATCTCGATGGCGTGGGGATCGAGCCCCGAGTAGGGCTCGTCCAAAAGCACCAAAGACGGGTCGTTGATAAGCGCCCGAGCGATGGAGGTGCGCTGGGTCATGCCGCGGGAGAACGTGCGCACGCGATCGAGGCGGCGGTGCTTCAGGCCCACCGCATCAAGCAGCGCGAGCACGCGAGCGCGGGGGTCGCGCACGCCGTAGAGCTGCGCGTACAGCATGAGGTTCTCCTCGGCGGTGAGGTCGGGGTAAAGCATGGGGTTGTGCGAGATGAGACCGATGGCCTCTCGCGCGCGATCGGGCTCCTCCTTCAAGCTGATGCCGTCCAACTCGATGGCGCCCTCCGTAGGACGCGACAAGGTGGCCAGCATGCGCAGAAGCGTCGTCTTGCCGGCACCGTTAGGGCCGAACACGGAAAGGAACGCACCCTGCGGAAGCTCGAAAGACACATCGTCGACGGCCTTGCGGCCGCCGAACGACTTCGTCAAATGCTCGACCTTGAGCGCCGCGGTCACGACGCTACTCCCCCGCCTTGGCGGCAGCGGCATCGGCATCGGCCGCCGCATCGCCCTCGGCGTCTTCGACCAGGGCCACTTCCTCGGCCACAGCTTCTTCGATGAGGCCCTGCGGCTCCTTTTCCGCGGCAGGCTTCTCCTCGCCGATGAGCTGGCGCAGCGGCTCGTCATCAGGCGCAGCGCCCTGGCGACGCTCGGCGCGCTTGGCGAACAAGGCCAGCAGCGCACCGATCATGAGCAGCGCGAAGCCCACCCACACAAAGGAGATAAGCGGGTTCACGCGCACGTCCATAGAGAAGGCGCCCTCGTCGTTCACGCCGCGGTAGACCACGAACAGATCCTCCAGCGGGAAGCCGATGACGCTCGCCTCCAGCTTCTGCTGCTGGGTGGCGGCCACCACCTGCACGGCCGGGTTCACCGAGCCGACGAACTGGCCGTCGCGGGTCACATCGAAGGTAAGCGCATAGCGCACGTTGCCGTTGCCGAGCTCATCGATGGAGTTGCTCGTATAGGTGAGCTGGAAGTCCTGGATGTCGAAGGTCTCGGAAACCGTGTCGGACTCCTCGTCGTGGGGCAGATACCCCGTGATCTCAGTCACGTACATAGACGAGCCGATGAGGCCCACGAGGATGATGCCCATGGCCGCATGGCTCACCGAGCCGCCGAACAGAGCCAGACGGCGGCGGAAGTGCCCCGTGCGCTTCAGGTTCTTAAGCGAGCGCGCGGCCATGAACAGCGCGTTGAAGAACAGAAGGCTCGCCACCAAGAAGCCCACGACCGCCAGGCCGTTGTAGTAGATCGGGTTGCCCTGCTCAAGCAGGCCAGTGGCCTGAGTGCCGCCCATATCGATCATGGCCTGGTAGCTGGGCAGCAGGTAGGTGGCGAAGTAAATCATGAGCACGATGAACAGCACCAGCGCGCAGAGAGCAGGCACCCGTGCGATACGCCAGAAGGCGGCCTTGTCGGTGCGGCGCCAGCCCAGAAGCGGGCAGATGGCGAGCACAGCCAGATAGGCGATGCCGAGCGGGCGCGCGATGGCGTTGTACGTGCCGGCCGACAGCGACTGGCCGCCGAAGGGCAGCCAACTCGGCAGGGCCGAGGACACGGTCATGTAGGCCAGAAGCACGGCGAACACGATCATGATGAGGTTGTTCACGTAGTAGGCTGCTTCCTTCGACGCCATGGACTCGATGTCGTCATCGGCCGCATCGGTGGCACCGAAGCTCTTGCGACGCACGAGCAGGCCCACAACGCCGGCCAAGATGGACAGCACGATAAGCGCGCCGAACAGCACGAGCGAGACCGGGTCACCCTCGAAGGCGTGCACCGACTGCACCAAACCCGAACGGGTGATGAAGGTGCCCAGCACCACGAAGCAGAAGGTGAGGCAGGCGCAGAACACGCTCCAGCGCTTGAAGGCGCCGCGCTGGCGGTACACGGTGAACGAGTGGATGAGGGCCACGCCCACCAGCCACGGCAGAAGCGAGGCGTTCTCCACCGGGTCCCAGCCCCAGTAGCCGCCCCAGCCGAGCACGACGTAGGCCCACACGGCACCCAGGCCGATGCCGATGCCCAGCAAAAGCCAGGAGAACATCAGGTAGGGCGTGGAGCGGTTGACCCAGGCCGTGGAGTCGTCATTGACGATAAGCGCCGAGATGGCATAGGCGAACGGAATGGTGAGGCCCGCATATCCGACGAACAGCGTCGGCGGATGGATAGCCATAGCCCAGTGCTCCAGAAGCGCGTTCATGGAACGGGCCGAAGCCATAACCGACAGCGTGCCGTCCTCGCCGAAGTAGCGGGAGTCGGTCACGATGAAGGGCATGTTGCCCTCGGAGAACAGCAGCACCGACACGAAGGCCGTGAGCACGATGGAGGAAATGGCCAGGGCTCCGTTGTCCAGCGGACGGGCATCCTTGCGCGTGGCGAGCACGAGCACCGCGTTGAACACGGCGATGAGCCAGGCCCAGAACAGAAGCGAGCCCTGGCGTCCCGCCCACAGGCCCGCCAGCTTGTAAAGCCACGCTTCGGGACTGGTGGACGTGGAGCGGTTGTCCAGCACGTACTGAATGGAATTATCGCCCGAGAAGAAGCACCACACGAGCACGGCGCAGCACACCGTGAGCGCCACAGCCGTAAGCACGGCAGCCACGCGCCCGCCCCAGGCGAAGGTGTCGGAGCGCTCAAAGGAGCGCTTCTTGTAAAGAAGGTGGGCCACGCCCAGGCAGAGCACCGAGATGACGCAGCCGGCAAAGGCCACAAGCAGGCCGAGAAGTCCTATGGTCGACATGGATTAGCCCTCCAACGCAACATCGGTAGCGGCAAACTTGCCATCGGCGCCGAGGGAGCCGGTAAGCACCACCCGGGAGCCGTCGGACACCTCATCGGACAGGGCGCCTTCGAACGTGACGGGCATGGTCTCGCCGCTCTCGGCATCAACGATGACGAAACGATCGCCCTGGCCCGCCGCCGTGAGCGTACCCGGCGCGATGGGGCCGGCCACCTTGACGACCTTGCTATAGACGCTCTCGCCATAGCCCAGAAGCTGGGCAACCGTGAGGGCGTTATCGGCGTTCTCGTACTTCGACGGACACTTGGTCACGAGCTCGGAGCACTCGAGCACGCCGGCCTCGTTGATCTTGCCCGTGCAGATGGCCGTGACGTCGTTACCAAAGGTGGACGAGGCCGCGCCGTCGTAGCGCACCTCGAGCTGGGTACCCGGGTCGCCATCCGGATCGTAAATCTTGAAGGTGAGCACGTCGTCGCTCGTGGCAAACGAATCCTGCACCACGTTGCCCGACACCTGCACCTTCTGGCCGGCCTGAGGATTCTCGGCCGCCTCGGCGATGCTCATAGTGGTGGCAGCGGTGTTGCCGCCCACAAAGGCAAGCACCAGGATGAGCACCATCACGATGATGCCGGAGACGGCGATCATCCTCTTCTTCATCTTAGCGTTCATAGTCCTCCTATACCTAACCGCTAATGGGCGGACCTGCCTCCCCACAAGGCCCGAACGTTATCTTGCCTATTTTAAGCAGTTGGCACCGATGGCGGCGAGAAGCAGGTTCAGCTCTACCATTTCCCTACAACCATTGCGGCTTTGCAATGCGGGCCGCACGCCAGCGCGGACCGCCCTTCGCAACGCAGGCCGCACGCCAACGCAAACCGCGTGCCCAACGCAGGCTGCCACGATAAACCTTACCCCAAGGGCAGAGTCAAGCGCATCACCCAACCGGGGTAATTCCCCCATCCCGCACTACACAAAAACTGATGATTTTAAAGCAGAAGGCGCGCACCGCCTTCGGATGCGCGCCTTCTACAGCACCGGAGGGAGGAGCCAGTGCGGAATGGTCAGGCTGCTAGTAGGTCATGTTCAGCAGGGCGTAGCCGGCCTTCAGCTCGTCCTCGCACTTGTCGAGGTTGTCCTGGGCCAGACCCGGGTTGTGGGCGCCCTCGGAATTCTCCACCATCACAAAGTCCCAGTAGAACTGCGCGCGGCGGTGAACCTGCTGGGCCTTAGCGAGGGTGTCGGCGTCCAAGCTCTCGCGCTGGGCGGCGAGCTCGTTGATGTAGGCCTCCAGCTTGGCCGCCAGCTCGTGCTCGCGGTCGGTGGTCTCCTTCTGCCATGCCACGATCTGGCTCGGCAGGTCGGCGTGGCAGCCCTCGCACTTCTCCATGATGGCCGGATCCTCGGTGGGATTCACCAGGTTATGGGAGCTGTACTCGGTGCCGTCCTCGGCCACAGCCGGGGCCATGTGGCAGTCGGCGCAGCTATAGCCCTGCTTGGCCATGGAGGACTGGGCGCCGCCGTAGATGGTCTCGAACTCGGGATGCTGGGCCTTCAGCATGGGAGCGCCGGTCTCGGTATGCTCCCAATCCTTGAAGTCCATGGCGTCGTAGTAGTCGAGCATGGCCTCGGCGGTCATGGCCTCAAGCCCCACGTAGGGGTTCGTTGTGGCCTTGGTCTCCGGGTAGAAGTAGTACTCGTTGTGGCACTGGCCGCAGGTCTCGGCGTTCACGGACACCGCATCGGCATCGGCGCCCAAAGCGTCGGTGAAGTGCCTCTGGGTGACGACCACCTTCGAGGGGTCGTTCTCATGGCAGTTGTAGCAGCTGATGGGCTCGGTCATCTCCATGAGCACCTCGGCAAAAGGCTTCTGGTACGCCGCATCGCCCTCGGAGTTCACCATGGCGGTGTACTGGGGCGTCTTGCAGGTGAGGCAGTTCGCCAGCGTGTTCTCGTTCACGCGCGGCGTCTCGGAGACCGACTGCAGGGTGTAGGCGTGGCTCGCGGCCTCGTCGTAGCCCTTGGCGAAGCCGTAGCCGGCGTACATGGTGACGAGCTCGGGGTACTCGGTCAGGTAGTTCTGCTTGCCCTCGGGGCCGTTGGACTCGTTGGCCTTGTAGGTCTGGTATTGGTTCGGGTAGATGTCCTTCCAGGCATCGGCCACCACCACGCCGAAGGAATCGGCTTCGGGGGTCTCGGCCGGGGCCGCGGTCGCCGGGGCGTCGCTTGCGGCATCGCCTGCGGCAGGCGCGTTGTTGGCAGCCGGAGCGCAGGCAGCCAAGCCCGCCACCAGGGCCACCGTAGCCGCAGCCACGCCGACCATGCGAATCTTCGTTGACTTCATGATAGGTCCCTCCTTAATGATCGACTATGCGAACAGAGCCTCCCGTATCGTGCGCGCACGACACTCTTCCGTAAGGCCACGATAACGGAGCCCCCAAGACCCCGAGAAGGGACGCTCGTCAGAAAAGTCATGGGGACGGCACGGACTGCCGCGATAGTCGCCATCCCCCCTCTCGCACATATTTGGGGACGCTTTCCTTCTCTTTTTTGGGGACGGATGAAAAAGATAGAGGGGACAGATTCACCAAGGCTACATATTTGATAAGCTTGAGGTCGAAACCTTTCTGAGGAGGGTCCCGTGCATCTCGACGAGCGCAGCAGCACGCCTTTCTACCAGCAGCTCTTCGACAAGCTGCGCAAGAGCATTGAGGCGGGCGATTACCCCCAGGGCTCCAAGCTGCCCTCCATTCGCGGCATGGCCGCCGATGTGGGATGCGCCCGCAACACCGTCGAGAACGCCTACGCCCTGCTCGCCCAGGAGGGCTACGTAGCGAGCCGACCGGGGTCGGGCTATGTCGTGCAGAACGTCGCCTACCTGCAAGCCGATGCCGACCGCAACGCACGCCCCGAGGAACGCCTCATCGGCGGGCGGACCAACGCCGCGCGCTACGACTTCACCTATGGCAACTTAGAGCCGGGCACGTTCCCCGCCGCGGCCTGGCGCGCCATCACTGACGATATCTTGCTGTCGGTGGAGAGCACCGGCTGCGACGCCTACAACGATCCTTTCGGCGAAGAGTCGCTGCGTCAGGCCATCGCCTGGCGTCTTTCCACCCAGCGCGGCATCAACTGCACTCCGGGGCAAATCATCGTTCAGGGAGGAACCCAGACGAGCGTGCAGAACCTGCTCGTGCTCTTCGACGGCGCCCGCGACGCAATTGCCATGGAGAACCCCGGTTACGACGGCGTGCGCACCGTCATCGAACGGGCGCGTTTTTCGCTAGTCCCCTGCCGAGTGGGACCCGGCACCGATAGGTTCCTCAGTGACCTGGAGGCCTCGAAGGCGCGCTTGGCGTATCTAACGCCTTCGAGCCAATTCCCCACCTGTCGTATCATGCCCACCGATACCCGTGAAGCTGTGCTGAGCTGGGCCGAGAGCGGCGACGCCTACATCCTGGAGGACGACTACTGCCGCGATTTTCGCTACCGCGAGCGCTCACTGCCACCTTTGGCGTCCATGGACCGTGCTGGGCGCGTCATTTATATGGGCACCTTCTCGAAATCGCTCTCCCCCGCCTTGCGCATGAACTACCTGGTGCTTCCCGAGCCCTTGCTTGGTCAATGGCGCGACCGGTTCGCGAACTCGTATTCGCCCGTACCCTGGCTTAATCAGCAAGTGCTCGCACGCTTCATGGCCGACGGCTCGTGGGACCGCCACGTGCGGCGCCTTCAGGCAAAGAACCGCCGCAAGTACGAAATCCTCACTCGTATGCTGCGCGAGACTATGGGCAACGACATTGACATGATGGAAAACGGCACCGGTCTGCACTTGCTCGTACGCGTGCGCGACGGGCGCCCCCAAGACGAGCTCGTGCGCATCGCCGCCGAAGCGGGCGTGGCGGTGTACCCCACGAAGAAGTACTGGATGGATACGACAGGGCACGCGAGCTCCACCGTGCTTGTGGGCTTCTCCTCCATCGCCGAGGGCGATATCGAGCCTGGCATCCGCGCCCTAGCGAACGCATGGTTCGGATAGGGCGCCCCGTACAAAAAAAAGGACCTCCGTTGTCGGAGGTCCTTTGGTTTCTGTGGTGGAGATGAAGGGATTCGAACCCTCGGCCCCCACGTTGCGAACGTGATGCTCTCCCAGCTGAGCTACATCCCCACGAAGGTGCGCTTTCGCGCAAGGCAGTAGTTTGCCCGTTTTCGGGACAAATGTCAACCGCGGATTTAGGAGACGATGCGCTCCTCGACGGTGACGTCGATAAGCTCCATGGACTCGTCCACAAACGGGGCGAACAGGGGCTCGCCGTTCTGGGACAGCTCCACCATGCCAGTGAGGACATCGACGTACTGATAGGACTGACGGGCCGTACGACCGCGCTTGCGATCGACTTCCATAATGAACAACTGCGGGTGAACCTGAGTGAGAACACCCTCGCTCTCGACGATCTTCGAGCGGCCCATATTGGCGCGCACCTTCAGTCGTTGACCGACGAAATCATTCAGGGTATCATGAATGCCATCGACGATCTTTGCCTGCTTGGCTAAATCCATTGACGAAATTCCTCACGTGTGCTGACGGTACAAGTACAGCCCCATATCATACCACGATTGTCAACCCCTGCAACTTTTTTCGGTCTCGGGAACGACAAAGGCCCCCAGCGGGGCCTTTGCGCGAAGTGCTTCTCAGCGGGCGATGCAGCGCCTACGAGTGCTTGTGGATGCCGCCGTCCACCATGTAGGACTGGCCGGTGAAGTAGCCGCCCTCGTCGCTGACAAGCAGCACGATGAGCGGAGCGCAGTCCGCCTCGGTGGTGCCGATGCGGCCGAGCGGCGTCTTCGACTCCAGGCTCTTCAGGGCCTCGGGCTGCGTCTCGCGGAAGAAGTCGGTGGCGATAATGGGGAGGAACA
>CANEDU010000082.1 GCA_947426355.1 uncultured Adlercreutzia sp. | reverse complement strand
GGCGGAGAAGGATCGTTCATCGGCGAGATGATCGGCGCGCTCGACTTCGCCGGGGGTGACGTGGTGCACATCTCCTCGGGACTTACGGGCCTCGTGCTCTGCATCATGCTCGGTCGGCGCAAGGGCTTCGCCGTGCTGTCCTACCGGCCCCACAACGTGCCCTTCGTGGCGCTCGGCGCGGCGCTTCTGTGGTTCGGGTGGTTCGGTTTCAACGCGGGCAGCGAGTTCGCCGCTGACGGGGTGGCGGCCTTAGCGCTGCTGAACACCGTGACGGCCAGCGCGGCCGGCGTGCTGTCGTGGCTTGTTGCCGAGCGGGTGCACGTGGGGAAGTGCACGCTGGTGGGCGCGGCCACGGGGCTCGTGGCGGGGCTCGTGGCCATCACGCCGGCCGCGGGCTTCGTGGAGCCTTGGGCCGCGCTCGTGATGGGATTTGTCGTGAGTCCCGTCGTGTACCTGGCGGTGTCCCAGGCCAAGCGCCGCTTGGGCTACGACGATGCGCTTGACGCCTTCGGCTGCCATTGCGTCGGGGGTATCGTGGGCGGCATTCTCACGGGCCTGTTCTGCGTGCCGGAGCTGTCGTGGACCGATCACGGTGGCCTTATCTACACGGGCGACTTCGCGCTTTTGGGCGCGCAGGTGCTGGGCATTCTGGTGACCGTGGTGTTCGTGGTGGCGGCCGATGTGGTGCTCGGCCTTGTCATCAGGGCCTGCTTCAAGGGAAGCCTGCGCGTCTCCGCCGAGCAGGAGGCAATCGGCCTGGACGTGGCCGTCCACGGCGAATCGGCCTACCCGGCCTACCTGGGTCTGGATTAGGAAACGAGCGGCTGAAAAGGAGCTGATAGCTATGAAGCGAGTTACCGCCATTGTGCGGCCCGAGAAGATGGAGCCGCTGAAGGAGGCGTTGTTCGCGGCGAATGTGAGCGGTATGACCATATCCCAGGTGCATGGCTGCGGTGTCCAGCACGGTTGGAGCGAGTACGTGCGCGGCACCGAGGTACTGCTGAACATGGTGCCGAAGGTGAAGTTTGAAGTGGTGGTGGAAGACGGGGCGGCAGACGCGCTCGTCGACGTAATCGTGGATGCGGCCCGCACCGGAGAGGTGGGCGACGGCAAGATTTTCGTGGCTCCCGTGGAAGAGGTCGTGCGCATTCGCACGGGCGAGCGCGGCGCGGCGGCAGTGTAGCGGGCGTGCGTGGCCCGTCTTTCGCCAGTGGGGCGGCTTGCGTGTCGGGGCAGGGGTGCTTGCGGTACAATCTCGCTTGAACACAGAAGCGAGAAAGGATTCCCATGCATACCTTCATTCCCCGTGGCGTGTGCTCCCGCCAGATTGACGTGGAGCTCGACGGCGACACCATCAAGAGCGTCCAGTTCACCGGTGGCTGCGACGGTAATCTGAAGGCCATCTCGAAGCTCGTGGCCGGCCAGAACGTCGACGACATTGTGTCCATGATGGAGGGCCATACCTGCGGCCGGCGTCCCACCTCCTGCGCCGACCAGATGGCTCAGGCCCTGCGCGAGGCTCAGGCCGAGCAGGCGTAAAAGAGGCGAGTCGCAAGGGCCCGGGCCGACGTCCGGGCCCTTCGTTTTTTTGGGGGCTCTCGCGATTGCGGACTCGCTTTCCTCGGTATGCTCGATGGGACGGTGGCCGTCTGCGCCCTCGTCTCCTGGCTTTTCTAGGGCGGGACTCTGGTCGTCTTCTCCGATGGTGCTTACAGCTTCTGATGCAAAGGGCGTGCTGTCTCAGCGAGTCCTTCGCGAGGCGCCTCTGCCGATTAGTGGCGCGGTGGGGCGGCTGTTCGTGCCGATGCTGGGCGAGTTTACCGATTGGAAATACAGGCTGCGCTATCTTATGTCAACTAGCTAACGTACAGAAAGAGAGAGCTATGGGGCGTTTGACCGTAGAACCCGCGGCGCGAGCCGACGGGCGAATGGGGGAGTTCGTCGAGGCGTTTGCGCGCCGCGTCGAAGCCATGCCGCCGGGACAGTGCCCGGTGGGGATGATGCTGGGGCAGCTGCAGGCGAGCATGGCGCAGACCTGCGGCAAGTGTACGCCGTGCGCTCAGGGCATGCCGAAGATCGCGGCGCTGCTGCGTGACGTGGCGGAGTTCCGCGCTACCGAGGCGACGGTCGGCGAGATTCGCGCCAAGGCCGCGCTTTTGCGCGATACGGCCGATTGCGCCGTGGGCTGGCAGGCGGGTCAGATGGTGCTGGCCGGGCTCGACGCCTTCGCCGACGAGTTTGCCAGCCACGTTGAAGCGGGGCAGTGCGCGCCCGGCACGCGCCAGACGGTGCCCTGCGTCACCCAGTGCCCGGCTCATGTGAACGTGCCGGCCTACATCGCGCTGGCCGAGGAGGGGCGTATCGCCGAGGCCGTGAAGATGATCCGCAAGGACAACCCGTTCCCCACGGCCTGCGCGCTGGTGTGCGAGCATCCGTGCGAGGAGCGCTGCCGCCGCACCATGGTGGACGCGCCCGTGAACATTCGCGGTATCAAGAAGTACATCGTGGACACGGTGGCGGCCGATACCGTGGAGACCCCCGCGCCGCTGCCCGTCACCGGCAAGCGCGTCGCCGTGGTGGGCGCCGGCCCCTCCGGCCTTACCTGCGCCTACTTCCTCGGCCTTATGGGCCATGCGGTGACGGTGTTCGAGCGCCGCGACCGCTTGGGGGGCATGATGCGCTACGGCATTCCCTCGTACCGCCTGCCCCGAGAGCGCCTGGATGAGGATATTCGCGCGGTGCTCGCCGCCGGCGACATTACGGTGCGCACGGGCTGCGACATCCAGACGGACCAGATGCGGGAGCTGACCGAGGAATACGACGCCGTGTACGTGGCCGTCGGCGCGCAAGGCGGCAAGACGCTTTCCATCGAAGGCGTCGATGCGGCCGGCGTCATGAGCGCAGTGGACGTGCTGGAGGCCATCGGCGACGAGCGCTATCCGGACTTCACGGGCAAGAACGTGGTGGTCGTCGGCGGCGGCAACGTGGCCATGGACTGCGCCCGCACGGCCGTTCGCGCCCATGCGTCTTCGGTCACCGTGGCCTACCGCCGCCGGCTGGAGGACATGACTGCTCTGCCTTCCGAAATTGAAGCTGCCATGGCCGAGGGCGTCGAGATGATGTGCCTGCAGGCGCCGGCCCGCATTGAGGTTGATGCCGAGGGCCGGGCCGCGGCGCTCGTGTGCCAGCCCCAGCGCATCGGCGCGGTGCGCGGCGGTCGCCCCGCTCCCGTGGCTGCCAGCAGGCCGGAAGTGCGGCTTGCGGCCGACCTGGTCATTATCGCCGTCGGCCAGGCCATCGAGTGCGCGCCGTTCAGCGAGTTCGGCATGGAGCACGATCGGACGTACCTGTGCGCCGACGAGTACCTGCGAGCCCCGGGCCTTGACGGCGTCTTCGTTGGCGGCGACTGCCAGTGGGGTCCCAAGACCGTCATCATGGCCATCGCCGCGGGCAAGACGGCCGCGGCCAACATCGACCACGAGCTCGGGTTCCACCACGAGCTGGACTGCGGCGCCGCCGTGCCGCCGGCGCGTCCCAACGATCGGACGGCCTACGGTCGCGTGCAGGTGGCCGAGCGCCCGGCGTGCGAGCGCAAGCGCGATTTCGAGGGCGTCGAGGTTCCGATAACCGACGAGGAGGCGGCCCAGGAGTGCCGCCGCTGCCTGCGATGCGATGTGTATGGCATAGGCGCGCTGACCGGAAGGGGGCTTGAGGCATGGTAGCCATTACGTTGAACGGCCGGGCGGTGGAGGTGGCCGAGGGCTCCACGCTGCTCGAGGCCGCCATGGCGGCGGGCATCGACATTCCCACGCTGTGCTATCTGAAGGACCTGAACTGCATCGGCTCGTGCCGGGTGTGCCTGGTGGAGGTAGAGGGTACGGGCCTGGTGGCGGCGTGCAACACCGCCGCGGCCGAGGGCATGGTGGTGCGCACCGACACCCCGCAGGTGGCTGCGGCGCGTCGGGCGAACCTGCAGGCCATCATGGACGACCATCGGGCGCTCTGCGCCACCTGCGTGCGCCAGGACACCTGCGCCCTGCGCTTCCTTTCCAGCACCTTCAACCTGCAGGATGCAGGCGATCCCCTGCCCGTGCCGGAGCCGTGGGATGCCGCCTTCCCGCTGCAGCGCGACAGCAGCAAATGCATCAAGTGCATGCGCTGCGTGGCCATCTGCGACAAGGTGCAGCACTGCGGCGTGTGGGACTTCACTGGCACCGGTCCCTCGACGAAGGTGATCGTGCGCGACAACCTGCCCATCGCCGATGCCGGCTGCGCGCTGTGCGGCCAGTGCATCACCCACTGCCCGACGGGCGCCCTTACCGCCCGCGACGACGTGGGCCGCATCATGGACGCCATTCTGGACCCGGCCGTGGAGACCGTGGTGCAGGTGGCCCCGGCCGTGCGCGCCGCCTGGGGCGAGAGCGTGGGGCTCTCCCGCGACGAGGCCACCCCGGGACGCTTGGCTGCGGCCCTGCATGCGGTGGGCTTCGACAAGGTGTTCGACACCGATTTCGCCGCCGACCTCACCATTATGGAAGAGGGCCGCGAGTTCGTGGAGTTCCTCGGCTCTGATGCGCCCCGCCCCATGCTCACCAGCTGCTGCCCGGGTTGGGTGCGCTTCGTGAAGCTGCACTACCCCGAGTTCACCGCCCAGCTGTCCAGCGCCAAATCGCCCCACCAGATGATGGGCGCCGTGGTGAAGAACACGCTCGCGGCCGAGGCCGACGAGGCGGGCAAGCGCCTGTTCGTCGTGTCCATCATGCCGTGCGTGGCGAAGAAGTACGAGTGCGACGTGCCGGAGCTGGCCACCGAGGCCGGCACGGATGTGGACGCCGTGCTCACGGTGCGCGAGTTCGGCCGTCTGCTGCGCATGGTGGGCGTGGACTGCGCGGCCCTGCCCGAGACCCCCTTCGACAACCCGCTGGGGCTGTCCACCGGCGCGGCCACCATCTTCGGGCGCACCGGGGGCGTGATGGAGGCGGCCCTGCGCTCGGCGGCCTTCCTCATCACCGGCGAGAACCCCGACTTCGGCGTGTGCGACACCACCGACGCCACGCCCGAGACCCCGTGGATCTCCCGCGAGCTCGCGGTGGGCGACGCCACGGTGCGTATCGCCGTGGCCAGCGGCCTGGAGAACACGGCGAAGCTGCTTGCGGCCCTGAAGTCCGGCGAGGCGGCCTTCGACTTCGTCGAGATCATGGCCTGCCCCGGCGGCTGCGTGGGCGGCGGCGGCCAGCCCATCGCGTTCAACTGCGAGCTGGCGAGCGACCGCGCCGGCGTGCTGAACCGCCTGGATGCCGGCGACGCGCTGCGCTACTCCCACGAGAACCCCGATATCGCGCAGCTGTACGCCGACTGGATCGGCGAGCCGCTCTCCCACACGGCCCACGAATGGCTGCACACCGACCAGGAGACGTGGCAGATTTAGCAACGAGGGCGGGCAGACCCGCTAAAGGGGCGGGACGGGGAGTAGTGCCTGCGTCCCGCCCCTTGTTATTTTTTGGAAAGGAGGATGCGCCATGGCAGATAACGTAACGTCGCTCGTGGACCGCTTGGCTGCCGGGCGCTCCCTTTCCACGGACGAATACGAGCGGCTCGTTGCCGCCCGCACGTCCGAGCTGGCCGCCGAGCTGGCCGGCCGCGCGCGCGAGGCGTGCGAGCGCGTGTACGGCGACGCCGTGTTCGCCCGCGCGCTCATCGAGATCAGCAACGTGTGCCGCAACGACTGCTACTACTGCGGCATACGGCGCAGCAACCAGGGCTGCGCGCGTTACCAGATGAGCCCCGAGCAGGTTATGGCCTGCGCCCAGGAGGCCTGGCGCGCGGGTTTTCGCACCTTCGTGCTCCAGGGAGGGGAGAGTCCGGCCCTCACCGATGCGTGGCTGTGCTCGCTCGTGCGCGACCTGAAGGCGTCGTTTCCCGGCTGCGCGGTCACGCTGTCGGTGGGAGAGCGGTCGCGTGACAGCTACCGGTGCCTGAGGGAGGCGGGCGCCGACCGCTACCTGCTGCGCCACGAGACCGCCACGCCCGCGCATTACCGGCAGCTGCACCCCGCCCCCATGAGCTTCGATGCCCGCATGGGGTGCCTGCGCGCCCTGCGCGAGCTCGGGTATGCCGTGGGCGCGGGCTTCATGGCGGGCGCGCCCTTCCAGACGCCGGCGCGCATCGCCGCCGACCTGAAGTTCATCGAGCGCTTCAAGCCCGAGATGTGCGGTATCGGCCCCTTCGTTCCCCATCACGGGACTCCCTTTGCGAGCGAAGAGGCCGGTACGGTAGATCTCACGTGCTACCTGCTCTCCCTGATTCGGCTCATGCATCCCGCAATGCTGCTGCCGGCCACCACGGCGTTGGAGGCGCTCGAGTCCGACGGCCGCGAGCGCGCCATCGGCGCCGGGGCCAACGTCATCATGCCGAACGTGTCGCCCGCGGCGCTCCAGGGAAGCTACGAGCTGTACGACCGCAAGCCGGTGTCGGAGAAGACGGCATTCCAGAAATGGGCCGAGCTGGAGCGAAAACTCGCACCGCTGGGACGTCGCCTCGTCGTCGACCGGGGAGATGCGGCCGAGCCGAGTCCGAAGGAGGATCAACGTGGCTAGCTACGATGTGCGCTCGCCCTACGCAGACGAGTTCATCAATCACGAGGAGATCATGGACACTCTGGCATACGCCGAGGCCCACAAGGACGACGTGGAGCTGGCGCGCTCCATTCTGCAGAAGGCGCGGGCCAACCTGACGCCGGCCCACGACCACGGCACGACGCTTACCCATCGCGAGGCCAGCGTGCTTCTGGCGTGCGACGACGATGCGGTGAACGTCGAGATACGCCAGCTCGCCCGCGATATCAAGCAGGCCTACTACGGCAACCGGGTGGTGCTGTTCGCGCCCCTGTATCTTTCCAACTACTGCGTGAACGGCTGCTTGTACTGCCCCTATCATGCGACCAACCGCGAGATTCCGCGCCGCAAGCTCACCCAGGAGGAAATCCGCGCTGAGGTAGTAGCCCTGCAGGATATGGGTCATAAGCGCTTGGCCGTGGAGGCGGGGGAGGACCCGCGCCACAACCCCCTTGACTACATTCTGGAAAGCCTCCAGACCATTTACACCACGAAGCACGAGAACGGCGCCATCCGCCGCGCCAACGTGAACATTGCTGCGACTACCGAGGACGCCTACCGCCAGTTGAAGGCGGCGGAAATTGGCACGTATATCCTGTTCCAGGAGACCTACCACCGCGAGCGCTACGAGGTGCTGCACCCCACAGGTCCCAAGGCCGACTACGCCTGGCACACCGAGGCCCACGATAGGGCCATGGCCGCCGGTATCGACGACGTGGGGCTGGGCGTGCTGTTCGGGCTGGAGGGTTACGCCTACGAGTTCGCCGGCCTGCTCATGCACGCCGAGCATCTGGAGGCGGTGTTCGGCGTGGGGCCGCACACCATCAGCGTGCCCCGGGTGCAGCCGGCCATGGATATCGACCCCGACGCCTTCGACAACGGCATTCCCGACGAGATGTTCGAGAAGATCATCGCGCTCATTCGCATAGCCGTGCCCTACACCGGTATGATTATCTCGACGCGAGAATCGGCCGATCTACGCGCGCGGGCTCTGCAGCTGGGCGTGTCGCAGATTTCCGGCGGCAGCCGTACCAGCGTGGGCGGCTATACCGATGAGCAGCGACCGCGCGACACCGAGCAGTTCGACGTGTCCGACCAGCGCACGCTGGACGAAGTGGTGGGATGGCTCATGGACGAGGGGCATATCCCCAGCTTCTGCACGGCGTGCTACCGCGCCGGCCGCACGGGGGACCGCTTCATGGAGTTCTGCAAGAGCGGCCAGATCGGCAGCTTCTGCGCGCCGAACGCCCTGATAACCTTGGCGGAGTACCTGGCCGACTACGCCTCGCCGGCGACGGCGGCTTCGGGCTGGCAGACCATCGAGCGCGAGCTGGCGCTGCTTCCCGAGGGGCGCCGCGACGCTTGTGCCGCCTACATCGCCCGCGTCCGCGCCGGCGAGCGCGATTTCCGGTTCTAGCCGCTGTGTCATCCT
>CANEDU010000081.1 GCA_947426355.1 uncultured Adlercreutzia sp. | reverse complement strand
CACGTTATCGGGATTGCCCGACCTCGCGCCGTTCAGATCCACCACATGGAGCCACTCGGCGCCGTCCTCCTCGAACAGCTGGGCCTGCAGGGCCGGATTGTCGTTGTACACCGTGACGGCGCGGTAGTCGCCCTTGGCCAAGCGCACGGCGCGGCCGTCCAGGATATCGATAGCGGGAAGAAGGTACATAGCTACTCCTTTGACGCGACGGAACTGGCCGCCACCCTATCAGCGAACGGAACGCTACCGCGCGAGGCGGCGGCGATGGTTGCGAAGTTGGCAAGGAGGCGCGCACCCGCATCCGAGCTCTTCTCCGGGTGAAACTGCACGCCGAACACGGGACGGCCCGGCACCTGCACGGCGCAAGGGAACGCCACCGAATGCACCGTCTCGGCGATGGTGGCCGCGCTGGGCGGGGCGATGAAGCTGTGGGTGAAGTAAAAGAACTCGCTCGGCGCCACGCCCTCGAACAGGGGGTTCGGCTCGGAGAACTCTACGGAGTTCCATCCCACGTGGGGTACTTTGTAGGCACGCCCGGCCGCATCGGTTCGCGGCATCGCGTCTACCACGCCCTCGATGAAGCCAAGGCCGCAGGGCAAAGGCTCGCCGACAGCCGCATGCTCGGTGCCGGCCGCGAACATGAGGTGCATCCCCAGGCAGATCCCGAGAAACGGCGCTCCCCCCTCCACGGCCTCGCGAACAGCACGGATCTGCCCGAGCTCGGCCATGGAGGCGGCCGCATCGGCAAAGGCCCCCACGCCGGGCAGCACCACGGCATCGGCGGCGCGGATGACGTCGGGCTTATCGGTCACCACGACCTCGGCCCCCACGCCGACAAGTCCCCGCTCCACTGAGAGCAGGTTCCCCTTGTGATAATCAACAATCGCGATCACGGCGCCTCCTACAGCGTGCCCTTGGTGGAAGGCACCTCGCCGCCCAAAGACGCGTCGATGGCCACCGCCTGACGCAGGGCGCGGCCGCAGGCCTTAAAGGCGGCCTCGAATATATGGTGCACGTTGTCGCCGGCCATCTGGCGCACATGCAAGGTGATGCCGGCATTGGTCGCAAGGGCGATGAAGAACTCGCGGGCGAGCTGGGTGTCGAAATCCCCCACCATGCCGAAGGGCACGTCCACCTCCCAGTGAAGTTGACCGCGGCCGGAGATGTCGAGGGCCGCCATGACGAGCGCCTCGTCCATGGGCACGAAGGCCGTGCCAAAGCGCTCGATGCCGGCCTTGTCGCCTAGGGCCCGAGCGAGCGCCTGGCCAATGACGATGCCCGCATCTTCCACGGAATGATGGCCGTCCACTTCCAAGTCGCCCTCCACCGACACCACGAGGTCGAAGCGCCCGTGGCGGCCGAAGGCCGCGAGCATGTGGTCGAAAAAACCGATGCCCGTCGACGCCTCAACTCGTCCGGTGCCGTCAAGGTTGATAGCGACCTCGATTCTCGTCTCCGCCGTCTCGCGGAGCACCGTGGCCTCTCTCGTCATTATCGTCCTTCCTCAAGGCGAGCCGCCTGGGCCCGCATGCCGTTGCGCTCGATGATGAACGCGCGCAGCGCTCCTACAAAGGCGTCATTCTGCTCTGGCGTGCCGATGGTCACGCGCAAGCAGCCCTCAAGCATGGGAGCGCGGCTAAAGTCGCGCACGAGCACGCCCTTGTCGTAGAGGTACTGCCAGGCCTCATCGGCCCCTTCCAGGGAAAGCAGGATCCAGTTGGAATCCGACGGGTACACGGTCACGCCGGGCAGGGTGCGCAGGACCTCGGCCACGCGGGCGCGCTCCTCGATGATTTCGCGAATACCCGGCTCGAAGCGGGCACGGTTCTCGAAGACCACCTCGCCCACCACCTGGGACAGCGCGTCCACAGAATAGGGCTGGCGCACCTTCAAGAACTCCTCGATGACCGACGGATTCGCCAGAATGTAGCCGAGACGCACCCCGGCCAGGGAGAAGGCCTTGGAAAACGTGCGCAGAATGACGAGGTTCTCGTTGGCCTCGAGCAAGGGGCGCACGGTTTCGCGGGAGAACTCGAAGTAGGCCTCGTCCACCAGCACGAGCGCGTCGGTGGCGGCAAGCAGCTGCTCGATGAACGCCACCGGGGCCCGAAGCCCCGTGGGGTTGTTCGGGCTCGTCACGATGACGAAGTCGATGTCGCCGGCGGCCACGCGCGCGAGCACCGCCTCCTCGTCGATGGAGAAGTCGTCGCGGCGCGGCACGTTCACGCAGCGGGTGTTCGTGAGGCGCGCGTTGGCCTCGTACACCGAAAACGTCGGCGGCAGGTTCAAGAAGCTGCGCCCGGGGCCTCCCCAGGCAAGCGCCAAATCGAACAGGAGCTCATCGCCCCCGTTGCCCACCAGCACGCATGCGCGGTCGAGCCCGTTGGCCTCGGCGATCATATCCCGCAGGCGATTCGCGAGGGGGTCGGGGTAGCGGTTCAGGGGCACCTCGGCGATGCGCTTGGCGATGACGGCGCGCACCTCGGCGTCCACATCGCGAGGGTTCTCGTTGGCGGACAGGTACGCCTCGGCCGGCAGGTACTTCGGGTCGTAGGGAACAAGCCCGGCCAGCTGGGGTGCGGCCGCGCGAACCCTATTCACCGCGCGCCTCGCCGTCTTCCACGCCCGCGGCAGACGCGCCGGCCACGCTGGCCTGCTCCGCATCGAGCAGCGCCTTCAGGCGCAGGGCCACCGAGCGCGCATGGGCCCACAGGCCCTCGTGGGTGGCGATCTGCACCACGGCCTTCGCGTCGCGCTTCAGGGCCGCAGGGGTGTACTGGATGACGGAGGACTTCTTCACGTAATCGTCCACGGAAAGCGGCGAGGAGTAGCGAGCCGTGCCACCGGTGGGCAGGGTGTGGTTGGGGCCGGCCACGTAATCTCCCACAGCCTCCGGCGTCCACTCTCCCAGGAAGATGGCGCCGGCGTTGCGGATGCCGCCAAGGTACTCCATGGCGTTGGCGACATGCATTTCCAAATGCTCCGGAGCAATGACGTTCACGGCCTCGAGCGCCTGGTCCATGGAGGTGCACACGACGATGAGGCCGTGGTCGTCCAAGGAGGCGCGGGTGATATCGGCGCGCGTGGTCTCGGCCATGTGCTCGTCGATGGCGGCCTCCACGGCATCGGCATAGGCATCCGAGAAGGCGACCAGGTAGCAGGCGGCCAGCGGGTCGTGCTCGGCCTGAGCCATAAGGTCGATGGCCACCATGCGCGGGTCGGCCGTCTCGTCGGCCACAACGCAGACCTCGGAAGGGCCGGCGATCATATCGATGCCCACATCGCCCGAGACGAGCTTTTTCGCCGCGGCCACAAAGGCGTTGCCCGGACCGGTGATCTTGGCCACGGGGCGGATGGTCTCCGTGCCGTAGGCGAGCGCCGCCACAGCCTGGGCGCCGCCGACCGTGTAGATCTCCGTGACGCCGGCGATCTTGCAGGCGGCGAGGATGGCCGCATCCAGCGTGCCGTCCTTGGTGGGCGGGGTGACGCAGACGATGCGCTCCACACCGGCCACCTGGGCCGGGAGCGCGTTCATGAGCACCGTGGAGGGATACAGCGCGCGTCCGCCGGGCACGTAGATGCCCACGGAGTCGAGCGGGGTGACCTTCGAGCCCACGATGGCACCGTCCTCACGGGCGAAAAACCAGCTCTGCTGCTTCTGGCGCTCGTGGAAGTCGCGAATCTGGGCGGCCGCGTGCTCAAGGGCCTCGATGGTCTCCGGGTCAACCTCGGCCATGGCGGCATCTAGGGCCGCAGGCGCCACGCGGAAATCCTCGATGACCACGCCGTCGAACTTCTCCGTGAGCGCGCGCAGGGCCGCATCGCCCTCGGCGCGCACCTGCTCGATGATGGCGGTGGCCGCCGTAAGCGCGCCGGGGTTGAAGGCCCCGCTGCGATTGATGAAGTCGCTCGTGAACGGCTCGAGGGGCTTAAGATCGATCCTTCTCATGGTCATGGCAAAACTCCTTTGGCTTTAGGCTTGCGATACGGGATTGGAAGCGCCGGCGATGGGCGCGTAGGTATGCTTCACGGCGTTCTCGGCGAGCACGCGGGCCAACTCCACGATGCGCTCATCGGTGCGTACCGCGCAGCCGTTGGCGAAGAAGCGGGCCGTGGAGGCGAGCACCTCTTCCACAATCTCCAGGTTGTTCTCGCGCAGGGTGGTGCCGGTGGCGGTGATGTCCACGATGCGCTCGGCCATGCCCGTGATGGGCGCGAGCTCGATGTTGCCGTGCAGGTAGACGATTTCCACCTGGGTGCCCACCTTGGCGAAGTGCGCCCGGGTGATGGAGGGGTATTTCGTGGCGATGCGCATGCTGCCGAGCCGGCGGTAGCGCTCCTCGATGGCCGCGCTTGAGCCGGCAGACTCGGCCACGACGAAGCGACAGCCGCCGAAGCGCAAATCGACCAGCTCCTCCACATCGGCGCCCACTTCCAAAAGCGAGTCCTTGCCGCATATGCCGCAATCGGCCGCGCCGAGGGCCACAAAGACGGGGGCGTCAGAGGGACGCACGATGATGTAATCGACGCCGGGGTTCGAGATGACGAGCGAACGCCCGGGATTGGCAAGCCCCGTCACGTCGAGGCCGGCCTCTTCCAAACAGGCGACGGCCTCGGTGTTGAGCGAGCCTTTCGGCACGGCGATGCGCAAGGGTCGGCCCTGCGGCGCCGTTTCCTCGGCGGAAGCGGCGGCCATGGCCTGCTCCAGATAGAACGCGAACCCGGCAGCGGGACGATCGGCCCCGTAAGCGCCGATCATGCGGTCGTAGCGGCCGCCCGAGCCCAAAGGCGCCCCCAGGTAGGGCGAGCAGGCCTCGAAGACGATACCGGTGTAGTAGTTGAACGAGCTCGCCACGGAGAAGTCAACGAGCACCGCCTGGGCCAGCCCGGCCTCGCCGAGCAAATCGTAGGTGGCCTGGAAATCATCCAAATCAGCCGTGCAGCCCAAGGGCGCCACCAAATCACGCACCGCATCGATGGCCTCCTGGCCGCCGCGAATGCGGGCGAGCTGCCGGATGGCCTCGGCATAGGCCGGCGCGGCAGATCCGGCATCGACCACCTCCCCTTCCACCGGGCGCCCCACGGCCGCGTCGCACAGACGGTCGAGGGCCACGAAGTCGGAATCGTGATAGGCATCCAGCACCGCCGTCTTACACGGCTCTGCCGCGCCCTAACGCTCAAGCAGCGCCCGCAGCACCCCCACCGTGGCCATGGCCAGCACGAAGGTGGTGGCGCCGGCCAGGCGCAGGGCCTCGGCGAACAGCGTGACGATCTCGGCGTCGGCGGCAGGCCCCACTTCCCCAATGCACTCCACACCGCACTGGGTAAGCTCGCGGGCCTGCACCTGGTTGTCGGTCTCGGCCTCGCGGAAGACGCGCTGGGTGTAGCGGAAGCGCAAGGGGCCAGATTCGCCAGCCAGTCGCGTGGCGCACATGCGCGCAATCTGCAGCGTGACGTCCGGGCGCATGGCCAGAAGGTCGTCATGGGAATCGAAGAACTTGAAGGGCGAGGCAGGCATGCGGCCACCGGCGCGCATGACGTCCATCACCTCCAAGGTGGGCGTCTCGATAGGCGCGTAGCCGCGGGAGGCGAACAGGTCGGCCACCGCCCGGGTGATGGCCTCGCGCACGCTCGCCTCTTGGGAGAGCACGTCGCGAAAGCCCGATGGTGTCACAGCATTCAACGCGAATCCTCACTTGCTTTTGGTAACCGAGACTGTCATGTTACTCGCCTTCTTCCCTCCCGGCGCCCCAAGACGGCGAAAGGCGAATTATCGACAGAGTTCACGGCCTTGCCTGTCCTGTGAAACGGTGCAGCACATGACAAGACGGTTCGCTCCTCGATACCGTTACTTTATCACAGTAGAGTACTAAAGCAATGGGAACTTTGCGAACGGTCGGCTAGCCTAACGGCTCGATAATCATGGCACGCAGAATGCCCGGGGTATCGTAGGCGCGCTTGCCGGCGCCCATGCCGATGGCCTTGATGGCAAAGCGCTCGGGCAAGGCGTCCTGGGTGCGCAGAGCCGCAGCCACCGCAGCGCCCGTGGGCGTGACGAGCTCCCCTTCCACGTCCACCGGCGCAAGCGGCAGCCCGGCCGCCTCAGCGATGAAGGCCGTGGCCGGCGCGGGCACGGGGATGAGCCCGTGCTGGCAGCGCACGGTTCCCCACCCGCAGGGCAAGTCGGTCACCACAACGCCGTCGCAGGACAGGTCGTCGACGGCCACGGCGATGGCCACAATGTCGGCGACGGAGTCCACCGCGCCCACCTCGTGGAAATGCACTTGCTCGAGCGGCACGCCGTGAGCGCGGGCCTCGGCGGCGGCCACGTGGTCGAAAATGCGGCGCGCGATGGCCTTAGCTCCCTCGGTCATGGCCGCCCCATCGATGATCTCGGCAATCTGCGCCGGGCCGCGATGGTGGTGCTCATGGCCGTGGGAATGATGGCGCCCATGAGCATGAGCGTGCTCATGGGCATGGGGGTGGGCGCCTCCGAACTCGTGCCCGTGGCCCTGTTCGTGATTGCAATCGTGCTCATGCCCGCGGCTATGCCCGTGCAGGTACGCCATGTCGTGGTCGTGGTTCTCGTGAGCCGCATCCAGCACCACCTTGAAGTCGCAGACATCCAAGCCCGACTTCACCACCCGGGTAATCTCCACCGAGAAGCCCTCCACAGGCAAGCTTTCGAGCGCCTCACGCACGGCCTGCTCGCTGGCGCCGGCATCGATGAGGGCCGCCGCGCACATGTCCCCGCTGATACCGGAGGTGCATTCAAGATAGAGAAGCTTCGTCATATCGTGCCTTTCGCAATGCTCGCGCCACGCCCCGCCAGGGCCGCCGGCGCTAAGACCGGGAATTGAGATGGTTGATGGCGCTTGCCTGGAACGCCGCGCCGAAACCGTTGTCGATATTGACCACCGACACGGCGCTCGCGCAGGAGTTGAGCATGGCGAGCAGCGCCGTCACGCCCCCGAACGAGGCGCCGTAGCCCACCGAGGTCGGCACGGCGATGACCGGTGCGGCCACCATGCCGCCCACCACGCTGGCAAGCGCGCCCTCCATGCCGGCCACGGCCACCACGACTCGGGACTGGCGCAGCTCATCGGCCACCTCTAACAGCCGATGAATGCCGGCCACGCCCACATCGTAGAAGCGCCGGACCTCGTTGCCGAGAAACTGAGCCGTGAGCGCCGCCTCTTCGGCCACGGGAAGGTCGCTTGTGCCCGCGCAGGCCACGGCCACTACGCCGTCGCCGTCGGGGACAGGCATGTCGCCGAACACCGCAAGACGCGCCATCTCGTGATAGACAAACGGGCACGGGAGGCCTCGTTTGGCCCAAAGCTCGCCCACCAAAGCGGCCTTGGCGGCATCCACCCGCGTGGCAAGCACACGCACCTGACCGCCCTCCATAAGAGCCGCGGCGATGGCGGAAATCTGCTCGGCGGTCTTTCCCTCGCCGTAGATGACCTCGCCGGCACCCTGGCGACGGGCTCGGTCGAAATCGGGCCGCGCAAAGCCATCAGTTGTCGGAGAAGCCGCGTAATCGGGGGAAGCCATAGGGCGCCTTTCTTCCTGGGTACGTCAGGAAGCTATGATAAAGGTTGAAGTTAGCTCAAAGATAAGAACCGCGGCCAACGCCCACGGAACCCACACGTCGCGGCGCCCTACTCTCCCGAGCGCAGGGCGCGCTCGCTGGCGGCCATGATCTCGTCGTAGTGGTCGATCTTGTACTCGAGGCGCTCAAGGGCCCGCTCAAGGTCGGCGATGCGGCCGCGAATATCGTCGCTTTGGCGCTGAAGCAGCTCCTTGCGGGCCAAGGCCGTCGCATCCCCTTGCTCCAGAAGCTCCATGTATTCCACGAGAGACTCGATGGACATGCCGGCATCGCGCATGCATTTAACGAACTCGACAGCATTGCAGCTCGCCTCGTCGTAGTCGCGAATGCCGCTCTTGTTTCGAGGCACATGACGCAACAGGCCGATGCGCTCGTAATAGCGCAGCGTGTCGGTGGAAACACCGTAGCGTTTGCTGACTTCCGCAATCTTCATGCTGTCCCCTTCGAAACACGCAG
>CANEDU010000080.1 GCA_947426355.1 uncultured Adlercreutzia sp. | reverse complement strand
TCTCCGGTCTGCATAGCCTCCATGAGAACGGGCATCATGAGCGCGACGCCAATGGCGTTGATGATGAGCGCTGCGGCTCCTACGACGATGCCCAGGATGGCCGTTTGGCGCAAAGCCATGGCGTAGGTGCGCTGCGAGTCGTCGATGGTCGGCAGCAGCCTTTTGATTTTCGAGAACGAGACGATGCCGCATACGAGAGCCACGGTGCTGAGCGCCATGCCTCCCAGGATGAACGAGACGGGTCCCGCGATGGTAGCCACGGTCGATAAGGTGCGGGCGGACTTCAGGTCGGCCTCTATGAGCGCACGCTGCTGGTTTTGGTTCAGCAGCCCGTTGGGCTCTGGGCTTTGCGGCGTGCTCGAAGGCTCTTGAGGAACCTTCGGCTGCTGAGAAGGCTCGACGGGTTGTTGGCCGTTGTGCTCAGTCATAATTGCTCGATTCTAAGAAATGCCACTGCTTCCGAAGCCTTGGGCGCCTCGGTCGCTCTTCGGTAGCACTGATATGTTATGTAAAGTAATAGAAGGGATAGCTACTATCATCATCTGCGCGATACGGTCTCCTTTTTTGTAGGAAAACGATTCGTGAGCATCGAGATTGACGAGGGCGACTTTAATCTCTCCACGGTAGCCGCTATCCACGAGACCCGGCGCATTCACGATGGAAATGCCGTGCTTGGCTGCCAAGCCGCTCCGCGGTATGACCAGGCCGGCAAAACCTTCGGGAATGGCCATGGCGAATCCGCACGGCACCAAAGCACGCTCAAAGGGCTGTAACGTACCATCTTCGGCGGCGCGCAAATCGAGCCCCGCATCTCCCGGATGAGCGTAGGCGGGTGCCAGAAGTGTCTCGTCAAGCAGGTGAATCATTACATCCATGAGACCCTACCCTAAATCCTTCAACGCCTCGGAGAACTCCTCGACATTTTGGAAGTCCTTATAAACGCTGGCAAAGCGAATGTAGGCTACGTCATCGAGGCCGGCAAGGCGCGCAAGCACCATGTCGCCAAGGTCGCGCGAGCGAATCTCGTTGCGCTGGCCAGAGCGAAGTTCAGATTCGATACTCGAGATGAGATTGTCTATCTTCTCTGGAGTGATGGGGCGTTTCGCACACGCGATGAGCAGACCGCGCATAAGTTTCTGTCGATCAAAGACCTCCGATGAGCCATCGGCCTTCGTGACAAGAATGGGATTTTCCGCGATGCGCTCGTAGGTGGTGAAGCGAGCACCGCATTTCAGGCATTCGCGACGGCGCCTGATGGAGGCGCCGTCGTCAGCCGATCGCGAGTCGACGACTTTCGATTCCTGGTAGCCGCATGAAGGACAGCGCATAGGTTCTCCTTCTCTGATTGATGAGTCGGTTACCTATGATACCCTACCTGGCCGAAACCGCTCCCCTCTTCAAAACATTGCTACCTTCGCGACACCGGCTGAAACGCGGCTTAGGCAAAGAAGATGAGAAACGAAGCGATGGTGCTGAGGGCAAAGGCGATGGGAAATTCATAGCGTGCCATTTTTTACTCCTGACCTCTTGCGTAGAACCTTTGTTCGCAGTTATAATAGAGCGAACAAAGGTTCACGTCAAGAGATTTTAGAAACAAATGTACGCTTTTTTGAAAGGACGCCCTATGACTCAGAAAGTGACCAAGCGACAGCAGGCGGTTCTCGACTGCATTGAAGCGTGCATTCGCGAGAAGGGCTATGGTCCCACGGTGCGCGAAGTGTGCCAAACCCTGGGCCTCTCCTCCCCCTCCACGGTCCATGTGCACTTGAAGGCGCTTGAGGATAAGGGCTTTATCAAACGCGATCCCTTGAAGTCCCGTTCCATCGCCCTCACCTATCCCATTGAGGAAGTTCCCTCCCCCTCCACGGCTTTTGCCGCAGCTTACAGCAAGCTTGTCAATGTGCCGCTGGTGGGTAATGTGGCTGCCGGCTCCCCCATCCTCGCTGAGGAGAACATCACCGACACCATCACATTGCCTACCGATATCGTGGGCGACGCCCCCTCGTTCATGCTCTCGGTGCGCGGCGAGAGCATGATTGAGGCCGGCATCAACGACGGCGATTACGTGGTAGTTAAAGAGCAGCCGGTGGCCAACAACGGCGATATCGTGGTGGCCATTATCGATGACGGTGCCACGGTGAAACGCTTCTACCGAGAGGCCGACCATATCCGCCTCCAGCCCGAGAACTCCACCATGGAGCCCATCATCACCACGAACTGCGCCATCGCGGGCAAAGTGGTCGCCGTGTTTCGGCGCCTCTAGCCTCGCTCGAGTCCCAGATAGCGACAACGGCCCCGATTTCAATCGGGGCCGTCCTTTTTGCCAAGAGCTTTGGCTTATTCGTCGGCGGAAACGAGGTAGCTGGAAAAGGCGCTGGCGAAGGCGGGACCGGCGAGCATCTGGATGCGCGTCCCTGCCGCCTCGTGGCATTCGGTGACAATGTGGCAGCGCTCGTGGGCCAGCGAGACCAAATCGCCGCGCTGGTAGGGTATCAGCACATCGAGTTTCGTGTCTGCCGCCGACGCCGCCTGGGCGATGGCGCCGATGAGGGCGTCTATACCCGTCCCCGTGCGCGCCGAGACGAACTGGGCGTGCGGGAAGCGCCGATTGAGCCCGGCGAGCATGTCGGCATCAAGCAAATCGCACTTGTTGAACACCGTTATCGTCGGAATCTTTTGGGCGCCGATCTGGTCGAGCACTTCGTGCACGGCGTCGATTTGGGATTCGAACTCTGGCGAAGAGGCGTCAACCACGTGCAGGATAAGGTCTGCGCCGGTGATTTCGTCCAGCGTGGATTTGAAGGCCTCCACGAGCGTCGTCGGCAGTTTCTGGATGAAGCCGACCGTGTCGGTGATAGTGACCTCGCGGCCCTCGGGCAGCTCGAACTTCCGCGTTGTGGAATCGAGGGTCGCAAAGAGCTTGTCGTAGCTGAGAACCTCCGAGCCTGTCAGACGGTTGATCAATGAGCTTTTCCCCGCGTTGGTATAGCCGGCGAGGGCCACCTTGAACATGCCGCTGCCGTAACGGCTCTCGCGCTGCAGCGAGCGAACGCTGGAGAGATGCTCCAACTCGCGACGAATGCTCGTGATGCGCTTGCGCACCATGCGGCGGTCGACCTCGAGCTGGCTTTCGCCCTCGCCGAAGCGCGAGCCCACGCCGCCGCCCATCCGGTTCGAGGCAAGATGGGCCCACATGCCGCGCAGGCGCGGGTAGAGGTACTGGTTTTGGGCGAGACGCACCTGCAGACGTCCCTCCTTCGAGGTGGCATGCAGGGCGAAGATGTCGAGAATGAGCGCCGTGCGGTCGATGACCTTCACGGACTTGTCCATGATCTTCTCGAGATTCGCCTGCTGCGATGGCGTAAGCTCATCGTCGAAGATTACCAGATCCGCTTCGGTTGCCCGCGCCAACTCGGCAATTTCCTCGGCCTTGCCCGAGCCGACAAAGGTGCGGGGGTTCGGCGAGTCGAGCCGCTGCGTTGTGGTGGCCACCGCATCAGCCCCGGCGGTATCGGCAAGGCGTGCGAGCTCGGCAAGGGACGATTCTAGGGGCCAAGCGAGATTCGGGCGATCCATGCCGACGAGGACCGCGCGCTCGCGGCGCTCCTCGGCCTTGGTGGCCGGCCCTTTTTGGATTACTGATTCATATTCAGTCATAGAGAATGCTCCTTATGCGGTAACGACAGATATCCCCTTGCGGGACGGTACTCAAAAGAATCGGTCGTTACATGCGCATGAGCATCACTCCTTAAACGGGGCACGCTGCGGTGCCGTGAAACGCCCGCTATCATATCACAGTTGCGCGAGAATCTCCTGCGCCACCTTTTCCGCGTCGCCCTGGTTGGCATCGATCCATCGAATGCGCCGATCGCGCCTGAACCAGGTGCGCTGGCGCTTGCCGTAGCGACGCGTGGCCAACTTGATGGCCTCGATGGCCTCGTCAAGGGTGCAGTGCCCCTCGAGGACCTCAACGATTTCCTTGTAGCCGATGGCCTGGGGCGCCGTGACGCCCTGGCGAAAGCCGCAGGAGAGAAGGCCGCGCACCTCATCTACCAAGCCCGCCCCAATCATAGCGTCGACGCGGGCGTTGATGCGGGCGTTGAGCACCTCCGGGTCAACCGAGAGCCCGAACTGAACAGCGGGAACGAACGGCGCCACCGAGGAAAGGCGCTCCTTCTGGTCTGCATAGGACATCCCCTCCTCCAGCATCTCGAAGGCTCGGACGACGCGCCGCACGTTGTTGGGATGAAGCACGGCGGCGCTGCGGGGATCGCGCTTGTCGAGCTCGTCCCAGAGCGCTTGGGTCCCCTGTTGCTCGGCGAAGGCCATCCAGTGTTCGCGAACGGGGTTTTCTGTCTGGTCTCCCTTGGGGAACGAGAAATCATCGAGGGCCGCTTGCACGTAGAGTCCGGTGCCGCCGCAGAGCACCGCCCGCTTGCCCCGGCGGTCAATGTCGGCGAACGTATCACGCGCATAAGCTTGAAAGAGCGCCGCGGAATAGGGCTCGCCGGGGTCGACGAGGTCGAACCCATGGTGCGGCACGCGTCGCTCGCAGACAGGGAGTTTGCCGGTGCCGATATCCATGCCGCGATAAATCTGCATGGAATCGGCGCTCACCACCTCGCCGCCGATCTGCTCGGCCACGATTTGGGCGACATCGGTCTTGCCCGAGGCCGTTGGTCCCACAAGGGCGATGACCGGCGCGGAGATATTAAGCATCGACGACCGTGCCCGACAGGTACCAGGTTCTCGCCTCATCGATACGCACCGGAACCGTCGAGCCGATAAGGGACGTCGCGTCGATGCCGCAGGGAATGGGAGCGTGAACCGTTTGGTTCTTGGGGCTCTTGCCGGCGAGGATGGTGCCATCGCGCTTCGAGGTGCCCTCCACAAGCACATTGACTACGGTGCCGAGCTCGGCTTGGTTCGCCTCAAAGGCCTTGCGCTGCACCAAATCGACGAGGCGGTCGAATCGGTCCTGGATGACCTCGCGGGGCGTATCGTCTTCCATCGCGGCGGCCGGCGTACCCTCGCGCTTGGAATAGATGAACGTGAACACCTGGCTGTAGCCCACTTCCTCAACGAGGCGGTAGGTCTCCATGAAGTCCTCTTCGGTCTCGCCGGGAAAACCTACGATAATATCGGTGGACAAGGCGATGTCGGGCCGCACCGCGCGCAGCTTCTCGATGAGGGACAGATAGCGCTCGCGGGTATAGCGTCGGTTCATGGCTTCAAGGACGCGGTTGGAGCCCGATTGCACGGGAAGATGGAGCGCCGGCATGAGCGAGCGAAGGGTGCCGAACCGCTCGATAACCTCATCGGTGAGGTCTTTAGGGTGGCTTGTGGCGAAGCGAAGCCGCTCGATGCCGGTCGCGTCTACCGCATCGAGCACGTCGACGAAACGGGGCTCGCCGTAAAGGTCGCGCCCGTAGGAGTTCACGTTCTGGCCGAGCAGGGTGATTTCCTTCACGCCGGCCTCGACGTAGCTGCGCGCCTCTTGGGCGATGTCCTCCAGCTTGCGCGACTTCTCGCGGCCGCGCACATAGGGAACGATGCAATAGGAGCAGAAGTTGTTGCAGCCTACGGTGATGGGAAGCCACGCGGCCCAGGCGTGCTCGCGGGCCGTGGGCAGATCGGACGAGAACGCATTGCCCGCGTCGAGCACCTCAAAGGAGCGGTCCTGGTGCTCGATGGCGTCCTTGAGCAGTCCCGGCAGCGAGCCGAGGTTGTGGGTGCCGAAGACCACATCGAGGTGCGGCAGGGCTTCGAGGAGCTTCTCGCCATCGCGCTGGCCGATGCAGCCGCCAACGGCGCTGTAGCGCTTGCTCAGCGGCGAGCCTTCGCGCAGAGGGATGTTCTTCATGGAGGCAACCTGCCCGTAGAGGCGCGTGTCGGCAGCCTCGCGCACGCAGCAGGTCATGAACACGACCAGGTCGGCTTCCTCGATGGTTTCTACCGGAAGCGAGCCGAGGCCCTCGAGCATACCGCTCACGCGCTCGGAGTCGTGCTTGTTCATCTGGCACCCGAAAGTGTGAATGCAGAAGGTGGTCCCTTCGAAAACGCTGCTCATCGGTATTCGCCTTTAAAGCGTCGCAACCGCTTCGGGGGCTGCGACCACTGCGCCATGGCGGGGCTCCACGGCAAAGCGAATAGCCGTGCGGTACTCGCCATCGATAACGATGTCGGCGAAGGAGGGGATGCAGCAGATTTCGATGCCCACCGGTGAGAGGAATCCGCGCGAGATGGCGACGGCTTTGACCGCCTGGTTGACGGCTCCCGCGCCCACAGCCTGTATCTCCACCGAGGCGCCGTCCTTGATCATGCCAGCGATGGCGCCGGCCACAGAGGCGGGGGAAGATTTCGAGGATACTTTGAGACACCCGATCGCGGGCTTGGATTCGGTGGTAGGCACAGCGCGTCCTTGTCGTTTGTGGTGCGGTTCTTCTCTGAATGTGGTTCGTTTCACGCCGAGCGCCCGAGGCCCCCGACGTCAATCGCTCATTTTACCCGTTGGACATAGTGGGTGCAACAGCTCGAAGGAGCTAAGGCATCCTCCGTATGGGAACGGTGATGCGGATGGCCTCGGCGCCGACGGAGATGTCGGCCTGACCGGCTGCTTCCAGGTAATACCCCTCGACGATGGGCTCCATCAGACGGGCGACGCCGCGGCGAAGGGCCTCGGCGTCCTCGGGGGCCAGCTTCAGGCTGCGCGCTCGGCCTCGGGCGCTAGAAGCAGGCTTCTCGCGCGAAGAGGCAGCGGGAAACGACTCGTTGGCCATGCGGTCGACGAGACTCTCCAGGGGGACGATGGCCCCATCGAGGATGCGGCGCGCCGAACGTTCGGAGAGAGGAAGCCCCATGGCCTCGCAGCGCTCGCCCAGGTCGGCAGAATCGGAGGCGAGGGCAAGCCGCTTCACGAAGGGAAGGTCGAGGCCCTGCCCCCCAAAGGCGCGCACTGCCGGAGAGAGCGACGCTGCGCCTCTATCGTAGAGCGTGGCCGCCACTTCGACGGGCGTTCCGGCGAATACCTCGCAATCGCCTCGATGCTCCAGCGCGAACTCTGCCGCGGTGCGCAGGATGTTCTTCGGTCCGCGCATGGCCCAGGCGCCCGATGATTCCCGCTCGAAACGGGGAAAGGTCGATTGGTCGGTCTTCTCCCCCAACCTCGCGGTGTCCGTCGTTACCGCGAGGCAGGTGCCGAGGTCCGGGGCCGATTGCAGCACATGGGCCTCTTCGGCGTTCACGGAGATGGAGAACAGCGCCATGCCGCGCCCGTGCATGCCCCACTTGTCCATATGGGCGCTGTCGAGCTTGGAGGTGACGCGGGGTTCGAATACGCGCTCGTGCAAAGCATCGGGGATGCCCGCACCGTCATCGATGACCGTGAGCAAGCGCCGCTCCCCCACCTTTTGCGTGGCGATGAAGATGTGCTGGGCCCCGGCGTCGCGGGCGTTGCGCAGAAGCTCGATGACGATATCCTCGCTCGATCGGATATCTTGGGCAGCCTGGCGCCGCTCGGCCTCTGAGGACCTTAGACGGACGAAGCCGTCCCCGAGGTCTGCTTCGACCCGGAGACGGCTCTCGCCGCAAACGTCGTCTATGAATTCCGTGAGCGCTTCGTCGGCCATGGCTTACTTGGCGTAATCCACCGCGCGGCTCTCGCGAATGACCACGACCTTGACCTGGCCGGGATACTGCATCTCGTTTTCGATCTGCTGGGCAATATCGTGAGCGAGCACGACCGAGGCGGACTCGTCCACCACCTCGGGCTCTACCATGACGCGGACCTCACGGCCGGCCTGGATGGCGTAGGTGCGCTCGACGCCCTTATGGGAGTTGGCGATCTCCTCGAGTTTCTCGAGGCGCTTCACGTAGGCGTCGAGGGTCTCCTTGCGGGCGCCGGGGCGGGCGGCGGAGACGGCGTCGGCAGCCTGGATGAGCACATCCACCACGGAATTGGGCTCGATGTCGTTGTGGTGAGCCTCGATGGCGTGAACGATTTCGGGGCGCTCTCCGAAGCGGCGCGCCAGATCGGCGCCGATGACGGCATGGCTGCCTTCAACCTCGTGATCGACGGCCTTGCCCAAATCGTGCAGCAGGCCCGCTCGCTTGACCGGAATGGGGTCGAGGCCGAGCTCCGAGGCCATGACCGAGGCCAGGTA
>CANEDU010000079.1 GCA_947426355.1 uncultured Adlercreutzia sp. | reverse complement strand
CACGCGGGACGCCGCCGGGCTCACATCGAGCGCCGTGTGGAAATCCATGAGCGCCACCTGATGGCGGATAGCCGCCCACACGACCGCGCCGGAGCTCTCAAGGGCGCTCGCCTCGGGGGCGAAGGCGTCGGGGGCCTCGAGGAAGGCGGGATGATGGGTAAGCAGCACGTTGGCACCGGCCTCGGCGGCTGAGGCTACAGCGGAAGGCGTGGCGTCGAGCGCCACGGCCACCCGCTTCACCGGCAGCGAGCGCTCCCCCACCGTGACGCCGGTGCGGTCCCACGCCTCGGCATCCTCGGCCGGAAACTCTTTGAGCAGCGCCTTTTCCAAAGCGCCGACGGTCATAGCGAACGCGCGCGGCGCGAGATGCGACTCGCCGCGCTTGGAGAGAGCCTCTGTCTTGGCCTTGTCGCCTTTATTGAAAAGTCCCATGAGATCAGCTTCTTTCTTCGGACGGACCGATGCGCTCAAGGCGAGCGCACCCTACTCGATGGTAATGCTTCGGCGGTCGCCTGAGGCTGTCGGAACGGTAACGCTTCTGTAGCCCGCCTCGTACATGAGCCGGTAGGCTCGCTCGATATCGCGGGCGACATTGACCGGGTCGTGGGAATCGCATCCCACCGTGCAGGGGACGCCGGCGCGGCAGAACGTGGCGAGCAGCGCCGGGGCCGGGAACATCTCGGCGCAGGCGTAGTAGCCGCCCGAGGTGTTCACCTCCACCATGCGTCCGCCGGCGCGCGCCGCCTCGGGTAGAAGCCGAACTTCTTCGCCAGATCGGGATGGCTCATGGCGTCGTAGGCCGCGTGCGCATTCGAAGCCGCCTCGCACCACAGCTCGCCGTAGCGCCGCCAGATGGCATCAGGAGCGCCGGGCTCCTCCCACCGGTCGCGCTGGGCCGGGTCGTCGAAGGCCCAGCCGTCGATGAAGTGCACCGAGAGCAGCCGGAAGCGGAAAGGAGCCAACGCCTCGTCGGTGATGGCGCGATCTTCCAAAGAGCCGAGATAATCCATCTCCGTTCCCGTGATGAACTCGATCTGCGGGTGTTTGGCGCGCGCCGCCTCGATCTCGGCCAGATAGGCGTCCACATTCGCCGGCGTCATGGAAAGGTACTCGTCCGGGTCGAAGGCCGGCGAGAGCGGGAAGTGCTCGGTGAAGGCGAGGGTGGAAAGGCCGGCGGCCGCGGCGGCGTCGGCATACTCGGCGATCGAGCCGACGCCGTGGCCGGAATAGACGCAGTGGCAGTGGGTGTTGACAAGCTCCATAGCTTCCTACCAATTCAGTACGTTGTTAAGGGCCTCTTTGAAGGCCTCTATATCGGCTTCGGTCGTGTAGCGGCCCATGGAGACGCGCAGGGCGTTATAGGCCTCATCCCCCGAGATGCCCATGGCCCTCAGCACATGGCTCGGCTCCAGGGAATGGCTCGAGCAGGCGCTGCCGCCGGCGACGCAGACGCCCAGGCGATCGAAGCGCAAAACCATGGTCTCGCTTTCCCAATCGTCAGACAAAACGTGGACGATGTTGGGCAAAAAGTCCTTGCTGCCCGGGGCCACCTCCACCGTGGGGCGAACGCCCTTTGTGGCGGCAAGGGCGGCATAGAGGCTATCGCGCAGGGCGCGCAGACGCGCGGACTCGTCTTCCTGCGCCGCTTGGGCGGCCTCGCACGCTGCGGCGAAGCCGGCAACGCCAGCGACGTTCTGAGTGCCGCTGCGCCGGCCGGACTCCTGGCCGCCGCCGAGCAGATAGGGCTCGAAGGGCGTGCGGGCGCGCAGGTACAGAGCGCCCACGCCTTTGGGACCGCCGATCTTGTGGGCCGAGAACGAAGCGGCGTCCACGTCAAGATCGACCACGTTCAGCGGCGTTTTGCCCAGCGCCTGCACGGCGTCGGTATGGAACAGGGCGCCGGCAGCATGGGCAGCGGCGGCGAGCTCGCCGATGGGCTGGATGGCGCCCACCTCGGAGTTGGCCATCTGCACGCTCACGAGCACCGTGTCCTCGGTGAGGGCCTCTCTCAGGGCGTCCACCTCGATGAAGCCCTGGCGATTGGGGCGCAGATAGGTAACCTGCACGCCCTCGGCCTCGAGGCGCTTGCAGGGGGCGAGCACCGCGTCGTGCTCGGCGGCAGAGGTGATCACGTGCAGAGGACGGCTCCCCTGCCCCGCCAGGCGGCGCTGCTGGGCTGCGCCACGCACAAGCCCGATGAGGGCCGCGTCATCGGCCTCGGTAGCGCCCGAGGTGAAGACGATCTCGTCGGGACGGCGGGCACCGAGAGCGCGCGCAACGCGGCGGCGGGCGCCCTCCAGGGCGTCGAAGGCGGCGCGCCCCAGCCCGTAGAGCGCGTTGGCGTTGGCGTTGCAGGCAAGGCTCTCAGGGCCCGGCACCTGGAAGGGCTCCATGGCCGCCGCCGCCTCCCCGCATAAAGGCGCCGTGGCAGCGTAGTCGAGGTAGACGAAAGACAACACCGGCTCGGGCAGCTGCGCTTCCTCGGCATCCGGCGCGCCTTCGGCCATAGCCACATCGACGGCAAGCTCGCGCTCAATTGCCTTGAGGTTTTCAGAAGATTCAGTCATCTCATTCCCTATCGCTTTCACGGGGCAGGCTAAAGCCCCGCCTTCAGAAGCCTTCAGAATCGTGCTGGAGCGCTGGCCGCACGGGTGAGGTTTAGGCCCGCTCTCCGGCGGCCAAGGCGGCCAGGCGCGCCTGATCGGCCGCATCTCGCACAGCCGCGATAGCCGCGGCCGGGTCCTCGGCCTTGAACACCGCGTTGCCGCACACGAGCACATCGGCCCCGGCAGCGGCCACGAGCGGGGCCGTGGCCACACCGACGCCGCCGTCCACCTGGATGAGCATCTTGTCGTTGCCGACCTCGCGGGCGCGGGCCGCCACCTCGGCCACCTTCGCCTCGGATCCGACGATGTAGCTTTGGCCGGAGAAGCCCGGCTCCACCGACATGACGAGCGCCATGTCCAGCTGGTCGATGACCGGGGCCAGGGCGCTTGCCGGCGTCTTCGGCTTCAGGGCCACCGCCGCAAGGCAGCCCGCCTCGTGAATCATCGCCACGGCACGCACGAGCTCCGCATCGGTGAGCGCCTCGGCGTGCACGTTCAAAAGGTCGGCACCGGCATCGATGAACCAGGGCAGCTCGATAAGCGGGTTGTCGATCATGAGATGCACGTCGCACACCATGTCAGTCGCAGGCGCCAGCTGCTTCAAGAGCGGCACGCCCATGGTGAGGTTCGGCACGAAATGGCCGTCCATGACATCGATGTGCACGAAGTACGCGCCGCCTTCCTCAATCAGCGCGATGCTGTCGGAGAGGTGCATGAAATCGGCGGACAGGATGGAGGGGGCGATCTTAACCGGTTGGTACATGGTGCTTCCTCATCTCACGAGTTTCCTTTTGCCCCTATTCTACCGCGCCAGCGCGCCCGTAACCCCCTATAATGGTCATCAGCGGCAAACCTGCACGTGAGACCGAGAGCGAGGCCCCGCATGCCCACCGATGCCCGCACGTTTTACACTTATCCGACGAAATTCGGCCCCATCACGGTGGCCGCAGACGGCGACGCGGTCACCGCCGTCGTTTTGGGAGAGGCGCCCCTTGCGGGCCGCCGCCAGCCCGCCGCCGTCACCACCGATGCCGCCAATCAGATCATGGAGTATTTGGCCGGGCGTCGCACCGTTTTCACCGTGCCGCTCAAGCCCGACGGCAGCGCGTTTCAGATAAGCGTATGGAGGGCCGTGGCGAACATCCCCTATGGGCACACTGCCACCGCCCGCACCATCGCCGAAACCCTGGGATCTCCCGCATCGTTTCGCGCCGTGGGGGCCGCCGTGCGCCGTTGCCCCGTGCCCCTGCTCGTGCCCACCCATCGCATCGTCTCCGCCACCGGAGCCCCCCTCGGCACCGGACGGGCAGGCGACATCGCCCGGGCCCTGCTCGCCCTGGAACAGAAAGGGGGCGCCTGAGCGCCCCCTCAACCCGCGACGGCGCCCCGCGTGCGACGCGGGGCTGCACGAAGCCGCTATTGCGCCGAAAGCGCGTCCTCCTGAAGCTTGTCCAGCGCCTCCATGCACGCCTCCACGCTGGCGCCGCCGAGCAAGTCGCGCACGATAAGGCACACGTTGCCCCACTGCTCCACGTTCATCCCCGCGTTCGAGGCGAGCACGAACTTGTCCTCTTCCACCAGCGCGTTAAGCGGCTTGAGGGCATCGATGCACTCCACCTTGACGTTCTCCGAGGGCGAGATAACGCGGTTTATCTCGGAATAAAGCTCGAGCGCCTCGTCGGAGACGATGACGTTCAGCACTTCCAGGGCCTCGTCGCGGTGACGCGCCTGCTCGAGGACGCCGTAGCCTGTCACGGAGAGCACCGGCATCTGGCCCAAATCAGACGGGAAGCCGACGACCTCCATGGTGAAGGGCGGCTTGCCGTAGGCGGTCTCGGTGTTGGCGGCGCCCCAGTAGGCCATGACGATGGGGCACTCGCCGTCCAGGAAGGCCTGGCCCTCGCCCGGACCCTCGAACGCCTCGCTCGTAGAGGCGCCCTCGGCATCCACGTAGCCCTCGTCGATGAGCTCCTTGAGAAACTCGAAGCCGGGGCGCAGGTAGTCGCTGTAGCGGGTCTGGCCCGCATTGAGCGCGGCCACTTCGGCTTCCACGTCTCCCCCGTTGTACATCTCGGCATAGGCCTGGGCGAACACGAAGGTCTCGAGCCACCAGCGGTTCGCTCCCACCGGCGCCTCGTAGCCGGCCTCGCGCAGGGCCTTGCAGCAGGCGATGAACTCCTCGGGGGTGTTCGGCACCTCGAGGTGGCATTCCTTGAAGATGTCCATATTCAGAAACAGCCCGTAGGCCACCACCTCTTGGGGAATGGCGACGAGCCGGCCGTCGATGGTGTTCGCGGCGCGCACCACCTCGCGCAGATTCGCCGCCGCGGGCAAGCCGGACAGGTCGGCCAGAAGCCCCTCGCGGCCCAAGGTCACCGTCACGTCCGGGTTCAGCAGGTACAGGTCGTCCTGACTGGCGCGAGCGCGCTCGAGGCAGACGTCGTCGTAGGTCTTGTCCTGGTAGTTCTCGGCGGTATAGGTGTTGTAGACCACCGAGATGCCCGTCTGCGCCTCGGCCATGTCGATGGTCATGCCGCCGGCCTCGCGAGCGGTGTTCAAAGCATCGGGGTCGATCTTCTCCATGGGGCTGAAAAAGTCGATGGTCGGCGTCTCCTGGCTGTTCTGCTCGGCGAGGTTCACCGGCTCTCGGGACCCTCCGCAGGCGGACAGGGTCGCAGGGACGGCAAAGGCCAGGGCGGCCAGGGTCGTGCAGGCGGCTCTGCGGGTGTAGAGTCTCATGAGGCTCCTTTCTCGACGAAGCGGTCGACAACGCGCCGCAAGTCGCTGATTTCCAAGGGTTTCGCCACATGCGCGTTCATGCCGGCGGCGAGAGCCGCCTTCTCGTCCTCCACGAAAGCGTCGGCGGTCATGGCGAAAATGGGGATGGTGGCCGCGTCGCTGCGGTCAAGGGCGCGGATGGCCCGCGTGGCGTCGTGGCCGTTCATGACCGGCATCTGCACGTCCATGAGGATGGCGTCGAACTCGCCGGGCTCGCAGCGCTCGAAGCGCTCCACGGCCAGCTGCCCGTTCTCCACGATCTCCACCGTGGCGCCCTCCATCTCCAGAAGGTCGGTGAGGATGCCGGCATTGAGGAAATTGTCCTCGGCGGCGAGGAAGTGCTTGCCGACAAGCACCTGCTCCAGCGCGTCAGCCGTCTCCTCGTCGCTGCCGCGCAAATCTTCGATGCGCTGCTTGACCATGGACGGGAAGAACGGCTTGGTGAGCGTGCCCGCGCCAGCCGGAAGGTTCAGGCCCTCCTCCAAATCGAAGGCGTGGTCGAGCATGAACAGCAGCGGCACCTCGGGATTGCCCCCTCGCAGCGACTCGCCGGCGGCAACGGTGGTGCCGCCGAGCTTCTTGCAGCCGTACAGCACCAGATCGGGCGCACCGGCAGGACCGGCCGCGGCAAGGCGCTCCCGGGCTTCGTCCACCGTGGCCGCCGTCGCAACGGCAACGCCCGTGCCCTCCATAAAGCCCTCGATGGTGGCGCGGGCGGCAGGATGGGCGTCCACCACGAGCAGGTGCTCAATGCCGGCCCGCTGCCAGAAGTAGGTCGCCGCCTGCTCCTCGGGAATGCGCAGCTCCAAATCGACCCGGAACAGCGAGCCTTTCCCCACTTCGCTTTCCACCTCGATGGTGCCGCCCATCAGCTCGACGAGGCTCTTCGTGATGGACATGCCCAGGCCGGTTCCCTGCACCTTGTTGGTCGTGGAATTCTCGGCGCGGGTGAACGAGTCGAAGATGGTTTCGAGGAACTCGGGCGTCATGCCGAAGCCCGTGTCCTCCACCTCGATGCGCAAACGCTCGAACGGGCCCGAGTGCTGCGGCAGCCCGATGAAGCGCAGCCAAATGTCGCCGCCCTCGGGGGTGTACTTCACGGCGTTGGACAGCAGGTTGATGAGAATCTGGTTGAGGTGCGTCTCGTCGCCGATGAGCCGCTCGTGGCGCACGGCGGAGATTTCCGTGCGGAAGGTTTGCCCCTTGTCCCGGGCCATAGGGGCGATGATGGACTCGGCGGCCGCCAGCGAATCGCCCAAATCGAATTCCGCGAGGTTCAGCGTGGCCTTGCCCGACTCGATCTTGGAGATATCGAGCACGTCGTTGATGAGATCGAGCAGATGGCGCCCCGAGGCCATGATCTTCGCGGCGCAGTCGCGCACCTTGGCGGGGTTGTCGGCCTCCTTGGCGATGATGGTGGTGAACCCGAGCACCGCGTTCATGGGCGTGCGGATATCGTGGGACATGTTGGCCAGGAAGGCCGACTTCGACTCGTTGGCCACCTGGGCCGCCTGCAGCGCCTGGGCGAGCTGCTCGGCATGAAGCGCGCGCTCGGCCTCCTGGGCGCGCTGGGCTGCCGCCTGGCGGCGACGGTTGAAGGCGTAGAGCACCACGCACAGGCAGAAGGCGGTGATGGTGATGGCCGCCACCAGAACGAGAGCGGCATTCACGGCCCCGGCCTCGCGCTGGATGGCGGTCATGGGGACATAGCCCACCAGATAGGCGGAACCGCCGTTGAGGGCCCACAGGTAGCACAGCGACTCTTTGCCCTTCACCTCGTGGATGAACATAACGTTCTCGCGGGAGGCGATGCCCTCGTCTACCATGGCGAGCGTGGCCTCATCGTCGATGTTGTTGGCATGGTAGAAATCCTCGAGGTTCATGTGGCCCGCGTTCAAATCCTCCATGCCCTCGGGCTTCAGCACGAAGCGCTCGGTCGCGGTGTCCATGACATAGAGCACGGCCTGCTTGTCGTAGAAGCCCGCAGGCAGATAGCGGTCGATGACGTCGAAGGGGTACTCCGCATAGAGCGCGGCCACTTCCTCGCCGTCGCGCTCGATAGGACACTTGATGATGTAGGCCCAAATCCCCGCGTCGTTCACATAGGCCTGGGACACCGCAAGGCCGGCAACGGTGCCGCCCCCGGCGAAATTGAGGTCCTCGGTGCCAAACGGCGCGCCCTGATTGGTGAGGCCCTCGCTCTTTCCCGCCGGAACGACGGCGATGAGCGAGGTCATCTCGCTGACCGGCAGGTGGGTCACGGCCGCTTCGGGATCGTCGACCGCGGCGAGCTCGGCGGCCGTGGACTTCTGGAACTCGGCCTCGCTTTCCATAACCGCCTCGACGGTGTTGCGCATGAGGCCGAGGTTCTCGTTGAGGTTCTGGATGGCCGCCTGGGACATGTCGTCATAGGTCTTTTGGGAGATGGCCCCGATGCTGATGCCCATGAGCGCGAAGATGGCGACGATAATCACCGTGAGACGAGCGTAGCTCCCCTTGCGTTGGGTCTCGTGTTTCGTCGTGGCCATGAGCGTCGACGCCCTCCGTATCCATCGCCGGCATTGCGTGTTGGTTCCACCTTACGTGACCAGCGGCGAAACTTCAATCAAAAAGCGGCGATGACCCGCTTCCCGCCGTCCTTTGGCGCAGGCCTTCCCCAGGCAAAAAAGGCCCCTCCGGCAGGGGAACCGAAGGGGCCTTCGCTCAGTACGCACGGAGGAGAAGGGGAAACGTGCGCATGGAGATCGTTTCCGCCGCGAGGGTTTTGAGAGAGGAGAGAGGAGGGTTCACGCAGGAGACGGTGCGACGGAAAGCTCGGATAGGTTGTCAAGAACCGATCGGCCGGGCTCCTCGCGCTTGCTGGCCTGCGCGATTGTCTCCCTCCCTTTCGGCTGATGACAACAATACGCCTTCCCCCTCGAAAGAAAAGAGGAGCACACCGTTG
>CANEDU010000078.1 GCA_947426355.1 uncultured Adlercreutzia sp. | reverse complement strand
ATTCGCCGGTGGTCTTTGAGGTAATCTTAAAGGGGATGCCCGACAGTTTGGCTGCCCCGTCGGCGCGCTTGACAAAGCGGAGGTCGCTGCGTGCAACGCGATCGGTGATAAGATCGCCGTCCTGCTCCGCTTCGAACGTGCCAAGAGCCTCTTCGTCGTGGTCCTCGTCGGAAACGTGACGGATGTGCACGGTGTCGTCGAGCAAATATCCTTCGGGGGCCTTTACCTCTTGGATAACATAGGTGCCGATTGGCAGAGCAGCCCTTCCATCAGAGAGCTGATAGAACCCAGGTCCGCTGACCTTGTAAGCGAGCTCTTCAATGGTTCCGTCCTTTTTGACGTGGGGGAAGGTCTCGTCTGCCTTGTCCAGGTAAAAGGCACCATCGTCGTCGGTTCTCACAACCCAACTCGCTTTCGGCGTTAAGGCCTGGAGCTGGTCGGCAGAGCCTTCTTTCACGGCATAATAATCGATGCGGAAATGGGCGTCTCCCAACGTGGCAGCGCCTTGGGCATGGCTTTGCTGGCTTTGGGCATCCTTCTTTTGAAGCAAGAGATCCAAGGGGTTGAGCTTGGCCTTATCAGTGACAAACTCGGTGTTTACCCGTGAGACGCCCCGATCAACAACCTTTACCGGATAGACGGTGTTGTCGATGGCATAGCCTTCGAGGGGACGCTTGATTTCGCGGACCCAATAAGAGCCGATGGGCACTTCGTCAAGACGCGCATAGCCTTGGGCGTTCTTGTCGAGTTCGGTGCGAATCTCGGCGAAGAGCTTTGTGCAGGCGGCGTCGGTGTAGATGCCGAAGACGGCCCCGGCCAGGGTGTAGCAAGGATTGCCAGCAGTCAGATTGTCGTTGTTCGAGCGCTTGAGCAGGTCGATGGACCCCCTCTGAGGCTCGTCGGCGAACTCGAATGCGCTCACCTCGTCCGAAGAAGAGGCTTCGACGGTGATGGACTTAATCTCACTGCTTAAGCGAAAGCCACGAGGGGCGAACAGCTCGCAGAGGTAGTAGTCGCCTGCTTCGATATCCTCGACGACGGCGGAGGTGCCATCGGAGCCGGTGGTAAAGGCGAAAGCGGCGTTGGCATCGGCCCATGAGCGTGCATCGTTGCCGTCTTTCCATGCTCCCTGGCTGGCAAGGGTTGTGGCTTGCTGCGCCTGGGCCTTATCAGCGAAGGCGGCAAAGACGGCGTTATCGAGAGCGTAGTTGCCGTTGGCGTTGGAAATGGTTGGGTTTGCGGACACTTTGCTCACCTGGGCACTTCCTTTGTTCACGGGCGCCACGAGCAGGTAGCCTACGACATCTTGGAAATCTTGATGGGTGGCCGCCGAGCGTGCGTCAATCTTAAAGAAAAGCTTGTACCAGCCGCGATACTGCGCCTGCGAGCCCGTGTAAATTCCCTTGTAGGCGATGTAGTTGTCCCCGTAGGGGTTGCTCGCGATGGCTCCGTAGCCGTTGTTGACGCCGGCGGATCCGCAAGTGCCGTGGGCCATGGCGCGGTTGCGTGGCGCCGTGCCGGAGCTGGCGGCATCGCTAAAGCTGTTGCCCGTTGTGAGGTAGCGATCGAAATAGGTGCCGTCGGTTTGGGCCGTGGCAAAGGGGGCATCGGCGCCGCAGCGGGCGGCGATGGTTTCGCCAAGGAACGCATCAACGACAGGGTCGTAGGAGCTTGCATTCGGGTTGAGCACGTTGTCTCCGTATTCGGTGCGGCCGGCCACTCCATTCTCATGGTGCTGCGAAGCGCCGAACAGGACGCCGAAGCCATAGGTGCCAATCATGGCGCTGGGAAAGCCGTAGGCCGCCTGCTTTTGCTGCTGGTTTTCAGCGAAGTTTTCCATGCGCGTGTAAGGGTTAAGGGCGTAGTGCTTTCCCGATTCGCCGGGAAATGTTGCCGAGAAGGTTGCGGCATTGCTCGGAATGCTTTGTCCTTGGAGCAAGTGCGGAATGTCGGACTCAAGCAAGGTGGTCTCCTCGCCGAGCGTCAGCTCGACAGGCGAGGTGTCCAATTCGGCAAGCACGAGCTGGTCGTAGGCGGGGTGGGCGGGAGAAGCCTCGAATACGATGCCGAGATGATTGAGGCCGGTCAAGCTTGCGGCTGGAATGCGCACGATTCCCGCAGCGGCATCCAGTACGCATGAATCGGTGATGTCGCGTTGGCGATTTTCGAAGGCCGCGTAGTTTTCATAGACGGCGAAGCTGGACGACGAGCCAAGATCGAGGCAGCCGTCGCCATCGACGAGGGCAACGATTTCATCTTGTTCAACGGTAAAAGGCGCTTCGAACGCAGCGAAGTCGACGGTCTCGCCAAACTGGTCTTTGAAGTGGAACTTGACAGAAATGCTCTGCCCTTCGTCGGCGGCTGCTGCTGCGGTTGGTGCCGTGATAAGCGGCATGAGGCCCAAAAGCAGCGCAAAGGCCAAAAGCATGCTGAGCACGTTTCGGGCGCGTCCTTGGGGTGGGCGTGCGGGAACGGAACGATAACGGTCCACGGTGACTCCTCTCTGCGCGAGCTTATGCCGCGTCTTTCGCTCTCAAAGGGAGTCGGGCTGGGACGCAAGCGTGACGTCCGTGTCTCGTAGACTTTGTTCTAGGTTGGTTTGGCGTACGGCGTCTCCGTGCCCGACAGCGAGCACTTTAGAGGCGCAAAACCGCAGAAATGACGGCGGGAAGTCTCGTATTGCACCTCCCGTCTCTCGCAATTCTGTTGCGGGAAAGTCTCATTTTTGCCTCCCGCAAATCGAAGTGCAGTCATCGCCAAGCTTCTCGCTGATCGTTTCCTGCCACTTCCGTGGAGAGCTAGTAGGCACCTTGTAGTTATTTCACGAGGCAGAAGGGGGAGGCCGAGCAAGCCGTCGTAGGCTTTCTATAATGGGCAACGAAAACCAGCCCCGACCTGCGAGGCGGGGCCTCATGTGATAAGGAGATACCTGTGGACATTCTCATCATGATCGTCTGTGCGGTCATAAGCATCGGGTTCCTCGTGTTCATTCACGAGGGCGGCCACTATCTGGCGGCCCGGGCTTTTGGCGTGCGCGTAACCGAGTTCATGCTCGGTTTGCCCGGCCCCTCCATCGGGTTTACCAAGGGCGAGACTCGCTACGGCGTGACGGCGGTTCCCCTCGGCGGCTATGCCAAGGTGTGCGGCATGGAGGCGGGCCCTCTGCAGCCGCACCTGCAGGAGGTGCTCGCCTCGCTGTATCGCCGTGGCACGGCGAACATGGAAGATGTGGCCCGCGATTGCGGCATCAGCGATGACGCGGCCTACGATGCTTTGGAAGAGCTCGTGGAGTGGGGCAGCGTCATCGGCCCTACCAAGCAAGACCAGTACAACACCTACCGTGCTCCCCGCGTGCAGCCCACCAAGCGCGCTCTGAAGAAAGCCGAGAAAGCGGGGCTGCCGACGCCGGCGTCCTACGAGCTTGGCCAGGCCCGCGAGGTGGCCGACCCCCACGCCCTCTACGAATCTGAATACCATCAGCAGTACCGCTCCCTTCCCTTCTGGAAGCGCTCGGTCATTCTTCTGGCGGGCATTTTCATGAACCTGCTGTTTGCCATGCTCGTGTTCATCATCGTGTTCTCGATTATTGGCTTCCAGGTGCAGCACCCCGAGACCGGCGAGATCGTCACTATCCACGCCTCGGTGCTCCAGGCGCTGCAGGCCGGCTTCATGTACATCGGTATGGTGGTGCAGGCGGTCATCGGCCTGTTCAATCCGGCCACGGCGGCGCAGACGGTGTCCGATTCCACGTCCATCGTGGGCATCGCCGTTATGTCGAAGGACTATTTCCAGGCCGGTCTTGTGGAGGCTCTCGAGTTCATGGCCATGATCTCGGTCTCCCTCGGCATCATGAACCTGCTGCCCATCCCGCCGCTCGACGGCGGCCGCTTCGTGGTGGAAATCTTCCAGAAGGTGTCCAGCAAGATGGTGTCGCAGAAGGCCATGAACTATATGTCGCTTGCCGGCATGGCCCTGTTCCTCGGCTTCTTCGTCATCATGCTGAACCAGGATATCCAGCGGTTCGTGTTTGGAAATTGGGGTTAGCGAACCGAGAAGGCCTGCGTGCCGCGAAGAGTCTGTAGCTTGAGAGGCGGCCCGCGGGTCGCCTCTTTCTTTAGAAGAAGTCGCACTATAATGGCCCTATCGTTTCGCGAGGAAAGAAGACCTATGACGAACAACCAAAAGCCCCATGAGGTGACGCGCCAGATTATGGTGGGCGACGTGCCTGTGGGCGGCGGAGCGCCGGTGGCGGTGCAGTCGATGCTGAATGCGACGGCCGACGATGTGGCGGCGAACCTCGCCCAAATCGAGACGCTGGCCGAAGCCGGCTGCGAAATCGTGCGCATGGCCATTCCGCGCCGCGATTGCCTCGATGCCTTCGAAGCCGTCTGCGCCGCATCGCCTTTGCCGGTGGTGGCCGACATCCACTTCGACGCCCGCATTGCCATTGAGGCAGCCCGGCGCGGCGCGGCCAAGCTGCGCATCAATCCCGGCAACATCGGCGGCTTGGAAGCCACTCGCGAGGTCATCGCTGCGGCCCGTGAGGCGGGCATCCCCATCCGCATCGGCGTGAACGCCGGCTCGCTGGATGACGCTATCGCCGCGCGCCAGGACCTCACGCTGCCGGAAAAGCTCGTGGAATCGGCCCGTCAGTACGTGGAATTCTTCGAAAGTGCATGCGACTTTCACGACATTGCCGTTTCAGCCAAGGCCCACGACGTGCAGACCACCATCGACACCTATCGCCTGCTCGCGCGTACGCTGCCGCAGGTGCCGCTGCACATCGGCGTCACCGAGGCGGGCACGGCGTTCCAGGGCATCATAAAGAGCGCCTGCGGTCTGGGTGTTCTTCTGGAAGAGGGCATCGGCGACACCATGCGCATCTCGCTGACCGACGACCCGGTGGTGGAGGTGCGCGCCTGCTGGACGCTGCTCGGTTCGCTGAACCTGCGCCGCCGCACGCCGGAGCTTATCAGCTGCCCCACCTGCGGCCGCTGCCAGGTGAACCTCATCGGGCTCGCCCAGGAGGTGGAGGAGCGTCTTGCCAACGTGGGCAAGCCCGTGAAGGTGGCCGTTATGGGATGCGTGGTGAACGGCCCTGGAGAAGCCGCCGATGCCGATATCGGGGTAGCTTGCGGCGCAGGCGCAGGCGTCGTTTTCTCCCATGGTAAAATCGTCCGAAAAGTAAGCGAGGCGGATATCGTTCCGGCTCTGATGGAGGAATTGGAGAACCTATGACCCAGATTTTGCGTATGAGCGCCCTGTATGCGCCCACCTTGAAGGAGGACCCCTCCGACGCCGACATCGACAGCGCGCGCCTGCTTCTGCGCGCCGGCATGCTGCGCAAGGCCGCTTCGGGCCTCTACACGTTTTTGCCTCTGGGCTTCCGCGTGTTGAAGAAGATCGAGAATATCGTGCGTGAGGAAATGGACGCCTCGGGTGCCCAGGAAATTCTCATGCCCGTGCTGCAGCCGGCGGAGCTGTGGGAGGAAAGCGGCCGTTTGAACGACTACGGTCCCGAGCTCATGCGCCTGGTGGACCGCCACGATCGCGAGATGTGCCTCGGGCCCACCCACGAGGAGATTATCGTGGCGCTTGTGCGCAACGAGCTGCGCTCTTATAAAGAGCTGCCCCAGAACCTCTATCAGATTCAGACGAAGTACCGTGACGAGATTCGCCCGCGCTTTGGCCTTCTGCGTTCCCGCGAGTTCGTTATGAAGGACGCCTACAGCTTCAACGCCACCCAGGAATCGCTGCAAGAGACCTACGACGCCATGGGCAAGGCCTACGGCGCCATCTGCGATCGCTGCGGGCTGGATTACCGCGAGGTGGAAGCCGACGGCGGCCAGATTGGCGGCAAGGTGACGACCGAGTTTATGGCCCTGGCCGATTCTGGCGAGGCCGATTTGGTGTACTGCTCCTGCGGCTATGCGGCCGACGCCGAGGCCGGCGCCTGCCTGGCCCGCCCCACGGTGCACGAGGTGGACGCCATGGAGAAGATTGCCACGCCCGGCGTGCACACCATCGCCGAGCTGGCGGAGTTCTTGAACATCCCCGAGTCTTCCACGGTGAAGGCCCTGTCTGGCAAGGATGTCGAGGGAAACCTCGTGTGCGTGTTCATCCCGGGCGACCACGAGCTGAACGAGCTGAAGATTGAGGGCGTCGTGCCCGGCTTCACGCTGCTCACCGACGAAGAGATGGTCGGCTTTGGCCTGTGCAAGGGCTCCATGGGCCCGGTGGGCCTGCCGGAAGGCGCCCGCGTTATTGCATCGAAGAGCCTGAGTGTCATTCCTCAGTGGGTGGTAGGTGCCAACGAGGACGGCTATCACTACGTGGGCGCGCGTCTGGGTGAGGACTTCAAGGTGGACGAATGGGCCGATTTGGCTCTGGTGAAGCCTGGCGACTGCTGCCCGAAGTGCGGTCTGCCGCTGGAGGGTGCTCGCGGCATCGAGGTGGCTCAGATCTTCCAGCTGGGCGACCGCTACTCCCGCGCCATGGGCGCCACGTTCATGGATGAGGACGGCGAGGAAAAGCCCTTCATCATGGGCTGCTATGGCGTGGGCATTAGCCGCACCCTGGCCGCTATCGTGGAGCAGCACAACGACGAGTACGGCATCAAGTGGCCGTTGTCTGTGGCGCCGGCCCATATCTGCGTGGTGCCGCTCACCGTGGGCGACGAAGAGGTTCAGCCCATGGCCGAGAAAATCGCGAAGGATTTGTCCGACCTCGGCTTCGAGGTGGTCATCGACGACCGCGACGAGCGCGCCGGCGTGAAGTTCAACGATGCCGACCTTATCGGTTGGCCTGTGCAGATCGTCGTGGGCAAGCGCGGTCTGAAAGAGGGCAAAGTGGAAATGAAGCTGCGCCGCACCGGCGAGAAGAAGGAAGTGGCCTTGGACGCTCTGGCCGAGATGATGTCCTTCGCCCGCCGTGCCATGCGCGACAACACCCTCCACGGTGCCGGCACCGGCGCCTTCGCGGCCATTTTCGGCTAGCGTAAATCTAACCAATTCAATCAACCTTTGACGGGGCAGTAACAGTGCTGCCCCGTCGGCGTTTGCGCACGGAAGGGCGGCCTATGATGAGAATGCTAACTCAGAAGAACAAGGGAGGCCCCCAAATGACGACGATTGCCGATGGATTCAAAGAGGTGTTCCTGGCGGGCGTGGGTGCCATGGCGCTCGGTGCCGAAAAGACTCAGGAATTGGTAGAGCAGCTCATCGCGAAGGGTGAGCTTACCGTGGAGCAGGGCAAGGCCATTAATTCCGAAGTGCTGAAGCAGGCCCAGGCTACGGCCGAGCGCGTGGGCCAGCAAACCCAGACGGTGGCAAGCCATATGAGCGAGCAGGCCAAGACGGCCGCCGAGCTTCTGAAGGAGCAGGGCGAGTCCGCCGTTTCCATGGCACGGTCCCAGGCCGAGATGGCCGCCGATGCTGCCAAGAAGGACTCTGCCAGCTTCGCTGAGGCGCTCAAGCACGACATGCTGGAGGCCCAGATGGCCGTCATGACCCCGGAGCAGCGTGCCGAGTTCGCCGCCAAAGCCGCCGAAATCGCGGCTCGCGACGCAAAGACCGAGTAAGCGCTTCTAACCATTTCTTGAGAAAATGGGGCAGTTTCACCTGCGATGCGGGTGGCTGCCTCTTTCTTTCAGTATCCTAGCACCACGCAAAAACGAACCTAGGAAAGCGAACTCATGGCTGATTTCATTGAGGGCAAGCGCCCGGTAATTGAGGCACTGCGCACCCATGTGCCTTTGAAGTACATTCTCATGGCGGACAACTTGAGCCAGGGCGATGGCCTGGTGCGCGACATTCAGCGCAAGGCGAAGAACCTGGACGTGCCCATCAAGAAGGTGTCGAAGAAGAAGCTCGACGAGATTTCTGAGCGCGGCAGCCACCAGGGCGTGATGGCCGAGGCGGCGCCGTTCAACTACGTGAACGTGACCACCATTTTGGATGCGGCCAGGAAGTCGGCCGAAGAGCACGGTGGCCGAGCGCTCGTGGTGGTGCTCGACCATATCACCGACGCCGGTAACCTGGGTGCTATCGCCCGCTCTGCCGAATGTGTGGGCGCTTCCGGCATTGTCATCCCCAACAAGCGCGCTGCTCGCGTGACGGCGGCTACGTATAAGAGCTCCGCTGGCGCCATTTCGCACATTCCCGTCACCCAGGTGGCGAACATCGTGAGCACCATCGAGCGCCTGAAGGAAGAGGGCTTCTGGGTTGCTGCCGCTACCGAGCACGCCTCCGACATCATTTGGAAGTCGAACCTCAAGGGCAAAATTGCGCTTGTCATGGGCAATGAGGGCGAGGGCGTGTCGCGCCTGGTGCT
>CANEDU010000077.1 GCA_947426355.1 uncultured Adlercreutzia sp. | reverse complement strand
GGGCCTGCCGGTGACCTGCGAGGTGACTCCGCACCATATGTTCCTCACCGAGGACGACATCACCGCCGAGTACCAGACCTCGCTCAAGGTGAACCCGCCGCTGCGCACCGCCGAGGACGCCGCCGCGCTCATCGAGGGTCTGAAGAGCGGTGTGATTGACGCCATCGTCACCGATCACGCGCCCCACACCGATTGGGAGAAGGACCGCGAGTTCGAGCTGGCTCCCTTCGGCATGACGGGCCTGGAGACGTCGCTCTCGCTCGTGCTCACCCATCTGGTGCGCGCCGGCGTCATCGACTACGGCCGTATGGTCGAGGCCATGGCCGTCGCCCCCCGCGCCATCCTGCGCCAGGAGCCGGTGAAGATCGAGGCCGGCAGTGTTGCCGACCTCACGGTCATCGACCCCGAGGCCGCCTGGACGGTTGCCGTGGAGGACTTCTGCTCCAAGGCCAACAACTCCGGCTTCATCGGGGCCGAGCTCGTGGGTCGCGCCACCGACGTCTACGTCGGCGGCTACGCCACCATGGAGGACGGCGCGATCGTCGAGTAGCGTCAACAGCGAGCATAGAGCCGCCGTTTGCAGGGGCCGTCTTCGGACGGCCCCTTTTGGTTCGCGCAATCGGGAGGCGCCATTCGGCCGCTGTCCTTGACCGCTTGTTTCTGTGCAGACGCATACTCTACGGGGCAGGTCATGCTCTTACCTATCCTCAGGTGGGAAACTACGGCGTGGTCTACGTCATCGAGGCTAACCCGCGGGCGAGCCGCACGGTTCCCCTCATCGCCGGCATGCAGGCCGCCCGCGCCGGCGAGCTTTCGGTAGCCCCGCCGCAAGAACTGTGAGAACCCTTCAGAGCAGGTAAAAGATGCGCTAGAATGTCACGCAACGTTTGATTTCCGCTGAGGCGACAGGAGAGCCTATGACGCTTTACAACGAGACAGCGCCCGTTCTGGCGAACGAGGAAGCGGGGTGCAGGATCTGGCTCATGACTGTGCGCGCGCCGGAAATCGCGGCGACGGCGCGGCCAGGTCAGTTCGTGCACGTGAAGATTCCTGGCATGGAGGGCCATATCCTGCGCCGGCCCCTCGGCATCTACGCCGCCGACCGGGAGGCGGGCACGGTCGACATGATGTACCAGGTGCTCGGTTTCGGCACCGAGCATATGACTGAGCTTGCCGCGGGCGATGCGGTGGAGATGATCGGGCCTATCGGCCGCGGTTGGGAGGTGCCCGAGGGCTGCAAGCGCGCCCTCGTCGTGGCCGGCGGCGTGGGAAGCGCGCCTCTGTACCCCCTCGTCGAGGAGCTGGTGGCGCGCGGTGTGGCCGTGACCTCCGTTCTCGGCGCCTCTACCATCGACGCGTTGGTGGCCCGCGAGCGCTATGGCGCCGCTCTCGGCTGCGAGCCGGTCTGCTCCACCGACGACGGCACCTTCGGGCACGAGGGCTTCTGTACGCCCCTTGTGGAAGAGGCCCTGCGCGAGGCCGCCGCATCCGGTGAGCTGTTCGACTACGTTGCTTGCTGCGGCCCCGAGCCGCTGATGCGCCTGGTTGCCTCCATGGCTGAAGAGGCCGGCGTGTTCTGCGAAGTGTCGCTCGAGCGCCGCATGGCCTGCGGCGTGGGCGCCTGCCTGTCCTGCGTCGTGGATACCGTGGACGGCAAGAAGAGGGCTTGCGTGGACGGCCCGGTGTTCCCTTCGAAGAAGGTGGTGTGGTAATGAGCCGCGAGCCCCGTGCAACCAACGTGAATTTGGCCGTGAACCTGGGCGGCCTTGCCATGAAGAACCCCGTCACCGTGGCCTCGGGCACCTTCGGGGCCGGCATGGAATACCACGACTTCGTGAACGTCGCCACCCTCGGCGCCGTCACCACCAAGGGCGTGTCCTTGAACGGCTGGGAGGGCAACGCCAGCCCTCGCATCGCCGAGACCGCCTCGGGCATGCTGAACTCCATCGGCCTTCAGAACCCCGGCGTGCAGCATCTGAAGGACATCGAGCTTCCCTGGCTTGAGTCCATCGGCGCCACCACCATCGTGAACGTCTCCGGCCACAGCTTCGACGAGTACGTCTCGGTCATTGAGGCTTTGGAAGAGGCGCCGGTGGATGCCTACGAGGTAAACATCTCATGCCCCAACGTGGATGCTGGCGGCATGACCATGGGCTGCCATGTTCCCAGCGTGGAAAAGGTCGTGGGCCTGTGTCGCGCGGCTACCAAGCGCCCGCTCATCGTGAAGCTCACGCCGAATGTCACCGATGTGGCCGAAATTGCCCGGGCCGCCGAGGCTGCGGGGGCCGATGCCATCTCGCTGATCAACACGCTGCTCGGCATGGCCGTGGACGCCCGTACCCGCAAGCCGCTTTTGGCCCGCGTGGTGGGCGGCTTTTCGGGACCTGCCGTGAAGCCCGTGGCTCTGCGCATGGTGTGGCAGGTGGCCGGTGCGGTGTCGGTGCCCGTACTCGGCATGGGCGGCATCTCCTCGGGCACCGATGCCGTGGAGTTCATGCTCGCTGGCGCCACCGCCGTGGCCGTGGGCACGGCGAACTTCTGCAACCCCACCGCCACGGTGGACGTCATCGACGGCATTATCGACTACTGCGAATCCCAGGGCGTCTCCGACGTCAACGAGCTCATTGGAGGTCTTCTGTGCTAACCGCTTTCGACTCTATTCCCGCCAAGGACCGCGTCATCGTCGCGCTGGACTGCGACGCCTGGGAGGCCATCGCGCTGGCTGACAAGCTCGCCGGACGCGCCACATGGCTCAAGATCGGCATGACGCTGTACTACGCCGAGGGCCCGGCCATCGTGAAGATGTTCAAGCGCCGCGGCTTCAAGGTGTTTCTCGATTTGAAGTTCCACGACATCCCGCATCAGGTAGAGGGGGCGGCGCGCTCGGCAGCGGCCAGCGGGGCCGACATGATCACCATGCACACCGTGGGCGGTCGCGCCATGATGGAGGCGGCTCAGCGCGGTGCCGAGGCGGGCGCTGCGGAATACGGGGGGGACGTGCCGGCCACCCTCGGCATCACCGTTCTCACCTCCATGGACGAGCGCACCCTGGAGGAGACGGGCGTCTGCCGCCCGCTGCCCGAGCAGGTGCTCGCCTTGGCCGAGCAGGCCAAGACCGCGGGCATTTCCGGGGTAGTGGCCTCCCCCCAGGAGGCGGCCACTCTGAGGGAGCTTCTGGGGCCTGAGGCCTACATCGTCACGCCTGGCGTGCGTCCCGCCGGAGCCTCGCTCGGCGACCAGAGCCGCGTGGCCACGCCCGCCGACGCCTTCGCTGCCGGCGCGTCTCACATCGTCGTGGGGCGCCCCATCACCGCGGCCGCCGACCCGGTGGCCGCCTTCGATGCCATCGCGGCGGAATTGGAGTAGACTCTAAGCGGTGAAGCTACCCAAAAACGGCCCGTATACGGCCAACAAATGGGGAGAAATGCCGCAATTATTGATTCCGCGTAAATTACGCGTTGATTCCTCATCAATGCATGGTACTATGCCCTCAGCCCGAACCGGAAGGAGAACAGAAAATGGCAATTCCCCAACTCAGCCCTGAGGCCCGCGCCGAGGCTCTTGAGAAGGCAAAGGCTGCACGCATCAAGCGGGCGGAGGTTCGTGAAGAGCTGAAGACCGGCAAGCTCACTGTCGCTCAGGTTCTCGATATGCGTGACGACCCCGTTGTGGGCCGCATGAAGATTTCCACGCTCATCGAGACGCTGCCCGGCTATGGCAAGGCCAAGGCCGAGCGCATCATGAAGGAGCTGCAGATTGCCGAGAGCCGCCGCATTCGCGGCATTGGCGAGCGTCAGCGCGAGGCTCTGCTTGCCCGTCTTTCCAAGTAAGCAACTTAGGGCAAAGGAATACATGAGACACGGAAACCTGTTCGTCATCAGCGGTCCTTCGGGGACCGGCAAGGGAACACTCATAGCGCGCCTTCTTCAAGAAGTACCCGACGCTTGGTTATCGGTCTCGGCCACAACGCGGCGCCCTCGTCCCGGTGAGGAAGAGGGCGTCAGCTATTACTTCCTCACAAGTGAGGAGTTTGCCGCTCTGGCCGACGAGGGGGGACTTTTGGAATGGGCCTCCTATGCGGGCAACTGCTACGGCACCCCGCGCGCCTCGGTGGAGCGCGCCATGGCCGAAGGCCGCCAGGTCATCCTCGAGATCGAGGTGCAAGGCGCCCTTCAGGTGCGCGAGAAGATGCCCGAGGCGCATCTCGTCTTCATCGAGCCCCCCTCGCTAGAAGAGCTGGAGCGTCGTCTGCGCGGACGCGGAACCGAGACCGATGACGTGGTGGAAAAGCGCATGCGCACTGCTTTGGTGGAACTTTCCCAAAAAATGGAGTATGATTATCGGCTTGTGAACGACGATTTGGATGAGGCTACTCGCCAGCTCGTCGCTTACGTCAACGAAATTGCCGAGCAATAGTAAGAGGTTATTCACCCTATGAGCATTATCGAACCGAAAATCGACGTTCTGCTTGACCGCACCGATAACGACCGCTTCCTGCTGTGCGCCCTGGCTTCCAAGCGCGCTCACGACATCAACGATATGATGCGCGGCCAGCGCGATCGCGCCATTCAGCTGCAGACGGCTGTGGAGATTGCCCGCGCCGCCGACACCAAGCCGCTGTCCATGGCGTTCAACGAGATCGCCCGCGGCGAGGTCTCCTACGACCCGGAGTCGATTGACGTTAAGAACCATTAAATGACGGAGTTCCAGCGAATCATTCTCGTGCACTATCACGAGATCGGACTCAAGGGACGCAACCGCGGAGTATTCGAGAAGCGCCTTCAGCGAAACCTGGAGGTGCTTCTTGGTGCGTATCCGGTCGTCACCATCCACCGCATCTCCGGGCGGCTGCTCGTGTTTCTGCGCGAGGGCACAAGCCTTGAGGTGGCCAACCAGTGCACCGACGCCATTCTAGGCGTGCCCGGCGTGGCTCGTGCGTCGTGCGGATTCAAGTGCGAGCTCTCGTTGGAGGCCATGGGCCAGGCGGCCTGCATCGCGCTGGCCGAGGCAGAGCCCTTCGAGAGCTTCAAGGTGTCGGCGCGGCGCAACCACACGGTGTTTCCCATCGACTCCATGCAGATGAACCGCGACATCGGCGCGGTGCTCTGCGAGGCGTTTCCCGCCAAGCGCGTGCAAATGAAGGGCCAGGATGTGACCGTGGGCGTCGAAGCGGTGGAGGGGACCGCCTACGTGTACGCCCGCAGCGTGCGCGGCATCGGCGGCCTGCCTGTGGGCTCGTCGGGCAAGGTGGTGGGGCTTTTGTCCTCGGGCATCGATTCGCCCGTGGCCCTGTGGCGCATGGCGCGCCGAGGTGCGGTGCCCATCGGCGTGCACTTCTCCGGGCGCCCGCAAACCTCCGACGCCTCCGAGTTTCTGGTGGACGACATTGCCCGGGTGCTCGCGCGCACGGGCTGCATCGGGCGCGTGTACGTGGTGCCCTTCGGCGATTACCAGCGCGAGATCTCGCTCGCGTGCCCGCCGTCTCTGCGCGTCATCTTGTACCGGCGCCTCATGTTCAAGGTGGCCGAGGAACTTGCCCGGCGCGAGGGGGCCGGAGCGCTCGTGACTGGCGAGAGCCTGGGCCAGGTGGCCTCGCAGACCCTCGACAACATCCGCGCCACCGACGATGCCGTCGTGATGCCCGTGCTTCGCCCGCTCATCGGCTCCGACAAGCTTGAGATCATCGATCAGGCCCAACAGCTCGGCACGTTCGAGATCTCGTCCATGGACGCGCCGGATTGCTGCACGCTGTTCATGCCTCGCAATCCCGAGACCCACGCGAAGCTCGATGAAGTGCGCGAGGCGGAGGCGGCCTATCCCATCGACGAGTGGGTGCGTGCCCTTGCCGATGCGGCGGAGCCCCACGACTACGCTTGCCCTGCGTATAAGCCGCGCAAGCAGCGCTCCGAGCGCGACAGCTAGCGCGCCGCGTTTTCCATCGAGTTTTGTTAGCGCCCCGAGTTGGGGGCGCTTTTTTGTGCGCGCGGAAGATGTGTTGGATAAGATTTCGGACGGATACGCGGCGGGCGAGAGCCGCCTTGCGTTATTCGTGCGGCGGCCCTGCGAAGTGCGGGAGGCTCCTTTGGGACAATCAAGCGACAAGAGCGCGTTCTGGGGGAGGCGCCCAGCGAGAATTCCCGCCGTCATTTCTGCGGCTGTGCGGGAGTAGCGTTCCCTTAACGCGTAGGAAGGGAGTCGCTCATGGCCTTTCAGGAGCATGCAGAGAGCCTTAAAGCCAAGCTGCATCTATCCACGGTGCCAAGACCGGTGTTCGCCGGCGTTGTCGCCGTTTTGCTGCTCGTGATGCTCGCCTCAATCTACCTTGTCGCAAGTGCGAGCAACGCGGGCCCCTTCGAGGTCGCCCGCCCGGAGACAAGCATGGAGGCCGACACCCTTCCCGAGAATTCCGCAGGGCAGCAAGGCGCGCCTGCGAGGGCCGACGATGCGGCAGAGGGCTCGTTGGATGTAGTGATCGCGGAGACGGAAGACGCCGGGCCGGCAAAGCTGTGCGTTCACGTAGACGGATGCGTTGGCGCCCCAGGCGTCTACTATCTGGATGAGGGCAGCCGCATCATTGACGCCGTGCAGGCGGCTGGCGGGGCGGGCGCCGATGCGAACACCGGGGCGGTGAATCTGGCCGAGGTCGTGCAAGACGGCCAGCAGATTGTGATTCCCTCGAATAACGACGAAATCAACGCCTTGTCGAACTCGTCCTCGCCAGCATCGCCGGCGCCATCGCCTTCGAGCGGGTTGGTGAGCATTAACCGGGCCAGTGCCGCTGAGCTGCAGAGCGTCAAGGGCATCGGCGAGGCCACCGCTGAGAAGATCATCGCCGAGCGCGAGGCAAACGGCCCCTTTGCGAGCATCGACGACTTGACTCGTGTCTCGGGCATCGGGGAGAAGAAGCTCGAGACATTGCGGGACAGCCTGTGTCTGTGAGAGGGCGTCCGTGCGCTCGGCCGCCGCGGCCCTCTCTTCCGCCGCTGCTCGTGGCGGGTCTCTCTCTTTGGGCCGCGACGGCGCTTATGTGGCCCTGTCTGCGCGGAATGCCGTACTTCGCGCTCGTCGTCGGCGCCACGGCGGCCTTGGCGGGCGCCGCGCTCGTCGTCGTCCTGTCCCTGGTCCGAGGGCGGACCATCATGGCCCGCACCGCGCTGTTGGGCTTTTTGGCGGCCGTCGCCCTGTGCTGCCTTTGGGCCTGTGTCCTGCAGCAGCAGACCCGCGGGGAGCCTTGGTCGGATACCTGGGAGATAGTACTCCAGGAGGACGCCCGGCAAGGAGAGTTCGGATGGCGCGCCCGGGCCCGGGCGACCGACGAGCAGGGACGCACGGTGCCTGTCAGGGTGAACCTGCCCGAATCGATGGGCCTGCTTCAAGGAGACGCGCTCAAGGTGGAGGCCTCCTTCAAGCGTTCTTCCGAGCAAAACGCGGAATTCTATTGGAACGACGGCCTTGCCGGGTCGCTTACCGTTTCGATGCGCGAGGGGGCGGCGCTGGTCGACAAATCTGTACTGGGTGCCTTCCGGCAAAGGGCCATCGAGGTGGTGGCCGCCCATGGCGGCGGGCAAGCGGCGCTTCTGCAGGCCCTCGTCTGCGGCTATCGAGCCCCCATTGAAGATACGGGCCTCTACGACCAGTTCAAAACCATCGGCCTGGCCCATCTTGTGGCCGTATCGGGAGCCCATCTATCTATCGTGGCGCTGCTTGTTGGTTTCGGCCTCAAGATTCTGAAGGCGGGCAGAAGAGCGACGACGCTTGCCACCTCGTTGTTTCTGCTCGGCTATATGACGTTCACCGGCATGCCCGTATCGGTGCTGCGTGCGGCGCTCATGGCCTTCTCGGGGCTGCTGTCTCTGTGCACCGACCGGCGAAACTCGTCGCTGAATGCGCTCGGAGCGTGCCTGGTGACCTTCGTCGGCCTTGACCCGCCCTGTGCGATCTCGGCTTCGTTCGTCCTCTCGGCAGGCTCTACGCTGGGCATCGTGCTGTTCGCGCCGCTGATTGCGACGGCTTTCGGTGGGGCGGGGTCGCGTGCGCGAATGTTTTTCGGAGACGCCGCCGCGCTCACCATGGCCGCCTCGCTCGCGACCCAGCCCTATGCGGCAGCGCTTTTCGCCCAAGTGCCGCTGCTGTCGCTGGTGGCGAACCTGATAGCGGCCCCGCTGTTCACGCTTGCGTGCGTTGTCGGGTTCGGCACCGTGCTTATCGCCTGCATCCTTCCCTGGGCTGCGCCTCATCTTGTGGCGCTCGCGTCCCTCGCCAGCGCTCCCTTGTCCCTGCTCGTCGAAAACTTGGCGGCTGTCCCAGCGTCCTGCTGGCCCGTCGATGTGCCGGTCGGAGTCGCTGTGGCGATTTC
>CANEDU010000076.1 GCA_947426355.1 uncultured Adlercreutzia sp. | reverse complement strand
CGGTAAAAGAACCGCCAACCGAGACCCGGAGCCTCGCGTTCGAAGAGGGCGGTAGGGGGTCGCCTCAATCCTCTCGGGAGGTACCGTCGAAAGCGGGGGCGTTGCGCTGCGCCTGGCAGATGAGGTCGGCCAACTCGCGGCGGGCAGCACGGTCGGTGGCGTCCAGCGAGCCTGCAGAGCTCTCGGCCAGGGCGGCCGCGTCATCGGCCGTGGCCGTGCCGATGAACTCAGAGTCGCGGGCGAGCATGCCAAATTCGACGACCGCCGCGGCCAGCGACCAGTCGTCGCCTGGCTCGGCCGACCAGCTTTCGCGGCCCACTGCGAACCGCTGCTCCTTCGGCGCCTCCCCTGCCCGCTCGGCAGCCGGCTGATAGCGTACCGCGCAGGTCAGCCACGGCTCGCTCCCCTCGTGGCGCCCCTCGTCGGTGAGCACCACCTCGTAGGCGACGGTCAGCTCGGCGCCGGCGCACAACTCGCCCGCATCAGCCCCGTCGTCGCGGAAGTCGTCGTCGGCCATGACGCGGTTCGCGTAGCCGATGAGCCGGTAGCTCTCCACCATCTGCGGGTCGAATTCCACCTGCAGCTTCACGTCGTCGGCCACGGGAACCGCCCCGGCGGCCAGGAAGCGCTCGTAGACGCGGGCCGCCTCGTCGGCGGAATCGATGTAATGGTAGGAGCCGTTGCCGTGATCGGCGAGCGTCTCCATCTTGGCATCCTGATAGTTTCCCGACCCGAAGCCCAGCACCGAGAGATAGATTCCCTGGCCGCGCTTCTCGCTGACGAACGCGTTCAGCTCGTCTTCGGAGGAGATGCCCACGTTCAGATCGCCGTCCGAGGCCATGACGATGCGGTTCACGCCCCCTTCGATATGCGTCTCCTCGGCCACCCGGTAGGCCATGGAAAGCCCTGCCTCCCCGTTGGTGGAGCCGGCCGCCTCAAGGCCGTCGATGGCCCCGAGGATGGTCTCGGCGTCATCGCCGGAGGCCCCTTTGAGCACCACCTCCTCCGCACCGGAGTAGGTGACGATCGAGACCCGATCTTCCGCACGCAACCCCTCCACGATGCGCGCGACGGACTCTTTCAGAAGCGGCAGCTTCTCGGCATCCCCCATGGACCCCGATACATCCACCAGCAGCACGAGGTTCGTCGGGGGCGCCTCCACGGCCGCCTGGCCTGCCGTAAGGCCCAGCACGACCAGCTCGCTTGCGGCGTTCCAGGGGCACGCCCCCGCCTGGGCGGTCAGCGCGAAATCCTCGCCGTCTGAGGGCGCGGCGTAGTCATAGTCGAAGTAGTTCAGCATCTCCTCGATGCGCACGGCGCCCGGATCAATCGCCCCCAGACCGGCGCCCGACCTCACAAGGCGACGCAGGTTGGCATAGGAGGCGGTGTCCGCGTCGGCGGAAAGCGTGGAAAGCGGCTGCTCGGCGGCGCTCGCAAAGGAGGCCTCGCTCAGATGGCTGCGCACCGTGGATGCCGGCGTGTTGATCATCGCGGCGATCTCGGCGGTCTTGTACCCCTCGTAGTAATGCAGGTACACGCAGGTCTTGTACTTCTCGGGAAGGGCCAGCACGGCCTCGAAGGCCTCGCCGACATAGGGGCGGCGCTCGTCGGGAACCTCGTCGGGCATCTCTCCCCGGCGGCTCACCCGAGCGCTTCTCAGCACGTCGCGGCAGCGGTTCTGGGCGCAGGTGATCAGCCATGCCTTCTCGTGCTCGACGTCGTTGAACGCGCGGGGGCGCTCCACCAGCGAGAGGAACACCGCCTGGGCGGCGTCCTCGGCCTCGGCGGCGCTGCCCAAAAAGGAGTAGCACAGCCGGTACACCGTCCCAATGTGGCGGCGGTACACAGCTTCCATGTCGATTTGCGGGGCCACGGCTTCTCCTTCCCTTTTCCCTAACACGATTGGAGAAGGCGTTTTGTCGGAAGATTTTGGAAAATTTTCTACCCCAGCTGGCTGACGAGGTTGTCGGTCTCGCGGGCGATGCGCATTTCCTCGTCGGTGGTGACGACACAGATCTTGATGGGGCTGTCATCGATGGAGATGATCCGGTTCACACCGATCTGGCCTGTAACGTCGTTGCGCTCGTGGTCCAAGATCATGCCCATATGCGCCAGCCCCGAGAAGATACGCTCGCGCAGCTCGGCGGAGTTCTCGCCGATGCCGGCGGTCATGACCACGGCGTCGGTGCGGGTCATGGCCGCGTAGTAGCCGCCGATGGCTTTCTGGATGCGGTACACATACATGTCGATGGCCAGCTCTGCCAGCTCGTTGCCCGCCGCGGCGGCCTGGAGCACGTCGCGCATGTCGGCCGACACGCCTGATACGCCCAAAACGCCGCTCTGCTCGTTCAGCACGGCGTCCATCTCGTCGAAGGACTTGTGCTCGCGGCGCATGAGGTAGGTGACGATGGCCGGGTCGATGGAACCCGAGCGCGTGCCCATCATGAGGCCCTCGAGCGGCGTGAAGCCCATGGAGGTGTCGATGGACTTCCCGTGGTTGACCGCCGTGATGGAACCGCCGTTGCCCAAGTGACACGTGATAAGGCCCAAATCGCGCAGCGGCCGCCCGAGCAGGTTCGCCGCCTGCTGGGCCGCATAGCGATGGCTCGTGCCGTGGGCGCCGTAGCGGCGGATCTTGTACTCGTCGTAGTAGCGCATGGGCAGCGGGTACATGTAGGCCTTCGCCGGCATGGTGGCGTGGAAGGCGGTGTCGAAGACGGCCACTTGCGGGGTGTCGGGCATGAGCTCGCGCATCATGTCGATGCAGGCGTCGGCCGGCGGATTGTGCAGCGGTGCCAGCTCCTCGCACAGCTGCAACTTCTCACGGGCCGGCTCGTCGATGACCACGGACTTGGTGAAGTACTCCCCGCCGGCCACGATACGGTTGCCAATGGCGTCAATCTGCTGAAGGCCGCTGATGGGACTCTCGGGATCGTCCACGAGCACTTCCAAAAGCTTCGCCAGGCACTGGGCCACCGTGAGGTCGGCCACATTGTAAGTGGTCTTGCAAAAATCGGGCGCGAAGGACACATTCATGTACGCCTCGGGCGTACCCACCTTCTCGGCCAGGCACTTCATGAGCGACACCTTGCCATCGGTCTCGATGAGCTGGCTTTTCAGGCTGGAGCTTCCCGCATTTACGACCAACACGCGCATGGCGACCCCTTCCATACAAGAAGAGCCGGCATGACGCCGGCTCCTGAATTCGATGGTCGGGTTGACAGGATTTGAACCTGCGGCCTCTGCGTCCCGAACGCAGCGCTCTACCAAACTGAGCCACAACCCGAAGTGCGTCCTTGCGGACAGCGAACGATATGATACCACAGAGCGGACTGTGCGCAAGGGGAAAATCTGACGGGCTATGCTTGGCCGCGCTCGGCAAGCTTCTGGGCGAGATAGTCTTTCGGAACGACCTTCACGACGAACACGCCCTCGCTCAGTACATCGCCGACGCCGTCGTAGGCCGCAACATCCCAGAACAGCTTGTAGCCGACTTTGCTGGAGGGGCTCCGGTCGATCAGCCTAGCCACGCCGCGAGCCACATCGCCCTCCCGCCCGCTCTTCTTGTGACGAATGTCCGCCTCAACCCCGAAGGGCTGCTCGACTTCCAGATCGCAGACGAACTCGCCGCCGGCAGAAGCGACCGATTCGAGTAGCGCCAGCGTGGCGCCGCCGTGCAGGAAGCCGAAAGGCTGCAGCAACTCGGCCTTGATGGGCATCTCGGCCTCAACCAGGCCCGGCTCCACCTTGGTGAAATGAATGCCCAGCGTATGGTTGAATCCGTGGGTCTCGCGCCTGCGGGCCACTTCCAGAGCAGCGTCGGTCAGTTCGGATTCGGTCATTTCGCCGCCTCCTTTTGCTGCGAATCCGCAGCGCGTGCGGCGGCATCCCACTTGTCCGCCTCGGCAGCCTCAACCTCTTTGACCGTTTCAACCTCATCGGGCAGCTGCTCTTCCATGGCCTGGGCCTTCGACCTCAAATCGCGCTTGGCGATGGGCACGAAGGCCTTGATGCGCTGAATGACCACCGCGCCGATGAGGAAGGGCAGCCAGAACACAATGCCGCGGTAGACGATGACCACCGCCAGACCCGTGGCCGAACCGATGCCGAACAGCGCGAAGGCCACGGTTACCGCTGCCTCCACGACGCCCACGCCCTGGGGCACGAAGGAAATCATGGCGAACAGCGTGGCCACGACGTACCCGCAAATAAGCGCTTCCGGATGATGCACGCCGAACGCGAAGCCGACCAGCACAAAGCAGCTCATCTCGCAGATGCTGGAGAGGGTCGTCCACAAAAAGGAGTGCGCCGTTTTACGCGGATTCTTCGTGATGAGGTGCGCCGCGCTCGAGAAGTTGTGGATGGTACGCTCGACCGACTCATCGATGGCCGGCTTCTTGAACTTCGCGAGAATCTTGTCGGCGAGCTTCACGAAGGGATGCAGCACTTTCAGCACCACCTGGGGCTTCAGGCCGCCCACGGCAATGACGAACACGAGACCGCCCACAAGCGCCACCGCCACCAAACCCAGCGCCAGCCAGCCCGGCTGCAGGCCCACGGTGAACGTGAGAACGCCGAAGGTGGTGAGCATGATAATGACAAAGCCGGTGTCAATGGACAGCTGCATGAGCAACGCCGCCGTGGTGCCCTTGCCCGCCTGCATGCCGTTGCGCGTGGCCGTAGCCATAACGAGCGAGGTGCCCGCCAGATTCATGGAGGGAGCCACCGTGTTCATGAAGAAGGTGCCGAAGACAAGCGAGAGGCCCGTGCGGTAGCTGATTTCGCCGTTGACGGTGTTGAAGCATGCCTGAAAGCCGCGGCCCTGGGCCAGGTACTTGCAGACCTGCGCCGCTACAGCGGCGATAATGAAGTAGGGCGTGCCTTGCTTGATGGTATCGACAAGCTTCACCAGCGAATCGCCGGAGAAGAATATGAACGCAAGCACAATGACGACCACCAGGCCGACCATGATCTTCTGCAGGTTGCCGCGCATGAGCGCACCTCCGTCTTGGTAAGAGTCACCATCATTAAGCATACGCCAGCGATGGGCCAATTCAGCGTGAAGAGACCCCCGTAGGGCCCACTGTTCCCAACTTGTTGTCCTTCCCAAGCTTGCAAAGGACGCCTCCCGCACGCGGGCAGATGCATCATTATACAACGAGGCGCGCCCCAAAGGTGACGCGCCTCATCATCATTACTTCATCGTACAAGCGTCAAAAAATGCCTGCGCTCGATCATTCGCACGAACCTTCATCGCATTAGGAGCGACGACGGATCGCAAGTGCGCCGACGCCCGCCACGGCAGCCAAGCCAAAGAGCAGTGCGGCCAGCAGGAAGAGCCCGTCACCGGTCTGCGGTAGCTTCGTACCGGGCGCCGGGGCCTTTTTGGCCAGGGCGATGTCAGCCTCAACACTGTTGGATTTCACCTCGACATCGGGACCGTCGGGATTGTTTCCGAAACTCACGGCAGCCACATTCGTCCATTTCGTGGCCACAGAAACCTTCGGTACCGTCACCTTGAACGTAAGTGAGCGCTTCTCGCCGGGTTGTAGAACCTCGAAAGACCACGACACCGCATCTCCCTTAATTGATCCGCCGTCCGAAGCGCTGCCAGCAATCAAAGTCAGGCCGGCAGGAACCTGGTCGCGCACCAGCACATCGCGAGCCGGAATGTCTCCGTCGTTGGCCACGGTCAGTTGATAGGTAACCTCGTTACCGGCCTGAACCCCCAGCTTGTTGGTAGTCATATCGCCATCGGCAGGAGCCTGGGCTTTCACAACCGTGACCACCGGCTTGCCCCGCACGATCTTCACCTCGTTGGAGGGAACACGCGCATCAGCTCCCGCCGGATTATTTGAAAACGTCGCGAAACCCTGATTAACCCACTCGCTGCGAGTCGTCCCCGCAGGAACCTTTGCCTCAAAGCTGAGCTCGGCCACATCGCCTGGCTTCATGTCGCCAACATGCCAGGCAACAACGCCGTTGTCATGAGAGCCAGACACGGAAAAATTCGCAGAGCCGTCGGCGGGCTTCAGCACACCCTTGACGGCGCCGTCCATCAGTTGCAAGTCACCGGGAATCTCATCGCTCACCACAGCATCGGTCACCATGATTTCAGTCGGATTTGTCACCGTGAGACGATAGGTGACGACGTTCTCAAGCTCAACGGCCATGGTGTCCTTGGCGAACTCTCCCCCATTGAGGGCCTGGTGCTTCTCAATTTCGAGACCAGGAGCCGCCACACGCAGCTGCCCGTTGTTTCCAAGGGATGTGGTGACGTTGGTAGTCGTACCGTCAACATCGTTGTCCGAGTAAGTGGAACGCGATACGTAGCTTGCCGTTTCGGTCATATTGCCATCGCCCTTCTCGGCCGCCAGCGAATTGAGCACGCCGGCGCGAGGGCTGCCCGGCTCGGTTACTTTCAGATCGGCAGACGCAGCGTTAGCCGCAAAGCTGACGGCAACGGCCGCAGGCTCAGCAGAGCTCTCAAGCTCGCTACCCTTGTGGCTGAGAATCTCATAGGTAAGCTTCGCAGGCTTATTGCCCTCGCCGTCGGCATCGCCATTGGGAACGTAGTAGCTCACCAAATAATAGTAATCCGCGTCAGCTTCCAGCTTTTCGTCTGCGGTCACAGGGCTCTTCAGAGCGCCCAGCGCGCCCTCGTCGCCTCCTGCGTAACCGAGCTCTTCAAACGTGGTACCCACGTCTTTCGTCGCCTCTTTGTACAGCGTATTGCTGTGCTGGAAATAGTAGGCGCTGTTTTCCTGAGAGGGATTAAAAACTGTCTTGGCCATGCCGTAGGTGGCTTCGATATTCTCAAGCGCTGCATCGTCGTCAATCCCAAAAGCGTTACTGTAGAACCTGACGCGCTTGTCCTCGTCCGTGTTCTTGGCGATATAGTTCGCGTCGATTTTCGACAGATCCACCGAGCCGTCGGCAAGCTTCACGTCGTCATCGATGCCGATGCTGTAGATGACACGCAGGGGCTTCGCTTCGGTACGTTTGATGGTGGTGGACTTGGTCGGCTTGGAATCGGTAAACGAAATCGTAGAAGACACCTCATCTTTGATGAGCGGCACAGCCTCCTCAGGCACCGAGATGGTGAACAGCTGATGGGTATCATCCCGGCGCTCGGCAGTGATTTTGATATCAGCCAAGCTGAAGGAAGAGCCCAGCGCCTCGTTGGTCACCGTTTCCTCGGAGTTCACCGCCCAACGGGTGGTGTTCTCGTCGCGGGAAATTTGAACGATGTCGTACATCTTGCCGAACAGCAGCAAAGCCTTTACGTCCTTGACCTCCATGTACTCGCCTACCAAGTCGGTGTAGACAAGCCCATCGTTAGAAGCAGACTCCGCCGTATCGGTCACCGGGCTCACGGCCTCGCCGCCAAGATCGCCAACGATCTCGTTGAGCACTCCGTCGATCGTGCCCGTATCAGCCGCAGCGAAGCTCGTGTTGTAGGCGATATTCGCCGCAACAGCTGCGTCGTATCCGCCAAGAGCAAACTCGAAATTCTTATTGGTTTTCAGCACAAGTCTAGGGTTGTGCTCCCACTGCTGGAAGATCTGATATGCGCCAGGAACGACGCTGCGCTTGTCTTCGCTTCCCGGAGCAAGATCATTGCCGCCATACATAACGAACTCGTCGCCCTCTGCCGGAACAGCATTTGGGTTAAAGATCACATCGGAGCTGTACAAGGGCTTATTGCTGTCGTTGGGGTTCGTAGAAGGAATTTCGCTGAGCTTATCGGCGTCGTCGGTGAAGTAGTCCTTAGGGCTCACCGAGCCATAAGTCACTCCGTAGAAATATCCAAGAGAGCTACTGGAGGCAATGCCGAGATTGTACGCCACTGTGGCAATCTTGAACTTCTCGTCTTTCTCCGCATCGTTGGCGTCAATGCCGTATTTCTGCATTACGTCAACCTTCTTCGCAGCTGCACTCATGATCGTCTTCAAGAGAGTAAGTCCGTTGCTGCCCGTTTGCTTGTGGAACTCAGCAGCGCCATAGGTTACGAGGCCTTCGCTGGTGTCGTCCTTGCTGTAAGGGGCGAGATAACGGAACTCGCCCGCGTCGACTTCACCCGCTTGAGCGCTCGGATACTTTGTGCTCGGGTCACCCGTATATACAGCGGAAACCCCCTTGGTCGCCTCAGCATAATCTCCCGTCATAATAGTATTAGCCGCACCGTCGGTCATAAGAACGACCGAAGGACGACGCTGGATCGTTCTTTTGTTTTCTAGCTCAACCTCAGTACTGTCGACTCCCGCAAGCTGGTCGAGCGCCGCATAAAGGCCCGCCTGGGTATTGGTGTTGGTCCAGGATGTTACCTGCTTTACCCATTGTTCCCCGGCGCTGTTGCGCACATTGGTCGTAAGAACACTGGCTGTCTGAGTCGTCTTGCTGGAAGGGCCCGCATCTCCCCAAAACTGCTCGTGG
>CANEDU010000075.1 GCA_947426355.1 uncultured Adlercreutzia sp. | reverse complement strand
GGTCTACCCGGGGCACGAGGGCGCGGCGTTCGACCGCCCCTTCGACTTCGCGGAGTACGCAGAAAGGAGGACGCAGGAGAGGTAATGGTGCGGCGACCGCACCCTACGGTGCCGAGGTTCGCCCTCCGGGCTTCCCAACCCGAAGCGCGTTGGCCGCCGCGATGCAAAGGAGACGGGGTGCGACCCGTCCCCGGCAAAGATTCTAAACGATAGCGCGGCCCTTCCCAGGGTCTGCTCCCGGCCGCGCGGCAAGATGCAAAGGAGAAACAGACCCCATGTTAGCGAACATCATCAACCTCGTCTCGGGATGCGTGACGTTCCTTGGCGGCTTCCTCGTCGTCTGGGGCGCGGTGTCGCTGGGCCTCGCCATCCGCGAGCAGCAGGGCGGCGCGCAGATCGCGAGCGCCATCTCGACCATCGCGGGCGGCGGCATCATCATCGCGGCCGCCGTGTACTTCGGCATGCTCGACACGAGCTGGCTCCCGGCGTAAGGGGCGGCCATGTTGAGCGTATCCGTGCACAAGGACATCGGCGAGTACACCGAGAAGGTGGTGGGCAAGCTCTCCGCCCGCACGCTCGCCTGCACCGCAGGAGGGCTAGGCGCGGCCGTGGCCGTCGCCGCAGTGGCGAACGTCGGCCTCGGCGTTCCCGTGGACGCTGTGACGCTTCCCGTCATGGCGGCCTCCATGCCGTTCTGGCTGCTCGGCTTCTGGCGGCCGAAGGGCCTCGTCCCCGAGAAGTTCGTGCCGCTCTTCGCAGAGCACGTCCTCGGCGACGGGAAGCTCGTCTACGCAACGGGCTCGCGCCCGGCGTCCATCGCCGGTCCCGTCGGCTGCGCGAAGACCGACCGCCGCGCGCGCCGTTCCTCCAAGCGGAAGGGGGCGGAGCGGCATGTCTTGGAACTCTAGCGACCGCAACGAGCAGAAGGCCCTCGTGAGGCCCGGCTCCGGGCCCAAGCGCTCCAAGTCCCTGGGACGCCGCATGGCGGAGCAGGAGCGCGAGCTCACCGATCAGATGGCGGAGAAGCGCAAGCGCCGCCGCGCGGCCCGGGACGTGTACGGGGCCGTGGGCTTCGACCTCATGTACGAGAACGGCATCGCGCAGGTCGAGGAGGGCCTGTTCAGCCAGACCCTCGCCTTCGACGACATCAGCTACCAGTCCGCGCGCGAGGAGACGCAGCAGGCCATATTCAGCGGGTGGTGCCAGCTGTTCGACTACTTCGGCGCCGAGAGCTGCGTGCAGCTTTCCGTCTCGAACCGCCCCATCCCCGCCGACCTCCTCGGCCGCAAGCGCTTCTTCGACGCGAGCGACCCCGCGACGGCGGCCTATGCGGAGGAGTACAACCGCATCCTCAACGACAAGATGCGCGAGGGCGTGTCGAACCTCGTGCGCGAGCGCTACCTCACGTTCTCCGTCGGCGCGGCGAGCATCGCCGATGCCATCCCCAAGCTCGCCCGCATGAGGACCGACGCGGAGCAGACGCTCGCCAAGATGCGCAGCGCGAGCAGGCCGCTTTCCGGCGAGGAACGGCTCGACGCCATCCACGGCCTCCTCCGCCCCGGCAAGCCCAACCTGTTCTCCTGGGAGGCGGTGGGCGCGGCTGGCGGCCTCACGAGCAAGGACCTCATCTGCCCGGCGTCCCTCGACTTCAAGCCGGAGGGCTCGGGCGCCTGCTTCAAGACCGAGGGCACGTGGGGGCAGGTGCTCTCGATCAACCGCTTCGGAAGCGAGCTCTCGGACCGCTGCCTGGCCGACATCATCGACCTTCCCATCCCGCTCGCCATTTCCATCCACGTGCAGGCCATGGACAAGTCAAAGGCCGTCGCCTTCGTGAAGAAGCGCATCGCGTGGATGGACAAGGAGATAATCGACGAGCAGATGAGCGCGGTGAAGAAGGGCTACGACTTCCAGATCCTCCCCTCCGAGCTCAAGTACTCCAAGGAGGAGGCCGAAGACCTCCTAGACCACCTGCAGAACCGCAACCAGCGCCTCTACGTCTACACCGGGCTCGTCTACACCTACGCGCCCACGCGCGAGCAGCTGGACGACCAGGTGATGCAGATCGTGTCGACCGCGCGCCGAAACTCCATCGAGGCCGACGCGCTCGACTTCCGGCAGCGCGAGGGCCTGAACTCGGTGCTGCCGCTCGGGCACAACCACGTGGAGGTCTCCCGCATGATGACGACCGCGCAGGTCGCCATTCAGATGCCCTTCGCGACCCAGGAGCTCGCGCAGGCGGGCGGCGGCTACTACGGCCAGAACAAGCAGTCCTCCAACCTCGTGCTCTGCAACCGCAAGCGCCTGGCGAGCCCCATGGGCTTCGTCGCGGGCAAGCCCGGCTCCGGCAAGTCGTTCTCCGTCAAGCGCGAGATAGAGAACACGATACTCGCGTACCCCGAGGACGAGATCATCATCCTCGACCCCGCTGGCGAGTACTCGCCGGTGGTCGTCGCCAACGGGGGCGAGTCCATCAGGTTCGCGCCCGATTCGGACACCCACCTCAACCCCTTCGACCTGGCCGACGTGGCGCACCAGTCGCCCTCGGCGCAGATGGCCTTCAAGATCGACGCCTTCCTGGCGCTGTCGTCCGCGACCATGGCGGAGGGGGCCGAGGGCCTTCCCGAGGCCGACAAGTCCATCATCAGCCGGTGCGTGGAGGCGGCCTACCGCGAGGCGGCCGAGACGGGGCGCGACCCGCTGCTCGGCGACTTCCACCGCATCCTGAAAGAGCAGTCCGAACCGGAGGCGCGCGACATCGCGCTTCGATACGAGCGCTACGTCGAGGGGGCGCTGTCGTTCTTCAACCATCCCTCCAACGTGGGCTTTACGAGGCGCATCACCAACATCGACTTCAAGGACCTCTCCGAGAACATGCGCGCCTTCGGCATCATCGCCGTCCTTGAGAGCGTCCGGAACCGCATGTACTACAACTACGAGCGCGGCATCACGACCTGGCTCTACATCGACGAGGTGCAGTCGCTGTTCGGGCATCCCGCCATCATCAGCTACTTCTCGAAGTACTGGGCGGAGGGCCGCAAGTTCAACCTCATCGCCACGGGCATCACGCAGAACAGCGTCTACATGCTCGACCACGAGGAGGCCCGGAACATGGTGCTGAACTCCGACTTCGTGCTCCTGCACAAGCAGTCGCCGCTCGACCGCCGCGCCTGGGCAGAGCTCCTCGACATGAGCGCCCAGGAGGCCTCCTACATCGACGAGTCCGTGCGCGCGGGAGAAGGGCTGCTCATCGCGGGCGGCGCCCGCGTCCCCTTGAAGGACGACTTCCCGAAGGGCAGGCTCTACGAGCTGTTCAACACCAAGCCCGAGGAGATCGCCGCAAAGAAGCGCGAGAGCGACTTCGCCAAGCGCGCCCGCCGTCGGAAGGGCGCTGACCGGTGACGCATCTGGCCAAGGGGGCGGAGGCGGCCGCCACGACAACGGAAGCCGCCGTGTCCGCCAAGGAGGGCGCGGCCGATGCGGCTGAGGTCGCGAGCGCGACGCGCACCGATGCCGTCTCCTCCGGGCTCGTCCGCAAGTCGGGCGACCGCAGGGCCGAGGGGCGCGAACCCAAGGGCCCGAAGCCCTCTGTGAAGCAGAGCCATCCCAAAGGCGAAGGGAAGGGCGGTTCCAAGGCCGCCGACGAGCCCGCATCGCAAGGGGCGAAGACGGCCCTCCAGGCGCGCAGGCACCTCGCCGCGCTCGCCGCCGATGCAGCGGCCGATGAGGCGGACGACTCCGACGAGCTTGAGGGCACGGGCGATGCCTGCCGGGCGTCGAGGGCCGCGATCGGCGCCGCCAGGCGCGGGAAGGCATCCGTCGCCAATCCCGAGAGGGCCACGCCTACGAAAGAGGCGGCGACGGAGGCCAAGACGACGAGGCGCATCGGCAAGGGCGCGGAGGCCGAGGCATCCGCGAAGGGGACGGCGGAGATGCGCCGCGCGCAGTCCCGCCGGACATGGCTGCGCGCCAGGACGGCCCGCGCCTCCGAGTCGGCATCGGCCGCCAAGGCCGCCGGGGAGGCTGCCAGGAAAGGGGCCGCCAAGACCCTCGCGGGGGCGGCCGCCTCCGCAGGAGGTCCCGTGGCCGGAGCGCTCTCGGGCGTCCTGTGCTTCGTGCTCGCGGTCCTGGTCGTCTCGCAGCTTGCGAGCGCCATCTTCGGCTTCTGGAAGAACGAGGCGGCCAAGGCGTCTCTCGACGGCCTGCCTCCCTACATCACGGTGGAGATGGTAGAGGCGGCCCTTGAGTGCCAGGAGAAGTACGGGCACCCCGCCGGGTGCACGCTCGCACAGATCATCTGCGAGAGCGGCGCGGGCGACCACCTCTCGCTCCTCGCGGAGCGCGACAAGAACCTCTTCGGCATCAAATGGGCCTCGTCCTTCCTCGGCTGCCCGGAGGTCGCGGGCAAGAGCTCGTGGGCCACCAACGAGGAGTACGGGGGCCAGGTGGTCGGCATCATGGCCGACTTCACCGTGTTCAGGGGGCACAGGGAGTGCATCGTGTTCAGGAGCCGCGTGCTCCTCGCCAACTCCCGATACGCGGGAAACCCCCTCATCCGGCAGGCTATCGCCGAGAAGAGCTCCGACAAGATGGCAGAGGGCCTGAAGGACGCGGGCTACGCCACCTCGTCGGAGTACGTGGCATCCCTCAAATCGGCCATGGACGCATACGGCCTCCGCCGCTTCGACGGCATGAGCCTTGAGGACTTCCGCTCCGGCGCCGCCGACGGCGACGCCATCGTCGCGGCGGCCGTGAGCCAGCTCGGCGTCCCCTACGTGTGGGGAGGCACGGCGCCGGGCATCGGCCTCGATTGCTCGGGGCTGACCCAGTACTGCTACGCGCAGGCGGGCATCTCCATCCCCAGGAACTCCGAGGACCAGGCGAACGCGGGGCGGCGCGTGCCGCTCTCCGAGGCGAAGCCCGGCGACATCCTGTGGAGGCCCGGCCACGTCGCCATCTACACGGGCGGCGACGAGTACATCCACGAGCCCCATACCGGGGACGTTTGCAGGCGCGCGAGCGGCATCGCCTACTTCACGTGCGCCATCCGATTCCGATAGACAAGGAGAGAGAATGCAGAAGAAGAACAAGGTGATGCTCGCGGCGGCCGTCGGCATGGTGGCCATCGTCATCGGCACGACGGCGGTCCGCTGCTCGGTCGCGCACACGGTCGAGGAGAGCGCACAGAACGAAGCGCCGGCGCCCGCCGAGAGCATCGCTCAGGATGCCGGCGACGCCGATAGCGAAGGTGCGGCACCCGCTGCGGACAAGTCCGAGGAGATAGCGAAGATGCTCCAGGGCAACGTGTGGCAGGCAGAGGGCGCGCCCGAGAAGACCATCGAGTTCCGGGAGGGCTCCTTCGTGGAGAGCGACGGGGCGTCGGTGAAGCTGACCGTGTTCGACGCCAAGGAGGCCGGCGAGGGCAACGGCCAGAAGCACCTCGACATCGACTTCATGCGCGAGGGCGATCCCTGCACCACCCCCGCCTCGATCATCGTGGAGGAGAGGGACGGCGTTCTCGCCGTCGCGAGCGACGCCTTCGCGGTGGAATCGCGCTACGTTCAGGGCAAGCCCGCCGGCACAGCCGTGAGCGTGTCCGGGCTCGCCGAGCCCTACACGGGCCTCATCGACGGAAAGGCGGGCGAGCTCGCCTCGGTCGTCGGCTCGTGGTGCGCAGCGCACGCCCCCTCGGCCACCGCCGCCTCCTTCGACGGCGAGGTGTACCTGGACGTGCGCGGAGGGCGCGTGAGCGCGACCTTCCACCTGGACGACGCGGCCTCCACCATCGTCACGGCGGTGTACGAGGACGGCTCGTTCACCGTGGCCGGGTAGGCGGCGCCCCATGGCAGCGTTCCTCAAGCAGACGGCGGCGGGTCGCGGGTTCGCCATGGCGTTCTCGGCGACGGCTCTTCTGTGCGCGCTCCTGCTCGCATGCCCGAGTCCCGCCTTCGCCGATATCGCGGGCGACATCAACGCATGGCTCTGCGGGATCCTCCGCGATACCTGCAACTGGATATTCTCGAGCCAGGCCGACATGCTCAAGACCATCGGCGCGGGAGGGGTCCTCTCCTCCGGCTTCGACCAGATGCTCGGGCACGCGGGCACCGTCACGATGTACGACGTCGTGCGCGGCGTGTGGCAGCATGCGATCCTGCCCATCGGGTGCGGGATGCTCTCGTTCGTGTTCACCGTGCAGCTCATCAAGGTGTCGCAGAGGATGGACGGCAACGCCACGATGCCCGGCGTGAAGGAGGTCGTCTTCATGCTGGTGTTCTTCGCGGTGTTCCTTTTCCTCATACAGAACAGCTTCGACCTGATGGCCGCCGTCTACGAGGTAGTGAGGCTCGCCATCGACCGCGTGGTCGGCCTGTTCGGCCAGGGCATGCCGCTCGACCTGTCGGCGGTCTCCATCACCACGACCGACGACGTGGCCGCCCTCATCGCGATGCTCGTGGTTGCGCTCGTATCGTGGCTCGTCGTCATCGTGGCCTACGTGGTCGCCCTCGTCGTGAGCTGGGCGCGAGCCATCCAGATCTACATCATGGCCGCTTTCAGCCCCATCCCCCTCGCGCTCACCTCCCTCGACGAGACGCGCCAGATGGGCGTGGGCTATCTGAAGAACTTTGTGGCTGTGTGCCTCGCGGGCGTCATCATCCTGGTGCTGCTCGTGTCCTTCCCGATCGTGCTGGGTGGCCTCAACGCCGCGGGCGCCGGCGTGCCGGTGGTGGACTCCATCGTGGGCGGCCTCTCCTACGCGCTCCAGTACCTCGCCATGTGCGTGCTGCTCATCCTCTCGCTCGTGAAGAGCGGGTCCTGGGCGCGCGACATCATGGGAGGCTGACCTCCATGGGCGCCAGTGCACGCGGCCCCTAGCGCGCAAGAGCAACCGCAAGACCGACCGACAAAGGAGCGCATGCGGCCCTTCCCCCGTTACCGGCGGCTGCCGCGCTCGACGATGCAAAGGAGACAACCTATGGCAGAAGAGACCGTCACCCCCAAGAAGAACGTCTACATCTCGCTCCACGAGTCCTTCATCCACGAAGGCATCAAGTACATCGACAAGAAGACCGGCCAGGAGAAGACCTTCAACGTCGTGCGCCTGCCCAAGGACACCATCATCGACGGCAAGGACGTGGGCGGCTGCGAGTTCAGCCCCCTCTACGTGAACCCCTCGAAGTTCCGCGGCGAGCACTGGCGCGACATCCCGCTTCTGGCCGACCGCGAGGTGCAGCTGCGCCGCGACGTGCGCGACATCGAGGGCAACCCGATCGTCGGCGACGACGGCAAGCGCGAGAAGGAGGTCATCAAGGTCACGCCTGACCAGATCAAAACGGCGCTATCCGAGGCGCGCAAGCGCTATGCGGCGGAGCACGCCAAGGACGACCGGGGGCTCGCCGAGCGCGCCGAGGGGGCCAAGGAGGCGTCCGAGTCGATGGAGAAGGGTGCAGACCGCCCTTTGGACCGCGATGGCCGCTAGAGGGGGCGATGTGATGGAGATGACCCGGAACGGCACGGCCGCCAGGGCGCTGCGCCTGCTGCTGGCGGCGGCGCTCGCCCTCGGCATGGTCGCGCCCGCGCTCGGCCTCGCGCCTGACAAGGCCCACGCGGCCCAGGGCGCGACCCTCACCGTCGGCGACAAGATCCACTACGACGCCTACACCACTACCTGGTTCGAGGTGGACGGCCAGCCCGCCTGGTGCGGAAACCCCTCCAAGCTCACGCCGGATGCGGGCACCTACGAGAAATCGCCGCTCTCGACCACTAGCGGGCGCACCGAGGAGCTGGCGGCCGACATCTGGTTCTCCTACGGCTCGCCCGGCTTCGACGCTTCGCTGTGGCCGAGCCAGTGGTACGGGGGCGGCTCCATGACGCCCGACCGATACATGGCCCTCGCCCACATCCTCATGGCCGACACCTACTCCTCGGACGGCAACTACGCCATGTTCGGCTGCACCGAGGGGTTCCGCGACTGGGTGCGCTGGAACGTCATCGGCTTCGGCGACGACGGGAGCCTCATCAACGACGACGCCACGGGCCGCAAGATCCTGCGCCGCGCGGGCGAGGTGCCCTCGAACTTCGAGCCCTTCATGCTCTACACCGGCTCCTCCACCCAGGTGATCCTCTCGTTCACCTACCACACCACCGTGAAGGTGTCGAAGTCGGCGGCCCAGTCCTGGGCGGCCGACGACCCCGACTACACGCTCGCGGGGGCGGTCTACGGCATCTACCGGACGCGGGCCGACGCCCAGGCCGACCGCAGCCGCCTGACGACGATAACCACCGACGCGAGCGGCGCGGGCGAGTCGGGCAGCCTCGGCGCCACCCGCGACACCTTCTACGCCAAGGAGGTGCGGGCCTCGTCCGGCTATGTGCTCGACGATAGCATCTACGAGGTCGGCCCCGGCAACGACTACACGTTCTCCTCGGCCGAGCCTCCCATCACCGGGCGCCTCGTGCTGAAGAAGTTCGACGCTGAGACGGGGCAC
>CANEDU010000074.1 GCA_947426355.1 uncultured Adlercreutzia sp. | reverse complement strand
CAGCGGATCGCCAGCGTGGTGGCACGACGGGAGTTGACCTCCATCGGCACCTGGTAAGTGGCGCCGCCCACGCGCTTCGGCTTGCACTCGAGGGTGGGGCGGACGTTGTCCATGGCCTTCTTGAACACGGTCAGCGGGTCCTCGCCGGTCTTTTCCTGGACCAGATCGAAGGCGCCGTAGACGATGTTCTCGGCGATGGACTTCTTGCCGTCAAGCAGGACCTTGTTGATCAGCTGCGTGACGAGACGATTGTTGAACTTTGCGTCCGGCTGCGTTTCGCGGCGGACTGCTGCTGCACGACGCGGCATGTAGTTACTCCTTTTGCTTCTGCGCGCTTCGGGACGTTTCCTTGGCGTCCATTAGGTCGGTGGGGCTTCTACCCCGACGTTTCCGACCCGCGCGTCTTAACGAACGTTATTTCGGGCGCTTGGCGCCGTAGCGGCTGCGGGCCTGCTTGCGGTTGTCAACCGCAGCGCAGTCGAGCGCCGCGCGGATGACCTTGTAACGGACACCGGGAAGGTCCTTTACACGGCCGCCGCGGATGAGCACCATGGAGTGCTCCTGGAGGTTGTGGCCCTCGCCGGGGATGTAGGCCGTAACCTCCATACCGTTGACGAGACGCACACGGCAGACCTTACGAAGAGCCGAGTTCGGCTTCTTGGGGGTCGTGGTGTACACGCGGGTGCACACGCCGCGCTTCTGCGGGTTGCCCTTGAGCGCCGGGGTCTTCGACTTGTCGACCGTCTTCTTGCGGCCCTTGCGGACCAGCTGGTTAATTGTAGGCAAGACTCTTTTCCTTTCCTTTTTCCACGGGCTTGCACTGCACAAAACAAGCGCCTCTAAGAGGCGCGACGGGGTATGTTACGAGGGTTCCCGCTGTGTGTCAAACGCCACGCACCCGGGCGTATCCATACCCTCCGGCGAGCGGCACAATTTGTTCACAAATGCTTCGCAGCGGGGCGTGATTTGGTCCATATCGCTTGTTTTTGTCCAGTTTTCCGCAAGCTTCTGACCTGGCATTATGGTACGTTTCACCAGGTCAGAAACTCGGACAATTTCGCGGGATTTGGACAGCCCAGCGAAAACGCCTCACAGCAGACCAAAAAGCACCTCGTATCTTTGCGAGAGTTGAGGCCCGTTCGAATCTTCGCGAACGCCGAGGCCCGCTCGCGCTCCGCTAAAGCTCCACGCGACCCTAGTCCTCGTCAATCCCCTCGTCACCGAAAGCGGAAACCAGGTCAATGAGCTCAGCTTTCGAGTGGACCCCTAGTTTTTGGTAAATATGGCGACGGTGCGTGATGGCCGTGCCCTCAGCGATGAAGAGCATGTCTTGCACGCGGTTCAAACCATGGCCACGTGCCAGGATTCTTAAGACCTCCAACTCACGATTAGTCAGCGCATAAGCTGCAGCTACAGCCGACGCCCGTTCATCGAGCGACGTCCCGTCATCAGCAACCTCGAAGCCCCCTCCTCCTGCTGCTGCAGAGACAGACTTCCTGTAGGCCCTGGCAAGGCTGCCACGCGTGAGCACTACATCCGAGGCTATGACGGCAAGCACCATGGCCGCAACCGCCGTCAAGCCCACATGGTCCTGAACGCCGAATCTCTCAATCAGGAGCGCGAGGCCCGAACCCGCCGCGGCGCCCAAAGAAAGGGACCCGAGAGCAATGCCCCAAACAAGCGGGAAGAAAATATGAAGCTGTCTGGCAGACTCCGCCGCAACGCCTGCTATAAGAGACAGGTATACCCAGAGGGCCATAGCCGAGGCACCCATGGCGAACCTCAGGGAGAACTCACTCCCTGCATCGAAAGGATAAAACGCAATCAAAAGCGGAATGACCGCAAAACGCAGAATAAGCAGCCAATTAAAACCCTGCCTCAAAACAGCCTTAGCCACCATAGTCACAAAAAGAGCGATCAAAACGCCGCCCAAGCTCAAAAGCCAAGTCCAGGACAGAGCATGACCGTGTCTCGCGATGAGAAACTGCGTGACCATCAACGCGAAAGCAAGTCCGAACAACCCATACGAGACGCTGATGCGGACAAACGCGCCCCGCAATCGTAACGTTCCCTGAGCAGCTTCATCAGCACAGTCGGCGGGGTCTTTGGCGACAACAAACAGCGTGCCAGAAGCCACCGAGAGGACAATGACCATCACAAGCAGCGATTCGTGGATGCCTGCCGACTGGGCAAAAGCCGCCAGCAAGCACGCGGCAATGACAATAGCAAACGAGACGACGCTCTGACCACCGGCGCCGAGACGACCAAAGCGCTCGCTCCAAATTGAGGAAAGCAGACCACCACCAAGCCCCAAGAGCGCTCCGGAAAGCAGGTGAAGCGCGAGCAGCGCCGTCGAGGCCTCTTCTCCAGGAACAAAAAGGAGCAAAGCTCCAACGACGGCTGCAAGCGCGCCCGCAAGCGCCCCGTACGTCCCCCGGCCCCACTCTTTTCTCCATCGAGCAAAAGACGACCCTATCGCTGTAAGCCCAAAAGCAACGAGGTAAGAAAAGAGAAGGGGATTCAGCCCAGACAGGAGCAAGGCCCCTCCGCGATACATATCCGCCACAACACCAACAACCGGTAGCCAAGTCTGCGATCCAACACAGCCAAAGGCAACCAGCAACGCCTCTTTTGCAGACGAACCAAGTTCTTTTCGCGTTGGCAGCATTTCGCCGTCCGTCTCATCTCCGACCATCATAGCCCCTCCCGTAGTGATGCTGGCAAAGAAAAGTATAGCAAGGGACCGTATCGAGGTAGAGCGCAGCGCCTCTTCGTTAATCCCCCATCTCACCTGGCCCTTCATCTCTTTCGGATGATGACCGCTCTGCAAAATAATCTGCCCTGCTTCCCGAAGCATCGACTTCGGATGATGGCAGAGCGCGCGCAAGTCAGCAAAATGCGCTCATCAACTTTGGTCCGACGATGTAAATCGAGAGGGTCGTCGGCGTCACAGAAAGGAGAGGGACATGGCTCGCGCATCCCTTCGCAAAATCGTTCTTGCATCGGCCGTTGCAGGCGCCATTGCCGTCATGTCGCTGGGAACACTCGGCTGCGCCCCAAGGGCGACAAACTTGAGCGACTCGGGAGAAGATCAGCAGACGGAGGCGGATACTGCTGCGATGACGGGCGACTTCACGTTCTCCGCAGATGCCGATTGCACCACCTGCCATAGCACCGAAGGCGATTCGCTTTCAGACGCGACCATGCCCGCAGCCAACCATGCGACGCAAGAGTGCACTACCTGCCATAGCGACATCGACGGCCTCGCGAACGCCCACGATGGCGTACAGTTTGGCGACAAGACACCCAAGCGACTGAAAACAACCGCCGTCGATACCGCCGCCTGCTTCAGCAGCAGCTGCCACGGCAGCCAGGAGGATCTGGCCGCCAAGACCGAATCCTGCGCCATTCTCACCGACGCTAACGGCACCGTGGTGAATCCCCACGCCTTACCCGAGAACGATGACCATACATCCGTCGACTGTGGCAGCTGCCACAGCATGCACTCCGACGACGCTGTCGAGGCCACCGCGAAGAAGGCGTGCAAGGGCTGTCACCACATGGATGTCTACGAGTGCAACACCTGCCACGAGTAGCCGTTGCAACCATTCATTTATCCCGGTTCCACCCGGACCCCGTCAATCCCTCCCTCAACGGGGTCCGGGTGCGGCCAATCCCAACTTTGGCATCATCCGCACCCAAGCGGATGACATAGCAAACCTACCAAAAAAGGAGGAAAACATGGAGGAAGTATCTCGCCGTTCTTTTTTGAAGGGCTCCGCCCTGGCTGCCGCTGGAGTTACCGGCGTCACCGCCCTGGCCGGGTGCACCGGCAATGACGCCGCACTCTCCGACACTGGCAACACCCCCGAGTGGATGCCCGAAACCTGGGATTATGAGACCGACGTGCTCGTAATCGGCTACGGCGGAGCGGGCCTGTGGGCCGGCATCACCGCCTACGACGAGGGTGCCCAAGTACTCTACCTGGAGAAATCGCCGTTCCGCGGCGGTGGCTCCTCATCCATTAACATGGGCCAGTGGACCGCCCCCCACGATGCTGACGCGGCCGCGCAGTTCGCTTTCGAGGCGTTCCACGGCCAGACCCCCATGGAAGTCTGCCAAGCCTGGGCCGACGAGGCCGTGCAGAACCCCGACTACGCCGACGAGTACGGTCTCGAGTACTCTCTCGGTGATAGCCCTCGCGCCGAGTACGACATCTTCACCGGCTACGAAGAGATGTATGTGGGCCAGGGCGACGGCTACGGCGCCGGCTTCTTCGAGGCCATGGACCAGCATCGCCAGGACCGCGGCATCGAGGTGCTGTTCGAGTGCCATGACGAGGAGCTCATCCAGAACCCCATCACCAAGGAAATCATCGGCTGCTACACCCTTATGGGCGACGACACCACGCCCAAAGCCGTGAAGGCCTCCAAGGGCGTCATCTTGTGCACCGGCGGCTTCGAGTTCAATGAGGAGATGCAGGCCAAGTACCTGAAGTGCTACCCCATGCGCGGCTTCTACGGCTGGAAGTACAACACCGGAGACGGCATCACCATGGCCCAGAAGGTGGGGGCCGACTTGTGGCACATGCAGCAGGTTTGCGGCGGCGACGACGCCTGGTTCGACGACCCGGAAATCGTGCCCGGTGGCGTGTCCGTGAGCAGCCCCACCCCCAACTACATCAAGGTGTCCCGCCTGGGCGACCGTTGGGGCAACGAGGAAATCTTCAGCCCCCATGGCGGTTGGAAGCCCTACGCCAACTTCGATGAGGAAATCTGCGACTTCGACCGCATCCCCTCTTGGTATATTTTCGACCAGACCTCCTTCGACGGTGGCTCCTGGGGCGGCATGGTCGGCGGCGCTGCCACCGAAAACGGCGGCATGGGCATCGGGTATATGACCGAAGGCCTCGATCCCGAGCTCGGCGGCTGGACCGGCTGGTCTGCCGACAATAAGTGGGAGCTCGAGCGCGGCTGGATCACCACCGGCACCACCCTAGACGAGCTTGCCGCCAACATCGCTGCCAGCAAGTGGGACGACAAGATGGACGCCGAGCGCCTGAAGGCCTCCGTGGCCCGCTGGAACGAGCTGTGCGACAAAGGCGTCGACGAGGACTTCGGTCGCGAGCAGCTGGCCAAGGTTGAGACCGGCCCCTTCTACGCCATCCCGCTGTACCCCGGTATCTGCAACACCATTGGCGGCGCTCGCCGCAATGAGAATGCCAATATTGTCGACCCGAGCGGCAACCCCATTCCGCGCCTGTACTCCGCCGGCTCGTTCGGCAACATGAACGGCCACACCTACGCCATCACCGGCGGCAACGGCTCCGAGAACTGGTGCGTGGGTCGCATCGCCGGCCGCAACGCCGCCGGACTGGACTCTTGGGATTCCACGGCTGAGGCATAAGCCCTAGCCCAGCGCAAGCAAACACAAGAAGGGCCCGCTCGCTAGGGCGGGCCCTTCTTTAACGAGAGAGGGAGGAGGGCCCTGTGGCACAGCTCGAGTTTTCCGTCCCCTACAACGGGGACGCCGCCACACTGCGACAGCTGATTGCGCTTCAAGGACGAGGCGGCAACGCGATTCGGGAGATCTACCTCAACGCGCCGCAGTCCATCACCGGCTCGGGGCGCGTCGGCAACGTGATGACCCTCGACGAATTCGCGGAAACGGTCAAGGTCATCCACGAAGCGAACATCCGCGTCGACATCACCATGAACTCCACGTGCGATGGCGGCGATTGGTACGAGAAGGAGACCCTCGGGAAGCAGATCGGCTTCATCCGCGACATGCACGAGCAACAGGGTGTCGAAGCAGTCACGCTCGCCAACCCCTTCCTCATCGAGCAGGCGCGCGAGGCGTGCCCCGATTTGGAAATCAGCGCCTCGGTGCTCGCCGATATCGACTGCTTCTCCCGCGCCGAGGCCTTCGCGTTGGCAGGCGCCACCACCATGACGGTGGACACGAGCATCAACCGCGACCCGAAGCTCTTACGGCAGATCCACGAGAAGCTCGGCGTGGAACTCAAGCTCATGGCGAACGAAGGATGCCTGAACAAGTGCCCTTTCCGCAAGTTCCATATGAACTTGATTTCCCACAAATCCCAAGAGGAACGCGACGAGGGAAACGCTTTCTCCTTCGCCTGCAGCGACATCATTGGGCGAGACGCCGGGCAGATTTTCAAGTCGAACTGGATAAGGCCCGAGGACCTGCGGCGCTACGACGGCATCACGCGTTTCTTCAAGATCGTCGGCCGCGACATGATGCCGAGCAAAGTGCTCCGCTGCACAGCGGCCTACATGGACGAGTGCTACGACGGGAATCTCTTCGACTTGCTCTGCAGCTCCATCGGCTATTTTGGCATCGAGTACCGCGCGCACATCGACAACAAGGCACTTGATAAGACAAGCTTCTTCAAGCGCACCTCCACCTGCAACCGCCAGTGCCAGCGCTGCACCTATTGCGCGGATCTGGCCGACGAGCTGCTCGGATACGGTTGGATCACGCGCGAGATGCTGGAGGATATGGGGCAAACCCACATGATTGCCGCCATCGAGGCACAGTTCGGAGGCGCCTATCCCATCTGTCGTTCCTACTCGAAAACCCCTCTCGAGAACCCCTTTCAATCCCTGTAACAGCAAGGAGAAGCCCTATGTCTACGCAGATCAGAACCTGGACCGAGCATTGCAGTGCCGAGGGTGAGCCCTTGCGCTGGGAGCTCGCTATCAACGGCCGCCCCGTCCCGGGCGGCTACATCGAGAAGACTGCCGACGGCTTCGAGATTCATTACCCGCACCTCGCATCCAAGACACTTGCCACCCTCGATGAGGCAAAGTGCTGTCTGGAGCTCGCGCCGCCGATTTCGACGGCGGGACTTAAGGTGGAGAGGATAGCCGACGAGGACAGCGACCTCGTCTCATCCACCGAGGCCGGCGAGATGCTTGGCATAAGCCGCTTCCGCGTGAACGCCATGGTCGCCTCGGGCGTGCTACCCGGCCGCCGCGACAAGGGAAAGATTCTCGTGGATCGCGCCGCAGTAGAGCGCAAAGCCGCCCAGGGCTCCTCCGAGGGACCCCAGGGGAAGTTCGCGAACCTCTTTCTGTTCTACGCTCCCGCCGGCGAGCGCGTTCAATACGTAGCCGAGCTTGAGGCCAACGATACCGACGCCATTGAGCGCGCCCGCACTTTCGCTCAGGAGGTCATGGAGGATGACAGCGATGACACTGTGGAGGTGCGCGACTATCTGCGCATGCGCAACTTCCTGCGCAATCACGGACACGAGCTCGAGTTCGCCCGCACCGCTTTCGCCGACCTCGCCCAGGAACGCGTCCGGCGTATCTCGCTGCGCATCCCGGAGGTTGTCGCCTAAGCGCGCCCTTCCGTCCTTTCCTCCGCCAGCCGATACTGTTCTCAACCTTCCTGCTTTCCCTCCTCCAAACGGCACCGCCCGCCAGAGCTCTTCCGGCGGGCGGTGCCATCTCCGCGCAAGCAATGAAATGAGGGGCGATTTGTCCATATCGCTTGTTTTTGTCCAGTTTTCCGTAAGCTTCTGACCTGGCATTATGGTACGTTTCACCAGGTAAGAAACTCGGACAATTTCGCGGGATTTGGACAATTCCACGAAACCGCCGCGCACCAGGCCCGAGCACGCTCGGGTGCGGCGTCGCGCGCAAAGCCTACGCAGCGTACTCTTCGATGATGGCCTCGACGTAGCGGGCCATGTTCTGGAGATCCCCTACCGCTATATACTCGTCGACGGAGTGGAAGTTCGTCATGCCGATGCCGAGGGTGATGGCGTCAGCGCCCTTGGCGCCGAGCACGTTGGCATCGGCTCCGCCGCCAGAGATGGCATGGCGAATCGCAAGGCCGCAGGCAGCAGCGGCCGCTTCCAAGTGAGCGACAAGAGCGTCGCCGGGCTCGTGCACGACTGCAGGGTAATCGAGCTCCCAGGCCACCTCCACCGTACCGCCGAACTGGGCGGCGGCTTCTTCCAAAGCGCGCGTCATGGCATCGCGCTGGGCCAGCACGCGGTCCTCATACAGCGAGCGGCACTCCCCTTCCAAGGTCACGGCGGCCGGCACGATGTTCACAGCCACGCCACCCTCGATGCGCCCCACGTTGGCCGTCGTGCATTCGTCGATGCGCCCCAGGGGCATGGCGGCCACCGCGGCTGAGGCAATCTGGATGGCCGAGATGCCGCACTCCGGCTCGACGCCCGCATGGGCGGCGCGCCCGTGAATGCGAGCCCGCAGCGTCCAATGGTAAGGCGCGCCCATGATGAGCGAGCCCGGCGCGCCATCGGCATCCAGCACGAACAACGGCAACCCGCCCGCAGCGCCCGCCGCATTCAGCAGCGCCTCGTATTCCGTGCCCCGCGATGCCGCCGGCACGTCATCCGGCCACACCAGCGCGTCTTCGGCCAAAGCGGACGAGCCCAACAAACTCTGCTCCTCGCACGTGGTGAGCAGCACCGTGATATCGGGACGCGGCGCCCCCGTTTCTATGACAGAACAAACCCCCTCGAAGATAGCCGCGATGCCGGCCTTGTCGTCAGCGGAGAGAATCGTATCTCCCGCCGAGCAGACGACCTCGG
>CANEDU010000073.1 GCA_947426355.1 uncultured Adlercreutzia sp. | reverse complement strand
GGAAGAACAAACAGCCGATTACGGCGGCCATGCCCTCCATGTCAACGAACACGCTTGGCAGCGTGATGAACATGAGCGAGGGACCGGCGTTGCCCGCTACCGCCTCGCCCGAGCCCATGGCCACGAAGGCGGCGGGCACGATCATGAGGCCGGCGAGGAACGACACGCCGATATCGAAGCCGCCGATGCGCACCACCGAGGAGGTGAGGCTGTCCTGCTTGCGCATGTAGGAGCCGTAGGTGATCATGATGCCCATGGCCAGCGACAAGCTGTAGAACATCTGGCCCAAAGCGCTGATGACCAGCTCGGGCGAGAACTTGCTGAAGTCCGGCGTGAGATAGTACAGCGCACCGTCGATGGCGCCGGGCATGGTCAGCGTGTAGATAGCGATGGCGACGGCCATCACGATGAGCGCGGGCATCATGACGAGGTTCGCCTTCTCGATGCCGCCCTTAACGCCCAGGCCCACGACCACGAACACGAGAACCATGAACACGAGCATCCAGATATAGCTCTCCACATTAGAGGTGATGAACCCGGTGAAGAACTCGCCGCCGTCGGCCAGGGCCTCGGGGCCGGCGCCCAGGTAGGAGAACATGTACTTCGTCACCCAACCGCCAATGATGCAGTAATAGGGCGTGATGATGAAGGGAACCGCCGAGGCAAGCACGCCGATGAACGTGTACTTCTTGCCGAAGCTGGAAAACGCACCGATGGCGGACTGGCCGGTCTTGCGGCCGAGCGCCGTCTCAAGCAAAAGCAGCGATACGCCGAAGGTGAACACCAGCACCAGATAGGTGATGAGGAAGGTGCCACCGCCGTACTTCGCCGCCAGATAGGGGAAGCGCCACATATTGCCCAGGCCCACGGCCGAGGCTGCGGCAGCCAAAATAAAGGCCCACTTGCCGGACCAGGAGGCTCGTTTCTCCATGCTAGAACCCTTTCTTTCCCATTTCCGAGGCGCCCCCGCGCCTCTGCCCAAGTACAAGGAACGGGCGGCTGCATCGCGCTCGCGGTGCAGCCGCCCGTCGAAACCGTGTGATTATATCGTGAAACCCGCCGCTCGACCCTACTTTTTTGAGAAAAGGCGTCGAGAGGCTCCCGGGGCGAGGCTACGCGGCGCGCAGCGCTACTCGAACAGCTCGGCGGCGCGCTCGAGCTCGCTCACGATGGCGATGTGCTGGGGGCATACGCTCTCGCAGGCTCCGCACTGGATGCAGGCGCTCGCCTTGCCGTCGCCGGTGTTCCAGTTGTAGTTCTCCTGGGCGCGGTAGGCGTCGCCCATCTGGTCGTAGATGTTGAGCGACTGCATGATGGTGTTGATGTGCACGCCTTCGGGGCAGCCCTTCATGCAGTAGCGGCAATCGGTGCAGGGCACGCCGGGTAGTGCTGCCAGCGCCGCGCGGGCCGCATCAATCACCTCGCACTCCCCTTCCGTCAGCGGCACGCCGTCGCGCATGATGGCGGCGTTCTCGGCCACCATCTCGGGCGTGTTCATACCGGAGAGCACCGCAATCACGTTCGGCAGCGATCCGGCAAAGCGCAGCGCCCACGAGGCGATGGGCGCGCCGGGCTCGGCCGCGCGCAGGATATCGGCCACGGCATCGGGCAGCTTCACGAGCGTGCCGCCCTTCACCGGCTCCATGATGACCACGGGAAGGCCGCGCTTTTGGCACACCTCGTAGCACTTGCGCGACTGGATGATGTCGCTCTCCCAGTCGACGTAGTTGACCTGCAGCTGCACGAAATCAACCTCGGGGTGCGCATCGAGCACCTTCTCCAATTCCTCGGCGTTGTCGTGGATGGAGAAGCCGAACTTCTTGATCTTGCCCTCGGCCTTCTTCTGGGCGCAGAACTCCCACAGACCGTACTCCTCGAAGCCGGGCGTGAGGCTCTCCCCCAAGTTGTGCAGCAGATAGTAGTCGAAGTAGTCGACGCCGCACTCCTCAAGGGAGATGTCGAACATGGCCCGGGCCTCCTCGGCGTTCTTGGCGAGCCAAGCCGGCAGCTTCGTGGCAATCGTGAACGATTCGCGCGGATAGCGCTCCACCAGGGCTTTCTTCAGGGCCCACTCCGACTTGCAGCCATGATAGCCGCGGGCGGAGTCGAAGTAGGTGAAACCGGCATCCATAAAGATGTCCACCAGCTCGCAGCACTTGTCGATGTCGATGGACGTCGGATCGTCCGGATTGGTCAACGGCAACCTCATGAATCCGAACCCGAGCGGAGCCAACTTTTCGGCAGTTTCCATCAGAACCCCCTAGTTTGTGCGCGCGCGCAAATTATCAGTGGGGCCATCATAGCAGGTTGGGAATCAGTAGGCTACCGACCAGAAGATAAGGCCCTGGGCGGGAGCGTTTTCCCCGGCGGCCTGGCGGTCGCGCGCCGCGAGCACCTCGGCGACCCAGTCGGAGGTGCGCTGGCCGCGGCCCACCATGACAAGGGTGCCCACGATAGTGCGCACCATGGAATGCAAGAAGGCGTTGCCGCGCACGGTGATGACGCGATGGGGCTCGCCGAGAATCTCCTCAGAGGCGATGGAAATCTCGCTCACGTTGCGGCACGTGGGCTTGCCGACGGCCGAGGCCGCCATGCAGAAGCTCTTGAAGTCATGCTCGCCGATAAGGTGCGCGGCACCCCGTTCCATGGCGGCGATATCCAAATCGGGCCCCACGTACCAGGCGGCATGGCTGGTGAACACCGGCGGCGTATCGCCCGTGGCCAGATAGTACTTGTACTCGCGCCACTGGGCATCGAAGCGGGCCGAGAACCCGCGCGGTCGCTCGTCCACCGAGCGCACCACGATGCCCTCGTGGGTAAGCGCATTCAGCGAGCGGCGCAGGTTGTACAAGGTACGCCCGCGCAGCTCGTCCGTATCAATGTCGAAAGAGACCACCTGGCCGCGCGCATGCACGCCGGCATCGGTGCGGCCGGCGCACACCACATCCACCGGCCGGCGGAACAGCAGCGCAAGCGCTTGCTCCAACTCCCCCTGCACCGTCAGCTGGCCCGGCTGCTTAGCGAATCCCGCGAAAGGAGCCCCGTCATAGGCCACTGTGCACGAAAGCGTCCGCTCCCGCACGCACTCCGCCGCCCGCTGCTCCAATGTCGGTCGCGAGATATCCATTAAGCGATCATCGCTTCGGGACCGAACAGGTCGCGGATCTCGGACTTCAGCACCGACGACTGGGCATCCACCGATACCGGCAGTTCGGCACGGAAACGGCGCCCATCGGCCTGCTGCACGAGCAGCACTACGCCGTCGCGGCCGGGATAGGACTGCAGGATGCGGTTGAGGCGCGCCGAGCGGTTCTGGTCGAAGGAGCGCGAGGGCACCTGCAGCTCCAGGTGGCTCGGGCGCGCGTCCTCGTCGGAAAGCTCCAGCGCCTCCACCTCGAAGGCCATGATCTGGTTGCCGCGGTCCCCGCTTTCGAACTTGCCCTTGATTTTCACGATGGCATCTTCCACGATGCTCTCGGCGAAATCGGCGTACTTGAAGCAGATGCACTCGCAGGAACCCGTCGTATCCTCCAGGGTGAAGGTGGCGTACTTCTTCCCCGCCTTGGTCAGCTTCACCACCACGTTCGAGACCATGCCCACGAACACCGCGCTCTTGATCTCCTTGGTCTGCTCGGAGAGCATGCCCATGTCGTAGCGGGACAGGCGGCGCAGCGTGCCCTCGTAAGGCGCCAGCGGGTGCTCGCTTACGTAGATCTTCATGATCTCCTTTTCGTAGGCGAGCTTGGTGCGCTTGTCCCACTCCACGCCGTCAGGCGCGGGCACATCCTCCTGGAAGCCGGAATCGGCATCGTCGGCGAACAGGTCGAACATGGACACCTGGCCGGCATCGCGGTCCTTCTGGCGCTTGGCCGCGCCCTCGAGCAGCGGCGTCTCGTCCACGAAGTGCATGAGCTGCTTGCGGGTATAGCCCGTGGAGTCGAAGGCACCGCCTTTGATGAGTGATTCCAGCGTCTTGCGGTTGTAGCACTTCGAGTCGAGGCGGTTCACGAAGTCGTGCAGCGAGGTGAAGGGGCCGTTGGCCTCGCGCTCGGCGATGATCTCGTCGGCGACGTTCTTGCCCACGCCGCGCACGCCCACCAGACCGAAGCGGATGCCGCCCTCGACCGGGGTAAACTCGGCGCGGGAGGCGTTGATGTCGGGCGGCAGCACCGGCGTGCCGTTCTTGTTGCAGCTGGCGATGTAGCGGATGAGGCGGTCGGTGTTGCCCATGTAGCTGGTGAGCACGGCGGCCATGAAGTCGTTCGGGTAGTGCGCCTTCAGGTAGGCCGTGCGCATCACCAGGATGGCATAGGCCGCCGAGTGCGACTTGTTGAAGGCGTACTTCGCGAACTTCTCGGCGTCGGCCCAGATCTGCTGGGCGATCTTGAGCGGATAGCCGTTGGCCACAGCGCCCTCGTCCCAGTCGGCCTGCAGCTGACGCATGATGTCGAGCTTCTTCTTGCCCATGGCCTTGCGCAGCTTGTCCGACTTGCCGGCAGAAAAACCGCTCATGACCATGGAAATCTGCATGATCTGCTCTTGGTAGACCATGGTGCCGTGGGTCTCTTCCAGAATGGGGCGCAGGCGGTCGTCGTAGTAGTGCACGGCCGCCGGGTTCTTCGCGGCCTTGATGTAGTCCTCCACCATGCCGGACTCAAGCGGGCCCGGACGGTTCAGGGCGATGGAGGCCACGACGTCGGAGAACTGCTTGGGGGGCAGGCGCTTGAACAGGCTCACGTACAGCGCGCCCTCCACCTGGAACAGGCCGTCCATATTGCCGGACTGCATGAGCTTGAAGGAGAGCTCGTCGTCGATGGGAATCTCCTCGGGGAGGATCTTCACGCCGGTGCGCTCCTCAACATTGCGGCAGGCGATGGACAGCACGTCCAGGGTGCGCAGACCCAGAAAGTCCATCTTGAGCAGACCCAAGTCCGGGGTGTAGTGGCCGTCGTACTGGGTGATGATGCCGCCGCCTTTGGTGTCGCGCTTCATGGGCACATGATCGCTCATGGGATCGCGGCAAATGATGGTTGCGCAGGCATGGACGCCCTCGCCGCGCACATGGCCCTCGATGGACTTCGCTGCATCAATAACGCGCTTGACATCCTCTTCGGTATCGTAGGCCTTCTTCAGGTCGGGGTTCGTCTCCAGGGCCTTGTCGATAGTGATGCCCAACTCGTCGCCGATCATCTTGCAGATGCGGTCGCCCACGCCATAGGGGTAATCAAGCACGCGGGCCGAGTCGCGCACGGCGTTTTTGGCCTGCAGCGTGCCGAAGGTAATCACCTGGGAGACATGGTCCTCGCCGTAGACATCCTTGATGTGGTTGATGACCTCTTCGCGGCGGCCCTGCTCGAAGTCGACGTCGATATCGGGCATCTCCACGCGCTCGGGCGAGAGGAATCGCTCGAACATGAGGCCGTTGGGAAGCGGGTCCAAATCGGTAATGCCCATGGCGTAGGCCACGATGGCGCCAGCGGCCGAGCCACGGCCCGGCCCCACGCCGATGCCCTGGTTGCGGGCCCACTCGATGTACTCCTGCACAATGAGGAAGTAGGCCGGGAAGCCCTGCTGGATGATGATGCCCATCTCGTAGTCGGCCTGCTGCTGCACATTCTCGGGCACCGGGTCGCCGTAGCGCTTAACGAGGCCCTCCTGCACGCGCTTGCGGAACCACGACTCCTCGGTCTCGCCCTCGGGCAGGGGGAACTTCGGCAAAATGGGCTCGCGCTCGAGCACCACGTGGCACTTCTCAGCGACCTCCACGGTATTGTCGCAGGCCTCGGGGAAGTCCTTCATGGCCTCGCGCATTTCCTCTTCGGTCTTCATATAGAACTGGTCGTTCTCGAACTTCATGCGGTTCGTCTGGTTGACCGTGGAACCGGTGCCGATGCACAGCATGATGTCCTGGGCCTCGGCGTCTTCTTTCAGAAGATAGTGGAAGTCGTTGGTGGCGATGGTCTTGAGCCCCGCGGCGTGGGCCACGCGGGTAAGCTCGTGGTTCAGCTCGGTTTGGGTGAAGCCGGCGTCGGTGCGGATGCCCTGGTTCTGCAGCTCGATGTAGAAGTCGCCCGGATCGAAGCAGCTGGCGAACTTCTTGGCCCACTCTACTGCGTCATCGAAGCGGCGCTCGTCGAGCAACTTCGGGATAACGCCGGCGATGCAGGCCGACGAGCCGATGATGCCGTGGCCGTACTTCTGCAGCATGGAGAAGGTGGTGCGGGGCTTGTAGTAGAAGTTGTCCACGTGGGACTCGCTCACGAGCTTCAGCAGGTTGTGGTAGCCCTCGTTGTTCTTCGCGAGCAGCAGCAGGTGGTACAGCTTCGGCTTCACGTCCTTGCGCAGCGACTCGTCGGGGGTGAAGTAGACCTCGCAGCCGAAAATGGGCTTGACGCGCTTGCCCGTCTCCTTCTCGACGGCGTCGCAGGCGTCGGAGAGCTCCACCATACCGGACATGACGCCGTGGTCGGTAACGGCCACCGCCGGCATGTCCAGCTCGGCGGCGCGACGCACCATATCTTTGATGTGCGTGAGGCCGTCGAGCAGCGAGTATTCCGTATGGTTGTGCAGATGTACGAATGCCATAGCGCGTGTGTCCTTCGCGGTGATCAGGGCGCACGGGAGTAGTTGTGGTGTGGTTATGCGCGCGTATCCGAAATGCTGGGCCCTAGGGCTTCTCCCCTAGCGGCCGCTCTCAAGTTCCGTCAGTTTCTCATCGGTCATAATAGCAGCCCGCCGCCCCGCGGTGTGCGAACAAATGGTGGGTTTTGCATGGAAAGCGCCCGGGCAGCCTCCGTCTTTCGCCGCTACCGCTCCGTCTCCTCGCCGAGCAGGGTGCGAGCGTGGGCGATGGCGTCGTCTATGCTGGCGCGAAAGTTGTCCTCCCCTACCAGCTCGACGAAGCCGGCGCGGCGCATGGTCTTCAACGGCTGCTCGTTCACATGAGAGAAGATGAGGCTCACGCCGTGGGCGTTGCAGTACTCGTAGAGATTCTCCAGCGCGTTCATGCCCGTGGCATCCAGCGACGGCACGCCGCGCATGCGAATGATGAGGTAGCGGGTGAACTCCTTCACCGAGATATCGGCGATGCGCTCGGTCATGCCGAAGAACATGGGCCCGTTGATCTCGTAGACGCGCACGCTCTTTGGCAGCTCGCGCAAGTGCGTCACCTCGGAGTTCTCGTCGCAGTAGTACTTCCAGCCCTTCACCTCGGTTTCCTCGGAGACCATCTTCATGAACAGCACGATGGTGATGAGCATGCCGGCACCAATGGCCACCACCAGATCGAACACGATGGTGAGCACGAAGGTGAGCAGAAGCGTGGCCACCGCGCCTTTCGACGCCGTCTGGCACAAGTGCGCGAAGTTGCGCCAGCCGGACATGCCGTAGGCGACGTAGAGCAGGATAGCCGCGATGGTGGGCATGGGGATGAGGGCCGCGTAGGGCATGAGGAACACGAGCACGGCCACAAGCACAAGTGCATGCACCATGCCCGAGATGGGCGTACGGCCGCCGGCCTTCACATTGGCCGCCGTGCGCGCGATGGCGCCCGTGGCCGGAATGCCGCCGAAGAGCACCGAGGCGATGTTGCCGACGCCCTGGGCCACCAGCTCGGTGTTGGCGCGATGATGGGCGCTGATCATAGAGTCGGCCACCACGCAGGACAAGAGCGACTCGATAGCCGCCAGGATGGCGATGGTGACGCCGTTGGCCATCTGCTCGCGGAACAGCCCCAGGCTCAGCTCGGGCATATGGAATGCGGGCAGCGCCGAATCGATGACGTAAAGGTCGCCGATGGTGTTCACATCCAGGTTGAGGCCGTTCACTAACGCAATGCCGGCGAGCAGGGCAACGAGCGAGCTGGGAATCTTGTCGTTCACGCGGGGCCAGAGAAACAAAATGGCGAGGCACACAAGGCCCACGATAAGCGCCTGCGCGTTGACAGTGGCAATATTGCCCGCCAGCGCGGCCACCTTGTCAACGGTCTCCACCGTTGCCGTTCCTGCAGGATAGGTCAGTCCCAGAAAATCCTTCAACTGGCCGATGGTCAGCGTGACGGCGATGCCCGCCGTGAAGCCCGTGGTGATGGTGTAGGGCACGAAGCGGATGACGGCCCCCAGTTTGAACAGGCCCATCAGAATGAGCATGACGCCGGCGATGATGGTGGCGGCGATGAGCCCCTCCATGCCATCGGTGGCCACGATGCCGGCCACGATGGTGGCGAAGGCCGCCGTGGGACCCGAGATCTGCACGCGGCTGCCGCCGAGAAACGCAATGAGGAAGCCGGCGATGATGGCGGTGTAGAGGCCCTGTTCGGGCGAGACCCCCGAGGCGATGCCGAGCGCGATGGACAGCGGCAGCGCCACGATGGCAACCACGATGCCGGCTACGATGTCCTTGGGGATTTGCCGCTTGAGCTCCTCTTTACTCGAGTGCTTGATGATGCTGAAAAGAATCGGCTTAATCTTGTCACGCTGCTGCATGCTCTTGCTTCCTCGCTATCGGTCTCACCCGCGGCCCCACGCGCAAAGCGACGCCGAGCCCACCTTGCGGGCAAAAAGCTATGTCTTGCTTTGACGTGCGAGAAGTCGCGAGGTTGCATTCTAGCGCGGCGCAGCAAGCAAACCGCACACGACACCGCGTTCGGCAGATTTGCTCGCCTAAAACTCAATCTCCCCGTAATCGAGGCCGTAATC
>CANEDU010000072.1 GCA_947426355.1 uncultured Adlercreutzia sp. | reverse complement strand
GCATCGGGCTTTTTCGCCGAGCTGCAGTCGGCAAACACGCGTTTGCCGACCAGCTCGGAGGCAGTTATCAGCTTGCTAGCCATTGACTACTTTTCATCCTTCTTCTTGTCGTCCTTCTTGGCAGCGTCGGCAACCTCGGCAGCAGCCTTCTTAACCTCAGCGGCTGTTTCCTTGGCAGCGTCCTTGGCCGTCTCGACGGTCTCTTGAGCGCCTTCCTTGGCGGCATCGACGACGTCAGCGACTGCCTCGGCCGGATCGGCGTCGGCGTCGGCGTTCTTTGCTACCTGGTCGGCGATGCGCTGGCGGGCGGCCTCAATCTTCTCGCGCAGCTCGTCGCCCTTCTCGTTGATGGTGGGAGTGAGATTGCTGGCAGCCTCCTGGATGGACGCAGCCACATCGGCACCGCGCGCGGCGGCCTCGGAGGCGATTTCCTGCCCACGAGCGGTCACGTTGTTCACGACCTCGGCGCCCTTCGTGGCGGCCTCCTGATAAATATGCTGGGCGCCCGTTGCGGCTTGGTCGCCCCACTGCTGGGCGTTGCCGAGCACATCGTTGGCCTTGTCTGCCACCAGCGCGCGGGTTTCCACGCCAGAGCGAGGGGCGGCCAGGAGCGCGGCGACGGCGCCCACGACGCCACCAATGAGGAACATTCCGAATTTGTTGGCCATAATTGCCTCCTTTATCGACGGAACATCAATGTCGATTCATTATATGGGGAGGGCCCTCGCTCGAGGGCCCTCACTGCCTATTGCTCACCTTACGGTAAACAAGCCGTTATTCATCATAGATGAGCGAATCTCTCATAAAAAACTTGAGTCGGTTCGCCTAACGCACAAAAGCCGGTTCCAAATCCTTGTGCGCCTGCACCGGCATCGCCTGCGCGCGGCCTTAGAAGCAAGCGCCGCGGGCGTAGGCTTCATTCACCAGCGAGTCGAGCACCGCCGGAAGCGACAGGCCAGCGGCCTCGCAGGCCACGGGGAACAGGGAGCGGTCAGTCATGCCCGGAGACACGTCCACCTCGAAGCAGCGGGCAGCGCCGCCGTCCCAGACAAGATCGATGCGGCCCAGATCGCGTACGCCGTAGGCGCGGTAGACCTCCAGCGCCGCGCGCTCGATTTCCGCACGGATGGCCTGGGCATCGGCCTCGTTGGGAGAAAGCGACTCGTTGCGCACCGGGCAGAAGAACTCCACCGCATCGTCGGCCATGCGGGCGGCGGCATCGTAGAAGCCCTCGCGGGCCACAATTTCCACCGGAGGCAGCGCATGGGCGTCCCAGCCGGTGCCGAGCACGGCCACGGAAAGCTCCACCCCATCGACCCACTGCTCGATGTTCACGGCCTCGTCGTAGGACAGCGCATCCAGCACCGCCTCGCCGAGCGCCTCCTGGCTTTCCACCTTGTGAACGCCCAGGGCGCTTCCGCCATGAGCCGGCTTCACGCATACCGGGTAACCGCCGATAACGCGGTCGGCCACCATATCGAGCGCCGTGGCAGCACCCATGTCCTTGAACGCATCGCGGGTGATGTACACGCCCTGGGGCCACGAGGCGCAACCTTCCTCGCCGGTGATGTCGCGGTACTTCGCCAGCGACGAGTGCAGCGCGTCCTTGTTCCAGGAGCGATGGCAGACACTGGCCGGCGACCCCACAAACGGAATGCCGAGGAACTCCAGCAGGCTTTGGATAGTACCGTCTTCGCCGTGCTTGCCGTGCAGGGCGTTGTAGACCACATCGGGCCGCTCGCTGCGCAGCGTGGGCACCAAATCGGCGTTCGTGTCCAGCGGCACCACCTTGTGGCCCGCCTCCTCCAGCGCCGCGCACACCACCTTGCCAGATGCCAGCGACACCTCGCGCTCGAAGGACTTGCCTCCCATGAGCACTGCTACCTTCATACGTTCTCCTTCGTGTTGAAAATCCTTGGGGGGGCGGAACCGCCGAGTACCTTGATTCGCTCAAACAGTCCTCGCTTTGTGAAACTCGCTCGGTCAAGGCACCCGCCGTTTCCGCTTCACTCAACCGCGGCTGAGTAGGGCGCGGATGCGGGGTGTGCCTCCGCGCGGAGTTCCGCAGCGAACGGAAATGCCCAGTGGGCATTTCCGCCGAGCGAGGACTGTCTGAGCACGGAGGTATACCCCGCAGCCGCGCCCGGACAAAGCAGGTTATTCCGCAGCTTCCTCAGCTGGAGCAGCAGCTTGCTGGGCGTCGCGCACGGCCTCCTCAGCGATGTCGATCTGCTCGGCGTTGCCCTCGCGGGCCTGCATCACCGCTTCCTCGTTCTGCTCGGAATCGGCGATGACCTCCTCCCACGGGGTCGGCGTCTTCTCGTCAGTCATGGCTGCTTCCTTTCTGTCGTAGCCGGGCAGCGCGCCGGCCTCGATGAACACGCGGTACAGCTCGAGGCGATCCTCGATAACCTTCGCCAAACGACGGATAGCCTCCGTGATAGACTCGGGCGTCTCGAAGCTGAAATTCACGCGCATGGAGTTGCGCCCGGTCTTCCCGTCGGGGAAAAACGAGTTCCCCGGCACATAGGTTACGCCCGCCTCCAGCGCCTCGGCAAGCATCGAATCGGTATCCATATAGTCGGGCAGCGTAATCCAGAGGAACATGCCGCCTTCGGGGTGCGTCCAGCTGGCCTCGGGCGGGAAGAACTCCTCGAGGGCGGCGAGCATGGTATCGCGGCGCTCCTTGTACACGGCCACGAACTTCTGCAGCGTCTTCTGCCAGGGAATATCTTTGAAATAGTGCTCGACGATGATCTGGTCGAAAGAGCTGCCGCACAAGTCGGCACCCTGCTTCACCAAGTTGATGCGCGCCAGTACGCTTTCCGGCGCGGCGATCCAGCCGGTGCGCAGACCCGGGCCGAGCATCTTCGAAATTGTGCCCAGGTAGATGACGTTTTCGTCCATGGCCTTTAGCGGCACCTGGTGGCCGCCGTCGTAGCGCAGGCGTCCGTAGGGATCGTCTTCCACCACCATGAAATCGTACTCGCGGGCAAGCTCCAGCAAACGGCGGCGGCGCTCGGCCACCATGGTGACACCGCCCGGATTCTGGAAGTTAGGGATGACGTAGCAGTACTTCAGGCGCGGGTTGCCCTTGCCGATGCGGCGAAGCTCCTCCTCCAGCAAATCCATGCGCATGCCCTCGTCATCGAAGGGGATGGCGCGCACGTCGGGCTCGAAGGCGGAGAAGGCCTGCAGAGCGCCCAGGTAGGTGGGGCCCTCGGTGATGATGATGTCGCCCGGGTCGATGAAGGCCTCGGCGATGAGGCTGAGGGCCTCTTGAGCACCCGTAGTAACGAGAATCTGGTCGGGCTTCACGCGAATGCCCAGATCGCGCATCATATCGGCCAGCACGGCGCGCAGGCCGGCCGAGCCGTTGGTGGGGCCGTACTGCAGCGACACCGCGCGGGCCTCGGGGCTTTCCACGGCGGCCAGCGTGGCGGCGCGCACATCTTCTACGGGAAGAAGCGACACGGCGGGCATGCCGCCCGAAAGAGAGATGACATCGTCGCGGGTGGCAGCGGCGAACAAATCGCGCACGGCCGAGGAGCGCATCTTGCGCACGCGGCGGGCGATCTTGTCGCCGGTGGTGTCGAACGTGATGTGGGCAGACGACATGTTATTCAACCGTCCCTTCCATAAGCGCCAAGGCCGCTTTTAGCGCGCCCAAGGCGATAAGGTCATCGGTATAGGCTACTGTAACACGGGCTAGGCCGTCGCGCGCGGCGAGCCACTCTGTTGTACCCACAAACGTAACGTCGGGGGCGCAGGCGGGGTCTTGGGCCTGAAGGTCTATGACGAGATGCTCCAGCACATGGGGGAGCGACGTGCGCGAAAGAATGCCGCCGAAAGGAGCACCCTCGGCATTCAAGCAGACATGGGAGGCCAAGGACGGTCGCGCGGCAAGCAGCCGGGCCGCACCGTCATCGCCCAGGGATGCCGCGGGACCTTCGGGCACGCGAACAAGGAGCACCATGCGGTCGCGCTCGAACGTCACGCGCTCGACGGCGAGCCTAGGCGCGCCCATCGGTCTTCTCGGGCGCGGCGTCCGATTCGGGCTTTTCCGGCACATCCGACGCTTCGGGGCGTGCCGGGGAACCAGTCGGGGTGCGCGAGAGCAGCGTTACCCCCTTGGCGGCTTTCTCCTCGGGCGCCAGAACGCGGCCCCGAACAGCCTCAATGAGTGCGCGAATCGTCCAACCGAAATCATCTCCCAGCGTGTCGGCCCCCGAGAAATCGCCATCAACCAAAGCCACCTGGTTGCGATCAAGGGAAAAGCGGTAGCGCCCGCCACCGTTCAAATTGCCGAAAGACAGTTCGAAGGTCTTGTCGCTGTCATTGAGGGTATAGCGGTAGGACACATCGTCGGTCAGCTGAATGCGGTCTTCGGTAATCTCAATCGGCGTGGCCGTGCCTGCCAGGTACCAGGTGCCCTGAAGGTCAGCTGCGTCGTTTTCCGAGAACCAGCGCAGCCACGAAAAGCCGCCCATCGCCGCACCTGCAACCAGCACAATGACAACGAGCGCGGCAATTATCCCAGCGCGAACAGGGTGCCGCCGGCGCGATTTCTTCGACGGCGACGGCACAGGTCGCTCGGCGCGCGCCTTGCGAACCCTCGGCACCGAGGACGCTGCCCCCCGAACCTCCGCAACGGGAGTTTCCGCATCGGGGCGCGGGCCCTCTGCATCAGGGCGCGGGCTCTCCGCACCAGGACGGGAGCCCTCTGCGGCAGGACGCGAGCCCTCCGCACCAGCGCGCGGGCCCGGACTCCCTGCGGCAAGAGGCGCATCCTCGGCGACAGGGCGGGTGCCCCCCACGGTGCCAGACGGCGCGCCCGCCGCCGGCGACTGCTCTTCCATGGCTCCTTAGACCTCTTCCGGCCCAATCACCGTCTTGCCGCCCATATAGGGAACGAGCACCTCGGGCACCGTAATGGTGCCATCGGGATTCTGGTAGTTCTCGATAACCGCGGCCATCGTGCGGCCCACGGCCAAACCAGAGCCGTTCAGCGTATAGGCAAAGCGCGTGCCCTTGAAGTTGGCCGGGTCACGGTACTTGATGTTCGCACGACGGGCCTGGAAGTCGGTGCAGCAGCTGCACGAGGAGATTTCCTTGTAAGCGTTATAGCTGGGCAGCCACACCTCCACGTCGTAGGTCTTCGCGGAGGAGAATCCGATGTCGCCCGTGCACAGACTGATGACGCGGTAGGGCAGCTCCAGCTTCTGCAGGATGTTCTCGGCGTCTTCCACCATGGACTCCAGCTCGGCGAAGCCAGTCTCAGGCGTGGCGAACTTCACCATCTCCACCTTGGAGAACTGGTGCACGCGGATGATGCCGCGGGTGTCGCGGCCCGCACTTCCGGCCTCCTCGCGGAAACACGGGGTGAAGGCGCAGTAGTGCAACGGCAGCTGGTCGGCGTCGAGCACTTCCCCGGCGTGGAGGTTCGTCAGCTGCACCTCGGCCGTGGGAATGAGGTAAAGGCCCTCGGTGGTGTGGAAGAGGTCTTCCTCGAACTTCGGCAGCTGACCGGTGCCCGTGAGCGTGGCGGCGTTGGCCATGGCCGGCACCCACCACTCCTTGTAGCCGCGGGAGGTGTGCTCATCCAACATGAAGGAGATGAGCGCGCGCTCCAGACGGGCACCGGCGCCGCCCAGCACGTAGAAGCGGCTCTCGGCCAGCTTCACGCCGCGCTCGAAATCGATGATGTTCAGGGCCGGACCCAAGTCCCAATGCGCCTGGGCCTCGAAGCCCTCGGCGGCGAAATCGCGCGGGGTGCCCCAGCGGCGCACCTCGGGGTTGTCGTCCTCGTCTTCGCCTACGGGCGTGGAGGCGTCGCACAGGTTCGGCAGCGACAACATGAGGGCCTCCATGGCCTCCTCGGCCTCAACGCGGGCCGCAGCAGCGGCCTCCAGTTTCTCATTGATCTGACGCACCTTATCTTTCGCGGCCTCGGCCTCATCTTTCTTGCCCTGGCCCATGAGCGCGCCGATTTCCTTGGAAATCTTATTGCGCTCGGCCTGCAAGGCCTCCTCCTCGGCAATAACCTCGCGGCGGCGCACGTCGAGAGAGCTGAACGCGTCAGCGTCGAACGACGCATGGCGGTTGCTCATGGCCTCGGCCACCTCGTCGAGATGTTCACGTACGTACTTGATATCCAGCATAGGTTGCTCCTCGGATCATGCCTTTTCGCGTCCGACCAGTATAGCACCGGCCCGCAGGTGCGGGCCGGCATCTTCGCAAAGAGCGCTCAGGGCGCGGGAACGTCGCGCGGGAGGCTAGTTGGCTTCGCCCTCGTCCTCGTCGTCATCGTCGAACAGCGACCAGTCGTCTTCGGTCTTCTCGTGGTTCTTGAACTGCTTGCGCGTTTTACGCTCCAGGATGAAGCACACGATAATGCTGATGACGAGGCCGCCGCCGACCAGAATGCCGATGCCCGGCATCGTCTCGAACAGGAAATGGTACAGCTCTTCGATATTCATAGGTCGCATCCTGTCTTCTTCTTGCAGCGCCCGGAGGGGGCGCGGGAGCTTTCGCCGCCGAGCGCCGCGGCCGTGCGATGCCGGGCGCGCGGTGCCAGTATACTATGACCCGCCGCGGGAAACGCAAATTCCACGACCCGCGGCGGCGCCGACGCGTTGCCTAGTCGGCGAGGAGCTCCTCGTCCAGATACCACTCCTCCTCGGCCCAGCGGGCGCGATCGGGGATGTTCATAAGGGCGGCGAGGATGCCGAGCAGGCCGGGCACGAGCGCCCCGAGCAGCGCTGCGGGAGCGGGCAGCCACGAGCCGCCGAAAGAGGTAAGGTGGGCCGCCGCGCACACCCCGACCATGAGCACGGCCGCAGAGGCAACGGAGCCTGCGATATCGAAGGCGCGCGTGCCCCGCACACAGCATAGGCTGTAAACGCCCGCTGCCGCAATCCAACTTGCGCCCATCAGCCAGGTAGCCGGCTGGGAGGCCACGGCCACCACGCCCGCCGTCGGGTTACTCGAAAAGCCCAGGTGCATGACGGCGTCCCAGTTCATGAGGTCCACCGAACCGCAGCCGGCCATGATAAGGGCCGCGACGAACGCGAAGGCGGCCGTGATAACCGATTGAAAGACGGGCAGCAGCACGCCGCAGGTCACAGGCGACGCCGCCGCGAAGCCGACGGAGCCGAACAGCGGTTGCATAAGTGCCGCCACGGCCTGGGCCGTTCCGCGGCGGCCAACGAAGTACCACCATGCTGCCGTCGCCGCGACGAACAGCACCGCTGGCACCCAGGCGCCCGCACCGGCCAAGCCCACCACAAAGGCACCATAGCCGAACAGCGCGCCGATGGAAGGCCTGATCAGCGCCACAAGGGCGCACACCGCAATAACCACTCCGTAGGCAATGGGGGCATCGGTCGCCAGCCCCATGGCCGAATCGGGAACCAAATGCAGATTCGCCATGCCCGCAGCGGCAAGCAGCGCCACCGCGGCGGCGGCCAGCATGCGCCCGACAATCGCGGCACCGCGCAGTCCCAAGCGATCTACCAAAGGCGGCAAGGGCTCCCACACTTTCGCAGGCTCTTCCTCGACGGGCTCGTCAATCTTGCCGTTGACGATATCAGCCAGCACGCGCTTGCCCTTCTTAGCATTGCCCAAATGCGGCGCCAGAGCCCCAAAAAACGCGGCGATGTCGTCGTAGCGCTCGTCCATGTCCGGGTCCAATGCCGCGAACATAATATCGTCGGCCTCGGCATCCAGCTCGTCCCAGCACAGCGACGGCAGCACGAGCTCGGCCTCTTCGATGGCTTCCTCGGCGGCATCCAAATCGTCAGCGAAAAACGGGTTCGACCCCGTGAGCATCTCGTAGGTAAGGCTCGCCAGCGCCCATTCGTCGGTGCGCACATCAAGCGGCTCTTGGCGCATCTGCTCAAGAGGCATGTATCCGATGGTGGCGGCTCCGGTGGTACCCGAGCCCGTGGCGTCCATGAGGGCAGCTAGGCCGAAGTCGGTCACCTTGGCCACGCCCTTGCCGTTCACGATGACGTTTTCGGGCTTGATATCCAGATGCAGTGTGTTCTCGCTGTGGGCCACTTCCAACGCATGAGAGACCGCCGCGAACACCGCAGCCACGACATCCAGGGTAATGTCGTCGTCGACCTCATCGATAATCTGCGCGAGCGTCTTGCCCTCCACGTATTCCATAATCACGTAGGCGCAGGTGCCCTCCACGGCGCAATCGTACACCGTGACGATGTTCGAATCGGACAGCTTCGCAACAGAGCGGGCCTCTTCCAAGCCGGGTATATGCTCGAACAGGTCGGTCTCGTCCAGCTCGGGCCCAGCATCGGCGTTGTTGGTAAGCGTTCGGGAGGCACGCACGCCGCGCAAGTGGCGCACGTCCACCGACTGGGCATCGGTTGCCGTTGTCTCAGCGGGCGCCTCTTCCACTACGGCCTGGGGCTCGTAGGGAATCTCGGGGGCGTGACGCGTCTTGCGGCTCACGCGACCCTCCAAGCGAGCCGGACCCTGTCGACGACCGGCGAAATCGGCCGTGGCCGAGCCCCAGGGGATCATGGAGTCCTCCCACTCCCCCTCGTCGGCTTCGTCGGCCGCAGCGTCGTGCGGCTCTTCCCAATCCTCCCACGGAGGCACTTCTTCGGACGTGACGGGTTGCGAGCCGGCAGCCCGTGCAGCAGGCTGCGCCCCTACAGAGCGCGCCCCGACCGGCTGCGATTCAACGACGTCTTCCAAATCCGCCGCCATACGGGCCTCAAGCGCCTCGAGACGAGCAGCGGCCAACTCATCTTCGGAAAGTTCGATGCACTTGATGGCCACATCGCGCTTAAGGTGAGTGTCGAAGGCGTGCACGACCGTGCCGTAGCCGCCAGAGCCGGCTTGGT
>CANEDU010000071.1 GCA_947426355.1 uncultured Adlercreutzia sp. | reverse complement strand
GCGCCGACACAGCGACGACGACGATGTACCTTCCGCGGTTCACGGGCCTCCCATTTCTGCGCATTACGCCTTGTCAGCGATAGTGTAGCACCGAACCCCGTTCGCGATGACAACTGTTATCTGCCGATGGGAGCGGAAGGCGGTCGCGCGTCCGCGTCGGAGGGGGGTGCGGTGCGGACCGGGCCCAGACCGCGAACCACGCCAGAAGAAGCGAGGGCGGCCGATGCGACTAAAAGGCAGCCTCGATGGCCTTGATGGCGGCGTAGAAGCGCTCGTTCACCGGCGTGGGAACCCCATGCTCGCGGCCGAGACGGTTGATAGTGCCGCTGAACAGCTCCACCTCGGTGGGACGGCGCGCCAGCACGTCCTGGCGCAGCGAGGGCAACCCCTCCGGATTCAGGTGGTCGATGATGTCGAGCCAGTAGGCCACATCGTCATCGGTGAGCCCCACGCCTACGGCCCGGGCCACGGCGGCCACCTCGCGCATAGCCGCCACCATGGCCTCGCGCGGCTCGCCCGAAGCATGGATGCCGCTAAAGCAGCAGTCGTACACGGCGCAGGCCTGGTTCACGCCCACGTTGCAGATGAGCTTGCCCCACAGCTGATGCTGGATGTCGTCGGGCACGATGAAGGGCTGGTCGATGGAGGCAAGCCACGCCGTCACACGTGCGAGGTTCTCCCGCTGCGCCGCGTCCGAGGCATCGTGCACGCCGAGGGCCATCACGCCCACACAGCCGGCCGTCACTGTGGCGCCCACCTTCCGCGCGTCCATCTGCTGGGCCACGCACAGAAGCACGCGGTCCCACCCGAAACGCTGGCTCAGCACCTCCTCGCTCGTCACGCCGTTGAGCACCGAGATGACGGCAGTATCGGGCCCCACGAGCGAAGCCGACTGCTCCATGGCCTCGGCCAGAGCGCCGTACTTCACCGCAAAGAGCACCACGTCGAAAGGCCGCTCGGCCGCCCGGGTTGCCGCCTCGTCGTAGGTAAGGTAGGTGGCCTGAATGACCTCGCCATTGAACACCGTGGGCTCGGCACGATACGCGGCCACGCGCGCCTCGTCGGCCACGACGAACACGCCCTCGGTGCCCATGACGCGCCCAAAGCAGCCCGCGTACATGGCCCCGAGCGACCCGAACCCGATAATGGCAACACTCTCAATAGGCTTCATAAGAGCCTCCTCATTATTCAAGAATGGCAACTTTACCAAGGCGCTGGGCTTTCGGCTGCCCGTGCTCAGCGGCCTCTGAGCGCCCTGCGAAGAACGCAGCTGTGAAAGAAGCAGATTCAACTTCAGCAGCAACGATGCCGGGAGTGTACCGACAAGCGTGCGTCATCCTCTCTGCTTCCTTGAGCTGCGTTCGCAGCAGGACCAGCGCGAAGCGGACGCTGAGCACGGGCAGCCGAAAGCTCAGGGAGATGCTTCCTACATATCTTCCAAACGACCGTGCTTCTCGTAGCGCGTGACGCGAGTGATGTGATTGTCGTCGTCCACGAACACCACGCGCGGCGCGTTCTCGGGTTCGGCGAACTCTTCGGGCGTCATGCTGGCATAGGCCATGATGATTACCTTGTGGCCCGGCTCCACGCAGTGGGCAGCCGCACCGTTCACACAAATTATGCCGCTGCCCGGCTCGCCGGCGATCACATAGGTCTCGAAGCGGTTGCCGTTGTCCACGTCCACCACCTGCACCCGCTCGTATTCCAGGATGCCGGCGGCCTCGGTCAGCGCGGTGTCGATGGTGATGGAGCCCACGTAGTCGAGTTCGGCCTGCACCACGCGGGCACGATGGATCTTCCCTTTCAGCACGTTCAGCAGCACGGCCTACTCCCCTTCCTCGTACAGGAAATTGTCGATGAGGCGCGTACTGCCGATATAAACTGCCATGGCCGCAAGGGCGCTCTCGCCAATGCGGTCGGTCGGCTGCATGGTGGCGCCGTCCACCACTTCCACGTAGTCGATACGCGCTGCCGGCTCGGCTTCGATAATGTCGGTCATGAGCGCTTTCACAACCGCCGCATCGCGTTCGCCGCCGCGCACGGCCTCTTCGCCAGCGCGAATCGCCCGCGACAGCACGAGGGCTGCCTGACGCTCGTCGGCCGACAGGTAGACGTTGCGCGAGCTTTTCGCCAGGCCGTCACCCTCGCGCACGATGGGGCAGCCGACCACCTTCACGTTCATATTCAGGTCGGCCACCATGCGCTTGATGATGGCCAGCTGCTGGGCATCCTTCTGACCGAAGAACGCACGGTCGGGCTGCACGATGTTGAACAGCTTCGTCACCACGGTGCACACGCCGCGGAAGTGCCCCGGACGCGACGCCCCGCAGAGCGCGTCGGTAAGCGTCTCCATCACCACGTAGGTGTTGTGGGTCGGCCCGTACATCTCCTCCACCGACGGATGGAACACCGCATCCACCCCGTGGCGCTCGCAGATGGCCGCATCGCGCTCAAGGTCGCGCGGATAGGCGTCGTAATCCTCGTCGGGCCCGAACTGGATGGGATTCACGAACACCGATGCCACCACCTTGTCGCAGGCGGCGCGAGCGGCGTCCATCAGGCTCTCGTGTCCCTCGTGCAACGACCCCATGGTAGGCACGAGCCCCACCGTAAGTTCCTCAGCTTTCCACACGGCCACCTGGGCCTTCATGGCCTCAACCGTTTCGATGATCTGCATGACGCACCTCCCCTACAGGTTCTCAAGCACGCCGGCGGGAGCCGCGTAAGTGTGTTCGGGCGCAGGGAAGGAGCCGTCCTTCACGGCGGCATCGTAGGCGCGATAGGCCTCGCGCATCACATCTCCCACCTCGGCGAAACGACGCACGAACTTCGGCGTGAAGTCATGGAACATGCCCAGCATATCCTGGTTCACGAGCACCTGGCCGTCGCAACCGGCACCGGCCCCGATGCCGATGGTGGGGATGGTCAGCTCGGACGACACGCGCTCGGCCAACTCGGCGGGAATGGCCTCGAGCACCACGGCGAAAGCGCCGGCCTCTTCCACCGCGTGGGCGTCTTCCAGAAGCTTGCGGGCCGAATCGGTGGTCTTACCCTGCACCTTGAAGCCGCCGAGAGCGTTGATGCCCTGAGGCGTGAGGCCGATGTGGGCGCACACGGGAATCTGGCAGTCGACGATGGCGCGGATGCGGTCGGCCACCTCCACGCCGCCCTCCAGCTTCACGGCATTGGCGCGGGCCTCCTTCATGAGACGCCCGGCGTTCACCACGGCATCGTACACACTCGTCTGGTAGGACATGAAGGGCATATCCACGACGACGAGCGCGTTCTTCGTGCCGAGCGCCACCGCTGCACCGTGGTGGATCATGTCCTCCATAGTGACCGACACCGTGTCGCCCAAGCCCAGCATCACGTTGCCGAGCGAATCGCCGACGAGGATGGAGTCGATGCCCGCCTCGTCCACCAACCGCGCGGTGGTGTAGTCGTAGGCCGTGATCATCGAGATCTTCTCGCCCTTTTGCTTCATGGATAAGAATGTGGAAACCGTAACGCTCACGAGCGCCTCCTTTGCGATCCTGCCGCCCGAGGCCTTGTCCCCGGTGCAGCGGCATCCTTCTCTGGCGCGTATTATAGTCGCCGCGCCCAGGGGCACAAGCGGAAAAGGCAAGCGTTTCGATCAGATTTGCACCCTCTGCGGCCGCCCTACGAAATCGGAGCGGAGCCTCCCGCGAAGCGACGTTGCACCGCGCGCGGAACATACCACGAAAAGCCACGCGGCCCGCGAGGCCGCAAGCGAACCTATGAGGCGAGCGCCTTTAAGGCGGCCACCTCGGCATCGGTGAGCCGACGGGCGTCTCCGCGGGGCAGATCGCCCACCTCCAACGGACCGAAGGCCTCGCGATGCAGAGCGATGACCGGATGCCCCACCGCCTCCAACATGCGGCGCACCTGGCGCTTGCGGCCCTCGCGCAGGCGCACCTCCACATAGCTGCCGTGCTTTTCCAGAGCCGATCGCGCCCGTTTGCCGCCGTGACGCTGCAACTGCCCGCTTGCCCCGGCGTCCGACCCGATGAGGGCGGCAGCACGGCGCGCATCGTCACCGGCGAGCATACGGGCGCCGGCCGGCAGGGTGAGGCCGTCGTCTAGCACGATGCCCTCTCGCAAGCGACGCAGGTCGCTTTCGCTCAAGCGACCCTCCACCAAGGCCAGATAGGTCTTTTCCACATGCCGGCGCGGATGCAGCAGCCCATGACCCAACTCCCCGTCAGTAGTGAACAGCAGCAGCCCCGTGGTGTCGGCGTCGAGGCGTCCCACCGGGAAAAGCCCGGGATAGGCTGACGCATCTACGAGCTCGGCCACAGTCGGGCGCCCTTGCGGGTCGCTCATGGTAGTCACGTAACCGGCCGGTTTGTGCAACATAAAGGTGACGGTTTCCGCAGGCAGAACAACTGGCTCGCCATCGACGGCCACCGTATCGGCACCCGGCCTCACCTTCGCGCCCATCTCGGACACCACCGCCCCGTTCACCGTCACGCGGCCTTCGGAGATGACCACCTCGGCATGGCGCCGCGAGGCTACTCCCGCCCGGGCCAGGTATTTCTGCAGCCGCATCTCGTCCACCGCGAATTGCCTCCCCTTTTCGCTCTTCCAGAAAATGTTTCTTCCATATTTTGCAGAAAAACTGAGTTTGTTTGCATCCGGACCGGCATCGTCCTCCGCCCGTATCGCTTCATAGCCGTCAAATTTATCGTTTATCGACTATTATCTCGATTTCGAAAGGATCTTGGACCACTCAGACTGCAAACAACCTCATCTTTTTTGCAAAATAGAGCAGAAAACATCCCCTCGGCCCATGCGCACTGCTTCCCGCTACTCATCATCGGTTTCGAACACGAGGGAATCGAAGTCGATTTTGTCGACAACGCCAAGGGTTGAGGCGATGGCCCGGGCGAACATGGCATCGGTTTCGGCGGTACGCCCAGAAGCGTCGCCCAGCTCTTCGGTCGCCGCGTCAAGCGAGGCCGCGGCAGCATCGGCGCCCTCGGCCATCTCCTCGTCGAAGAGCATGGCCTCGCCATCGCCCTCGGCGTAATCCTCGCCCATGAGCGAGCGGGCCATGGTGCGGGCCTGCTCGTCGGACACAGCGGCGTCCTCGCGCGTGGCGCTCAACCGCTCGGTAATGAGGCGGCGCGTCTCTTCGTCGGGAGCGAAGTCGGCCAAATCGGGCAAATCGGCGGGGCTGCGCAGGCCGAACTTCTCCAGAAAGCCTCGGGTAGTGCCGTAGAGCACCGGGTTGCCCGGCGCGTCGGCCGTACCCACCTCGCGCACAAGGCCCTTCTCCACCAGCGAGTTGAGGGGGCTATCGGAGTTCACTCCGCGCACCGAGGCCACTCCGGCACGGGTCACCGGCTGGGTGTAGGCCACAATGGCCAGCGTCTCCATGGCCGCTGCCGACAAGCGACGCGTGTCCCAGGACAGCACGTACTTCTCGATGAGCTCGTGGTAGGCCGGGTGCGTGAACAGGCGCCACCCGCCGGCCACCTCGCGCAGCTGGATGCCGGCGCCGCGGGTCTCCAAATCCTCGCGCAGCCTCACGAGGGCCGCCTCTACCGCGCCCACCTCGCATTCCAGCATCTCCGCAAGGGTGATGGTGCCCACGGGCTCGTCGGTTACGAAGAGCATCGCCTCAACGGCGCCCTCCAACTGGTTTTCCTGCAGTCCCTGAAACATAGCTCTACTCCTCCCCCACCGACGTGAGGGCGTCCTCACCTTCCAAATTCAGTTCGCCGGAGCCCTCGATGTAGTCGATGGCGATGTCGCCGAAGGGCTCGTCCTGCACGAGGCGCACCATCACGCGCTTGTACAGCTCCAAAATGGCCAGAAACGTCACCACGGCCACATCCTTGGGCGTGCTCGGCCCCACCAGCTCCGAGAAACGCAGATGCTTTCGATTGCGAATGCGCTGGTGGATGGCGCGCACGTGCACCTCCACGGGAATGGGCTTGGCGGCGATGTGCTCGCTCTCCAAAAGGAACACCTCGCGCCGCGCGAGGGCCGCGGCCGCCTGATAGGCCAGCGCATCCAGCGACACGCCTTCCAAGAAGTCGGGCATAAGGCCCAGAAAGCTCGCATCGGGACCGAAGGGGCGCGTGTGCATCCGCCCCTCGGCCATGAAGCGGTTGTGCAGCACGGCGGCGGCGTTCTTGAACTTCTTGTACTCCATGAGGCGCTCGACCAGAATATCGCGGGCCTCCGACGGTGCCAGCTCCGCCAAGTCGTCGTCAAGCTCGTCGCGCTCGCGCGGAATGAGGCTTTGGGCCTTGATCTCGAGCAGCGTGGAAGCCACGAGCAGAAAGTCGCTGGCCACGTCCAAGTCGAGGTTGTCCATACGGGACACCTCGTCCAGGTACTGGTCGGCGATCTCGGTAATGGAAATAGCGCCGATATCCACCTTCTGACGGCTCACCAGGTAGAGCAGCAAATCGAAGGGGCCCTCGAAGCTATCGATGCGAACCTTGTAGGACACGGGCGCCGCCTAGGAGAAAAACGGCGGGAACATGAGGTCGAACAGGTTGCCGGCCGTCACGCCCAGATACCACGAGAACGGGTTGAAGTTGAATACATAGGGCAGCACCACGACCGCGATCATAAAAATCGGGAAGGCGTACTGCTGAATCTCATAGTACTTCGGCAGGTACTTCGGCGGCAGCAGGATGGCGAAGATAGACGAGCCATCAAGCGGCGGGATGGGCAGCAGGTTGAAGAACATGAGGTACAAGTTGATGAGCGCGAAAGTGGGCAAGAACATCACGTAGAAGTAGGCGAACAGCTCGTTGTTGGCGAAGGCCGGGTTGGTCACGAGCCCCGAGCAGCCCCAGGCCACCGCCGCAGCCAGCGCCGCCATGGCGAGGTTCGCCGACGGTCCGGCCAAACCCACGATGACGTCGTCGCGGCGCGGGTCCTTGAAGTAGCGCGGGTTGTAGGGCACCGGCTTCGCGTAGCCGAACACCGGCCAGCCCATGAGCATGAGCATGGCAGGCAGGATGACTGTTCCGAAGGGATCGATATGCTTGAGCGGGTTGAGCGACAAGCGCCCGCTGCGCTTAGCCGTAGGATCGCCCAGCTTATAGGCGGCAAAACCATGGGCCACCTCATGCAGCACGAGGGCGGGAACAAAGCTCAGAACAGAGCAGATGATGTAAGGGATGCTAACCATAGTTCCCGTAGTGTAGCGCACCGCGCGCCCGCCGCCGCCCGCCCGCCTTCCAAACCCACAGAAACCGCCGACGAACGAGCGGGCGTCCGCCAGCCTTTCCGAAACGCCTTTTCTTGGACAAATCGCGAACCCGTGGGCAAAATGCCACTTCATGCCCGAAATGGCACGGCAGATGGAGGCAAATGCCACTTCATGTCCGAAATGGCAGGATTCTCGCGCCAATCGAGACGCTTCCGTGCCATTTCGGCCCTCAAGTGGCATTTACGAGCGAATCTTCGAGAATCGCCGGAGTCGCCAATTTTCGCTAATCTAGAACGAGCTGCTGAATGTAGACGTCGTTGCGCAGCTCCTTGGCATGGGCGGTGTCGATGGCGCCTTCTGCGCGCAGAGCCTTGATAAGCTGCAGCTCGCGGACGAGCGCCTGGGACTGGACGTCCTCCACGGCATCGTAAACCTCGCGCATCTCCTGGAAGCGACCGGTGAGGCCCGTGCGTCGCGACGCTTCCGCACCGTCGTTGGCGCCGTCGGCTTCGTCGCTTTCGCCATCCCAGGTGGCCGCCTCGCGGGCCAGATCGTCAAGGCGGTCGTAAAGGCCCTTCACGCGAGCTGCCTCAGCGCGGGCCCTTTCCGCCACCTTGGGTGATGCGGAAGCCGCGAGGTCTTCCAGAATCTCGGCGTAGCGGTACATGACAATAACCGTGGCGGGTTCGTCAATCGGGGCCCGCTCGTCAATCACGACAGACGCGGAAGCTCCCAAAATCTCCCCCGTACCGGATGCCCCGCGAGCCTCCATCGCCGCCGGTTCTTTCCCCGCAGCCACCGGCTCCCCCTTCACTGCTCCCGTGAAAGGGGCGTCGGCTTCAATGGAGGCAATGACGCCAAGGGCGAGATTTATCTCGGCGTCGACGCGATCGCGCGTGCGCTTGGCTGAATGCTTCGAGGGCACGAGCGCCGGCACCGCGAAGTCGGCGAGCACAAGGGTGAGCACGATCATGCCCGAGGCGACGGAGATGAGCGTGCCGCGGCCCGCAGCGCCGAGGGCCGGCCCCGCCGTGAGCGTGAGCATGAGGGAGAGCGTGATGCCGCCCTTCGCGCCGGCAAGCGCCATGGCGAGCGTGCCGCGCAGGGCGGCTGGAGCCAAGCACGTCCGAACACCCCGGCCCTCCCGCGCCGCCGCCCGCGCGTCCATGACGAGCACCCAAACAAAGCGCACAGCTTCCAACACCAGAGTGAGAACCACCACAACGCCCAGCAGCGCCGCCGGATCCCCCAGGTTGCCCTCAGCCGCCGGCTCAAGCAGGCGCGGCAGCTGCATGCCCAGGATGACGAAGATGACGCCGTTCAGCACAAACTCCAACGTCTCCCACACGCTTTTGGCCTGCAGCTGCGTGCGCGCCGTGGCGGCCGTATGGTGCTGGGGAAGAAGCGACATCATAAGCCCCGCAGCCACCACGGCGATAACCGCGCCGATGTGCACCGATTTCGCCGCCAAGTAGATGACGAAGGGCAACAGCAGCTCGAGCATCACATGCAGCGTGGGATTGTCGAGCCCCGTGCGGCGCAACGCCTGCAGAAGCGCCCAAGCGAGCGCGCCCATGATGAGACCGCCAGCAAAACCGCCGAATAAATCGAGCGCGAACTCCTCGCCAGCGTGCACGAGCGAGAAGGCGCCGGTGGCCAGAAGCGAGAGACAGCACTGGAACACCACCGTGCCCGTTACGTCGTTGAACAGG
>CANEDU010000070.1 GCA_947426355.1 uncultured Adlercreutzia sp. | reverse complement strand
GCTTTAAGTCAGAAAGGCTACATGATGGCGTGGCTGGCGGACTGCATGAGATAGGGAATGTAGGCGAGCACCACAAGCGCCGCCCAAAACAGCATCTTCGCCTTCTTGCGGCTCATGGCTCCTCCCTTCCACCGAATCCGTCGCTAAGACGTTCCATCTGAATCTGCACGATGATTCTTTCACAGATAAATGGAAGAGAAGCCCGCAAAAGGCATTGGTTGAGGCGGTGAAATCGCCTTGATTACCGAATGCCACACGCCTGTTCACCGCTTGTAACGTACTGGCCTTCGTCCCTCTTAGGCGCGGGGATGGGCCAATCCGTGAATCTTCTTCAGGCGGTCTGGGGAGACATGGGTATAGATCTGAGTGGTAGAGAGACTCGCGTGCCCCAGCATGTCCTGGACGCTACGCAGATCGGCTCCGCCCTCCAGAAGATCGGTGGCGAAGGAATGGCGAAGGGCATGGGGCGAGAGCGACTCGTCGAGTCCGGCTGCGGCCAGCGCCCGCTTGAACATCTTGCGTATGCCGTCAGGCTTCATCTGGTTGCCCCGGTTGCTCACGAAAAAGTAATCGCTCTGCTTGTCGCCGAGCAACTCCGGACGTGCCTCGTCGAGATAGCGGCGCATGGCCTGGGCGCCCTGCCGGCTCAAGGGCACGATGCGCTCCTTGGCTCGCTTGCCGAACACCTTCACCTCGCGCTCGGGAAAGTTCACCCACGCGACGAGCAGGCCCGAAGCCTCGGACACGCGGGCGCCGCAGGAGAACAGAAACTCCAGCAGGGCCGCATCGCGCATCTCGGCGGGCGTCTGCTCGCGCGGATTGCCCTCGGCATCGGTGGGACCGTAAATTGCAAGAAGCCGCGCGGTGTCGTCTATTGCCACCGTTTTGGGAAGACGACGGTCGGCTTTGGGGGCCTGCAGGACGCTAGCCGGGTCGTTGCTCGTGAGGCCCACCTTGTTGGCCCAGCGAAAAAACGAGCGCAGCGACGACATGTGGCGCTTGATGGTGGTACGGGCGTAGCGGGCCTGATCGAGCTCCGCCAGATAGCGGCGCAGCTGGCGATACGTTGCCTCCAGCGGACTCACCCTGACCCGCTCGGCCCAGCGCAGGTAGGCCGCAAGATCGTCTCGATAGGCGCGCACGGTATGAGCCGACGCGCCGCGCTCTACGACAAGGTGCTCGCAGAACCGTTCGACAGCCTCACCGCCGGGCAGCTCCCGCAACCCGTCGTCAGTCGCCGGCGTCTCGCTCCCATCGATTACCGGCATCCCGACCCCGTCGGCCGCCCCTGTTGTAGCAGATCGCCTCTCCCCCGCCGAGCCGCAACGCTCTTCCTCCGCCGCGTCGGCAACGCCTCTGCGCCCCTCGCCCGTCATTAGACGAGGCCCGCCTCGGCGAGGGCCGTGCGGTACTCCGCCAGCGCCGCGTTGGCGCGGTCAGCGTAGGCCTGGTAACGGGCGCGCTTGTTGCGCACCGGAGGATCGAGCGGCGCCATGAGCCCGAAGTTCACATGCATGGGCTGATAGTCCTTCGTGGCCGGGTCCGTGGCATAGGCCAGAAGGGCCCCGTAGACCGTCTCCGTCGGAAGGGGCGGCAGCGCGATGCCCTTAAGGTCGGCCGCAACGGCCAAAGCTCCGTGAAGCCCGCTGCGGATAGCCTCGCAATAGCCCTCGGTGCCGGCCAGCTGGCCCACTACATAAACGGGCACGCCTATCGCCTCAGCCTGGGGCGCGACAAGCCGATTGCGGGCGTCGAGCAGCTGCGGGGCGTCGATGAACGTATTGCGGTGCATGACGCCGTAGCGCGCGAACTCGGCCTCTTCGAGCCCGGGAATCATGCGAAACACGCGCCGCTGCTCGGGGAAGGTGAGGTTGGTCTGGAACCCCACGAGATTGTAGCTGGCGCCATGGGCGTCTTCGGCCCGCAGCTGCAGCGCCGCCCAAGGGCGTCGACCTGTGCGCGGGTCGGTAAGGCCCACCGGCTTCAACGTTCCGAAGCGCGGCGCGTCGAGGCCGGCCCGGGCGATCTCCTCGATGGGCTGGCAGGCCTGGAACAGCTCGCGGGTCTCGAAGTCCTTGGCGATGACGCGCTCGGCTTCCAGCAGCGCCTCGATAAAGGCCTCGTACTCTTCCTTGGTGAACGGGGCGTTCAGATAGTCGCCGCCTGACTCGGCGTCCTCGTAGCGGCTCTGGCGGAACACTTTCTCGTAGTCGATGGAATCCGCCATCACCACAGGCGCTGCTGCGTCGTAGAAGGCCAGGGCATCGCGCCCCGTCAGGGCCATAAGCGACGACGAGAGCGCGTCGGAGGTGAGCGGGCCACTCGCCAGCACAATGGCGTCGGACCCCTCGGCCAGACTCGCGACATCCGTCGCCTCGCGGCGCTCCAGCGCGATCAGGGGGTGGGCCTGAATCTGGGCCGTCACATCCTGGGCGAACCGCACCCGGTCCACCGCCAGCGCTCCGCCGGCGGCCACCGCATGGCGCCTCGCCGCCTCGAGGAGCGGCGAGCCCAACACGGTGAGCTCCTCCTTCAAAAGCCCCGCCGCGCTGTCCGGCTTGGTGCTCTTGAGCGAGTTGGAGCAGACGAGCTCGGCCGCGTCCCCGGTATGGTGCACGGCGGTCGGATGGTCCGGTCGCATCTCTATCAGGCGCACGGCGATGCCCCGCGCTGCGAGGTCCAACGCCGCCTCGCTGCCCGCAAGTCCTGCGCCCACTATGGTTACGGTATCGTTCATGGCCCAAAAGGATACCAAACAACGGCACCGACACGCCCGTCAATTCCGCCTTGGAGCCCCAAGCTGCGCCCGCGGCGCTCATCGCGACGCCCATGGCCTACACCGCCATCCTCAGCGCCGGGCATGGGCCATAGCGTCCATCGGGGTATTGGGCGATGAGCCCGTCGCGCTGAGCCTGGGCGAGCCATACCATAAGCCAGGTGAAAGCATCGTGCTGCGGACCGTGAGCCTCGGCCAGCTGGCGCAACGCCTCCATCCCCAAAGGCTCGGCCCGAAGCGCCGCGAGCATCGCCTCCTCGCCCGAGCAAAGCTCGTCTTTTCCCTCATTCGCCGCATCGAAGGCGCCCTCGTGCACCTTCAAGCATCCGAAGGAGGAAAACAGAGCGTCAGCGAAGGCGTCATCGTCGACGATGGGAACCGCCCCCTGGTACAGCAGGCGATTCGCACCCCGAGAAGCAGCAGACGTAATGGCCCCGGGCACCACCCACACCTCGCGTCCCGCTAAAAGCGCCTCGTCGGCCGTGGAGAACGTGCCCGAAGGCAGCCCCGCCTCCACGATGAGCGTCGCTCGGGCGAGACCCGCGATGAGGCGATTGCGGGCCCTGAACGTGTAGGGCTTGGGCGGAAAGTCCCAATCGTGCTCGGACACCACGGCGCCGCCGGCGTTCACGATACGCTGGAAGAGCCCCGCATTCTCCGCCGGGTATATCTGATTGCAGCCTCCCCCGAGGAAGGCCACCGTGGGCGTGCCGGCGGCGAGAGCAGCCTCATGGGCCACCGCATCGCACCCGCGCGCCCCGCCCGAGACGATAACCACGCCCCGCTCGGCAGCCAACGTGGCAAAGCGCTTGGCGCAGCCTCTCCCGTAGGGTGTCGCGCGGCGCGCTCCCACCACGGCGAGTCCCTCGCTCAAAGCTCCCGCATCTCCCACACCGTACAGACGCTTGGGCGGCTGGGGAATACTTGCCAGCGCTTTGGGAAACCGCTCGTCCTGGGGCTCGATCACGAAGCGCTCCCCTTTCAGCATCATCTCTCTCACGGACATCGTCTACTTTCCTCCTATTCCGTCGCGCACGCGGAAGTTAACCGCCTCCGCGATGTGCGCGCTCGCTATGGTCTGCGATTCCGCCAAGTCGGCCACGGTGCGCGCCACGGACACCGTGCGCGAGATGGCCCTCCCGCTCATGGCGTGCAACTCAGCCTGGGCCACCATGAACTGCCGGGCCTCATCGGAAAGCCCGGCGGCCCAATCTTGCTGGTCCTGCTCGCCTCGGCGCGCCCGGCGCCAATCCGCGAACGCACGGGCGGCCAGCACCCCTTCGCGCAGCCTCGCCGAGCCCGTGCCGCAACGATTCCCCAGCACCTCCGAGGGCCTGATGCGCCGCACGTCCAGATGCAAGTCGATGCGGTCGATGAGCGGTCCGCCTATGCGGTTTTGGTAGTTGCGAATCTGTGGCACGGTGCAGGTGCACTCGTGCTCCTTGTCGCCGTAATAGCCGCAGGGGCAGGGGTTGGTAGCCGCCACGAGCATGAACCGGGCCGGAAAACTCACATTGCCGTCGGCGCGCGTGAGCGTCACCGTCCCGCTCTCTAGCGGTTGGCGAATGCCCTGCAGCACCGAGCTTTTGAACTCGGCCAGCTCGTCTAGGAACAGAACGCCCCGATGGGCCAAGGAAATTTCCCCCGGCCGAATAGGGCTCCCTCCCCCGACGAGCCCCGCAAGCGTCGCGCTGTGGTGCGGATGGCGGAAAGGGCGCTGCCCGGCGATGAGAGGCTCTATGGGCTCGGCCGCCACCGAGTGCACCACGGCCGCCTCCAGCATCTCGTCGGGGTTAAGGGGCGGCATGATGGTGGGCATGCGCGAGGCGAGCATGGTCTTGCCCGACCCCGGCGGCCCCATCATGAGCAGCCCGTGTCCACCCGCAGCGGCAATCTGGAACGCGCGCTTGGCAATCTCGTGGCCCGACACCTCCGCGAAATCCAATTCGTCCACCGGAAGGCTCAGGGCCGAGCGCCCGGCATGGGCGGGCAGCACCGCCGCCGCGCCTCCCTCCACACCCGCCCGCTCAAGAGAGTCCATGGCCAGAAGGCGCACGTCGTCCAAGGGCACCGGGTCGCTATCGGCAGCGCAGACGAAGTCGAGCCCGAGCCGGCGCGCGCATATGGCGCAGGCGAGCGTTCCTGTCACCGGGCGCACTCGCCCATCCAAAGAAAGCTCTCCCACGTACAGCGCATCGCGCACCCAGGCCGGGTCTATCTGCCCCGTTGCCGCTAGGATGCCAAGCGCGATGGGAAGGTCGAAGCCCGAACCCGTCTTGCGCAGATGGCTCGGCGCCAAATTCACGACGATCTTCTCGCCAGGCATGGAAAACCCCGCCGCCCTCACCGCGGCGCGCACCCGCTCCCGGGCCTCCTGGATGGCCGCATCCGGCATGCCGACGATGGCCATGCCGGGAAGGCCTCCGGATACGACTACCTCAACCCGCACGGGAACCACGTCCACCCCGCGAACCGCCGCGCCCATGACGGCGCACTGCCCCCGCCCCATAGCCTAGCAGCCTGCCGAGTAGGCGCCCAGATGATGGCGGATAAAGGCGCGGTCGCCGCTGAGCACGGTAATGGCGATGACGTCGAAGCGCACGACCGCCTCGCCAAAGAAATGATCCTGGATGTAAGCCAGGGCAATGCGCTCGTACTTCTCGCGTTTGGCGCGGGTCACCGCCTCGCTGGGCAGCCCCTTGTCGGTGCTGCGCCGCGTCTTCACTTCCACGAATATGAGCGCCTCGTCGTCGACGGCGATGATATCCGCCTCGCCGGCAAAGCACGTCCAATTGCGCTCGAGAATCGTGTAGCCGTTTTGCCTGAGAAAGCGCGCGGCGGCTTCCTCCCCCCGAGCGCCCAGCGCACGGTTTCGCACGCCCTGGGCATTCGCATCGGGCGTCTTTCGCTTAGCGGGGGCCTTGCGCCTCACCTTGCGCGCCGTTTTCGGTTTCTTCTCTGATTGAACCGGGCGCTCAAGCACGCCCGCCTCTGCGGTTGCGGCCATCGGAGGGTCTCCTTCCTCTCGGATAAGAAGACTCTACGAGCGCAAAACCGCAGAAATGACGGCGGGATTTCCCGAATCGCACCGCCCGCACCTCGCGCGAGCGTCACGGGAAACGCCCAAAAGAGCCTCCCGCAAACCGCACCTGCGTCCTCGTGACGCGCCAGAACGGGTCGCTCCCGGAAAGCCCAAGCCGAATCAGGCCAATTTAGAACAAGCTCTCCTGAACCGCAAAGGAACAGAAGCTGCGACGATGGATGGGCGTGAGTCCCTGCTCGCGAATGGCCGCCATGTGCCCCTCGGAGCCGTAGCCCTTGTTCGACTCGAACCCATACCCGGGATACTGCTCTGCATACTCCTCCATCAAGTGGTCGCGCGCCACCTTGGCCACCAGCGACGCCGCCGCGATGGAGGCGCACTTCCCGTCGCCTTTCACCACGTTCACCTCGCGCGGATCCAAACGCAGCGGATTGCCGTCCAAAAGCACTACGTCGGGCACGATTCCCTCGGCCTCCACCGCGGCAATGGCGGCCGCGAAGGCCCCGCGCAGAGCCGCCGTCATACCCACGCGATCGATGTCCGCCGGCTCCACATACTGCACCGTCCACGCCCGCGCCCGGCGGCGAACCTCATCGGCGATAGCCTCGCGGTCTTCGGGCCGAACCTGCTTGGAATCGTTCAGTCCCGAAATGGGATCGTCGGCATCCAGCACCACGCCGCCCACGGCCAGAGGTCCCGCCAAAGGGCCGCGCCCCACCTCGTCGAGCCCGATGATCACCGACCCGCCCCGCTCGGCGGCAAGCTCGCGCTCGAAGGCGTACATGCCCGCGAGGCGAGCGGCCTCGGCCTGCTCGGCCTCGATGCGCCGACGCGCCACTTCCACAGCCGAGCGCACGCCCTTGCGCATATCGGCCACCAAAGAGCGCTCCAGCACGGCGAATGCGGCCGCATCGGCCTCCTGCAGCTTGCGTCGAATCTCGGGAACGGTGAGGTCGATCACCCAAAGCTCCTCTCACATAGCGCCCGCCATAAGGCGACTTACCACGCAGCGGGCATGAAAAAGGGCTCCCGAAGGAGCCCTTGCACATACAAAACGTAAGGCCTAGCGGAAAGACTTCTCCTTGATCTTGGCAGCCTTGCCCACCTTGTTGCGCAGGTAGTACAGCTTGGCGCGACGCACGTCGCCCTTGCGAGTGACCTCGATCTTCTCGATCTTCGGGGAATGCACCGGGAAGGTACGCTCCACGCCCACGGAGAAGCTGATCTTGCGCACGGTGAAGGTCTCGCGGACCGACTCGCCCTGACGACGGATGACGTCGCCCTGGAACACCTGGATACGCTCGCGGTTGCCCTCGGTGATGCGGTAGTGGACCTTCACGTTGTCGCCCACGTGGAACTCGGGGAGGTCCTGCTTGATCTGCTGCTGCTCAATAGCGCGAATGATATCCATTGCCTTTTCCTACTCTATACTTCTAAATGGTCTTGCATCATTTCTAGTTTGGACGCGATTTGACAGTATATCGCCCCCCTATTACCTGCGCAAGGGGATTTTTTGCGCCATTTCGGGAAAGTCCACGAACGGCACACGTACTGCGGCAAGGCGCCCCGCCGGCAACCGCCGTTTACTTCGCGGTTTCTTCCACCACCACGAACTCTTCTGCGCCTTCGCTCTCCTGGGCTACGAGCATCTGCTCGAACATGGAGGCCGTGGCCGTGAAATCGCTCGGCAGCACCACGGTGGACTGGCGGCCGTTGCGGGCGAACTCGCTCATCATGTCGGTCCACTGGGTGAAGATGAACAGCTGGTTGGCCTCGGCCGCCGATACGCCCGAGCTCTTGATGACCGCGAGCGACTCGGAGATGCCGTCGGCAATGGCCTTGCGCTGGGCGGCGATGCCGCGGCCGGCCTGCTCCATGGCCTCGGCGCGGGCGCGGGCCTCAGTGACCACCTTGATGCGCTCGGCCTCCGCGAGCGACTGGGCCGCTTCTTTCTCGCGCTGGGCGGAGTTGATGCGGTTCATGGACATCTCCACGTCGGCCGGCAAGTCGATCGAGGTGATCAGCGTGCTCACCACATCGTAGCCGTAGGCCACCATGAGCCCCGACACCGTCTGGTTCACGTCAGAGGCGATGGCGTCCTTCTTGTCGAACACCTCGTCGAGCGTGTACTGCGGCACCGAGGAGCGCAGCGCGTCGATGAGGTAGGAGCGCATCTGGGCCGTAGGATTGGCCAGCATGTAGTAGCTGCGCCACACGCCGGAAGGCTGGCCCTGGGCGGCGGGCTGGGCGCTCACGCGGTACTGCGCGGCGATGGCCATGGTGACGGTCACGTTGTCGCGGGTCTTCGCGTCGATGCCGAACTGCTCCTGACGCGTGCGCATGTCCACCTTGGCGGCGACGGTCTCGAAGAACGGGATCTTCACGTTCAGGCCCGCGCCCACCGTGCGGTTGAACTTCCCGAGTCGCTCGATGATGTAGACGTTCTGCTGCGGCACGATGAACAGCGCCTGGGGCACGCAGAGCACCAGCAGCACCACGATGATGGCAAATCCGATCATGGGGTTCCTTTCGTCGAGGGTGACAGGGCGCCGCCCTCGCAACGCCCCCAATCGCTTATGACTCCCATAGTACTACAATGGAGCGAGCACACACCGAAGTCCAAGGAGCACCCATGATAGAACCTGCGCGCGCCGCCCTCATCCTCATCGATATGCAGAACGGCTTCATCGACACTGCCTCGCCCCTATGCATCGCCGGAGCCGCGGCCAGCGTGCCCGCCTGCGCCTGCGCCCTCGGGGCAGCCCGGGCCCACGGCATGGCCGTCTTCCACGTGCGCCGCCAGTACGCCGCCGATGGAAGCGATGTGGAGGCGGTGCGCTGGGAGGCCTGGGCCGAGGGAGGGCGCCCGCTTTCGACCGTCGACCCCCAAAGCTTGGAATGCCCGCCCGACCTGGCCCCGCGCGACGGCGAGCCTATCGTCATGAAGCCGAGCTGGTCGGCGTTTTTCGGAACCGAGCTCGAGATGATGCTGCGCACCAGGGGCATCGGCACCCTCGTGCTCGCGGGCACCACCACGCCCAACTGCGTGCGCTCGACGGCCTACGATGGCCTCGCCCGCGGCTTCAACGTCGCCGTGCTGCGCGACGCCACCTCGTCGCGCACGC
>CANEDU010000069.1 GCA_947426355.1 uncultured Adlercreutzia sp. | reverse complement strand
CTCTCGCTCGATGAGAGTGTTCGCCACTTCCAGCGCGTCGATCCTACGGGCGGCGAGCGTGATCTGGGGCTTCAGTCTGTCGGCGGTTTCCTTGGCGCTGAGCGAGGCATGGGTCCCCCGAAGTTTGTGGAGCAGCGAATCGATCTGCCGCTTCGCCTCAGCCAGTTCTCCGCGGGTGTACTGCACAGGACTCCTCTCCGCTAAAGCGTTTTCTTCATTCGATAATTCGTCAGGGAAACTCCGTTTCGAATCACTTCGTTTTCATATTTCGCCGTGTAGCCCATGGCTTCGAAGAAAGGCCTTGCCGTTATCGATGCGAAGGCGGTTAGAGCACGATGGCCCTGCTCGGCTGCCGCGCGCTCCAAATTGGCGAGGATTGCTTTTGCTATGCCTTGGCGCTGGCGATTCTTATGCACGAAGAGCAGGTCGATGACTCCTTCGTTGCCATCCAGGCTTCCAAACCCTACAAGGACGCCGCACTCCTTGGCTCCGATGACCAGCTGCCTGGATAGCCTTTCGGCGACTTTCGCATGATACCTGCAATTGCGTGGCGCCCACGCGTCAAGCTGTTCGGAGGTGTAGTCGTGGGCGTTGACCGCATGTACCGTTTCGGATAATAAGCGTGCGGCCTTGCTGAGGTCATCGCCATAAAGAGGGACTGTTTCTAGGTTTCCTGCCCCATAGTCCTCGTCGATGAGGCAGAATGGCAGATTGTGCTTCTGGCATTCAGAAAGAATATGCTCGTTATCGGCAACGAGGTCGTCGATATCCACGCTGTCGGCCAGGCGTTGCTCGATGGCGTTAGCGAAGCGGCGCACATCATCGTCGTGGGTTTCCAGATAACGCCTTGTCATGACGAGGCAGATGTACTCGATCTGCTCCAGATATGCGGGCTCGAAATCGCTTTGCCAGTCGAAGGGGATGTAGCAGCCTTCCACGATGAGGTTCTGGCTGTTCTCGATGGCGGTCTTCACCATCTCTCGGGCGATTCCCCAAAGGTAGGGCACGAGCAGCTCGTCATCTTCGGGAGTCAGCTCCGTTTGGCCGCTGCGGATGAGCCCCATCTTCAGCAGGTCAAGGGAGAGCACCGGATAGCGGTACCGCTCCATCAGCTTTTGCGCCAGCAGCGTCTTTCCCGTATGGCTCGCGCCCGTTATCAGAATTACCATGGCTGTCTCGCTTCGTCGGCAAAGGGTTTTAGTGTTTGTGAAAGTCTACCAGCATTGGGGGCGCTGCCTGTGGGGTGGGGCGTAAGCCGCGTTCGAGACTTTTCCGGTCGACGAGCCCCCCTTGAAGCGGCGCCGCTTTATGAAAGGGTGTCGGTGCCGTAGAGGCGGATGGTGCCACCTTCGAGTTCGTTTACGTCGCCCAGGTATTCCCAGCCGCACTTCTCGTAGAAGCCCACCAGGTCGGTAACCAGGTACAGGCGCTCGTGGCCCATGGCAGCTGCCTCGGCGCGGGTGTGGTTGAGCAGGTGCCGCGCGAGACCGCGGTAGCGGTGCTCCTCTTCCACATACAGAGCGCAGAGGTTGGGGGCGAGGTCGGGCCGGTCGTGGAAGTCGTTCTCGATGATGCCGCAGCCGGCGATGATGGAGCCTGCGGGGTCGTTGTCCGCGCGCACAACGTACCACTGGGGCACGTCGCCGTCGGCCTGGGCACTTTCCTGCATACTCTTTCGGTAAGCTTCCTCGGGGATGCCCCACTTTTCGGAGAACCACGCGGCTGCTTCATTTGTCATATCGGAATGTTCCGCCAGCTGCCAAATACGCCAGGGCGCGCCTGTGTTCGAGCGCTCGTTTGGGATGCGGTTGGTGTTGACCTGCATGGTCGGCTCCTTTCGGGACGAAGCGTTTCGGTGGGGATGAGCCTATCCCACCTGCAGTGCTTCGTTGAATGCTGGCTCGTAAAGCGAGAGGGTGAACTCCTCCAGCAACGCGTTTACCGCATCGGGTTTGTCAGTGTTCCCGTTGTGGCCGGCTCCTTCTATCCAGTGTAGGGGCACCCCGGTTTTCTGGGACCATGCCCGGTTGTAGCGCTTGGCCGAGCCGGCCTGGTCCTTGTCGCCGCAGATGAGGAGCATCGGGCACGGCACGTGGTATGTGCGATCGGGGACTATCGCGCCGGCGAGAGCCGCATAGCCGTGGGCTGCCAGCTCGCAGTATTCCCGCTTCCCGTAATCGTCCATCATAGTGGCCATGAGCGCTCTGCCGTAGTCGGTGGTGGCGCAACCGCTCGAGCCGAGGCGCTTGAGCGTATTCCAGGGAATCGACAGGTACATGAGCTTCGTGTGCCTCAGGAAAAAGAGCTCCCAGCTTCGGTAATAGCTGAAATCCAAGGGACAGGAATCGATTGACGCGAAGCCCGCAACGTCATCTGGGTAGAGCCGCAGGTAGGCTTGTGCGACGTAACCGCCCATGGACTGGCCGACCAAGATAGGTCGAATTGCGCCTTCGCGCTTCAAAATCTTGTGGAGCCAGCCGGCCAGGTCGTCGAGCGTCCAGTTAAGTGCGAAGGGGCGCGACGCCCCGTGGGAGGGCGGATCCCAAGCGAGCATGTTCGACCGGCCGGCGAAATGCTCCAGCTGCCGCTCGAAGAGTCGATGGTCGGCCGTCAGCCCCGGCAGGAAAACGAGCCAAGGACGGTCGGCATCAACCTCGCGCGAGACCCAGTAGGTAATGGCGCCAGAGGGCGTTTGAAGTTGCCGCTCGCTCAGATTCAAATCGTCCATCGGCCTCTCCTTCGGCTGCTGCTGGGTTCTCAGACCTATCAGATGAATGGGGCCATCCGAAAGGTTTCGGAAGAACGGCCCGGCTTGTTTGCTTGTCGCGCTTGAACGGCACTATACCATCAGCGCGTTGGTGAGTGCTTGGGAACGAAATGGGCGAAGTTATCGCAAGTGCTTTATACTAGTACCCAAAAAGGGTACAATATGGGTACTAAAATAAGGAGGTGCCCTATGGCGACGGCTGCGGTGGCCAGGCGAGCAGAAATTAAGACGCGTACGTCTGACGAAGTGAAGCGAGATGCGACTGAGGTGTACGCCCGGTGGGGCCTCAGTCTCAACGACGCGATAAACACCTTCCTCATCAAGTCGATTGAGGTCGGCGGTCTGCCGTTCGAACTGCGTCCGGAGGTGCCGTCGTACGATGCCGTCGCCTCGGTGGCCTATAGGGCGCCTTTGAACGCGGAAGGTGTCGCTGTGCTACCAGCGGAATGGGATGACGATGAGTGACAAGGGTCCTCAGCCGTGGGAGGTGTGGCACGCGCGCTTCGACTTTTCCGAGGGTCGCGGATATAAGTTTCGTCCGGTCATCGTATTGGCGATGCGGCCCGACGGGACGCTTGTGGCGATGGTGACGAGCGCGACTAACAAGCTCTCCCTAGAGCATGATTACCTCATACAAAAATGGGAGGCAGCAGGCCTTGCTAAGCCCTCCATCGCTCGGCTCGACCGCATTGCCGAAATTCCTGCTGGTTATCTAGGCACGGCGGGTCGTATCGGATGTCTTGCTGCAGTTGACATCGCTTCCATCAGGACGATACTTACCGATATGACCCATTAAGGGAGCGATTCCATGATGTGGGCGGCGAAAGCTTTCGGGTCGTCGACGCTCATGCCAATGGCACGCGGCATGAGCGGCTGATCGTCGCATGCCCAAGAATGCGGAAAGCTATCAGCGGGCACCTATTTCGCTCGCGGCTTCTTCTTTTTAGGCGCGGGCAGCTCCGGATACATGGCCCTCAGGAGCTCTGCCATCAAGGCGCGGTTCTCGATGGAATCGACGAGCAGCATCTCCTTCGCGCCCTCATACGGAATCTGGTAATCCGCGTGAGGCAGCAGGGCCTTGGCGGCTTCTACTGGCTTGACGAGGAAACGGTCGTCGTAGATTCCGCCCACGACTTTATCGCGATAGTAGATGACGTACTCGCCCATCATCGCACGATAGGAAACCTCGCCCGCCTCTGAGAGTTGGTCGAGAACGTAGCTGACGTATTCTTTAGATGAAGTCATCTGGTCTCCTCATGGTTGCTCATGCCAAAACCTTGCCATATTTGGAAAGGTTTTGGCATGAGAAGGTACTGGTTTTGCGCTAGCCGTGTTTCGGCGATTGCACTGTAACTTAGCACTCTATCGTGAGCAAGCTATCGCGGATATCCTTTTGAACGAGGGGGCGCATGCTATCTGGGTAGCGGGCGACGTTGGCGTCCCTCAGCGCGAAGACGATTTTGGGCGCAAGAGCGGGCTTGGCTTCGGCGAGCAGGGGGAGCAGCTTTATGCACTGCTTCGCGCAGATGGGCTTTTCGTCGGTTATGTGCTCCAGGTACTCGTCGATTATTCCGTCGATCTTGCCGTCGGCATCCCACTTCGCGTTGTGGGCTATCATCGCGAGCCCGCGCGTGCGGATATATGAGTTGCTGCTGCCCGTCATTGCGATGAACTCGTCCATGTGCGGGTAGAGGCGGTTGCTCTCGGCGCTCGTTGCTTCCAGCGCCTTCAGCGCCCGATATGCCTGCGAGTTGTCTCGCGACGTCAGAAGTTCAAGCAGCTCCTCAATCCCCGCACTCATTGCGTTTCCTCCTTGGCAATTCTGTTGGATTCCTGGGCCGGCGACTGGCTAATCGGACTCTCGCGCGCCCTGCCAGCACGCGTCGCACAGGAGTCGAATCGATCTGACGGCGTCCGGCCACGCGATCGAGGAGGCATAGGGGTTCGACAGGCCGTAGGACCACCATCTCTCCGCCATGGTCGCGCTGCCCTCTATCTCGGCCAGCGTCTGAGCGTAGCTGGATGCACTGACGCCGCTGCCCCTCTTATCGATGGTGGCCTCAAGCGCCGCCCTCAGGCTCGACGGCTCCAGGCCCTCGTCCAGCTTGCGGAGCATGAAGACGTCATAGAAGTCCCTCATCCTCGTGTTGAGGATCCCCCTCGCAAGTGCGGTCTCGATCTTCTCCGCGAGCACGGTCTCCACCGGGTAGGCCCATATGCCGATGTCGCGGTCCTCGAACATGAGGCGGTACCTGTGCATGACCTCGGCCGGGGTGATGGCGTCCCCCGTCGAGATGTCGATCTTCATGGGGATGCGGGTCTTCTCCATGCGGGCCGTGAGCGCAATCCTCACGCCGCCGTACTCGGAGTCCTCCATGATCTCTCCCGCGCCGCCGACCTGGAACTCCATTCCGTCGTCGAGCTCGACGACGGCGATCTCCTCCACGACCTTGAGGGCGTTGCCCGTATCGAGCGTCAATCCCCTGACGGTCGCATCGATGTCCATCGTGCTGCGCTGGTCCACGCCCACGAGCGACGACATCAGCATGCCGCCCTTGAGCACGAAGTTGTCCCGGTATGGGGAGCTCGCGAGCCTTTCCAGGAACCGCTCCATGGCGTAGTGGCGCAAGAGCGCCTGGGACCTGCTGCTATCTCCCTTCGCCTTGTTGCGGATCAGGTCCTTCACCCTGCGCGCGCCCTTTATCACAGAAGCACCTCCATCGCCTGCTGAACCTGCCTCTCGACCCCCATCTCCCTGGCGTAGCGACCGAGCCTGGCGAGGTCCTTCTCCCTGCTCGCAGCGTACCTTCGGAGCGCGTAGCCGTAGGCGGCGGGGTCCATGGCCGCCTTCCTGCGCACGACGTCGCAGACGGTGCGCTCCCTGTCGTATGCCCTCACGACATGGCCGCCCGGCGACTCCGCCTCGGAGATCCCGAGGCCGTACCACTCCGGCTTCACGTAGAAGATTTTCACGCCCTGGTCTTTGAGGGACCCCGAGTGGTAGCCCGACTCCACCGTGAGGGCGATGGGGACTGGCTCGCGCTCCGCCATGTCGTGGAGGTAGAGGGCCGTCTCGTGCGAGAACACGACCTTGGGGTAGCGCGCCTGGAGCAGGTAGAGCCCGTCGGGGAACACGTCGGCGTCCACGAAGATGCCCGGGGACGCCTTCTCCAGCCCGCGAGACCTCGCGAAGTCGTAGACCGCGTTCCTCGGGATCCCCGAGCCTATCGCCTCCGAGGCGATGAGGACGCCGTTGTTCTCGTCGAGCAGTCGCTCGATCCTCTGTTCGCTTCTATTTGCCATAAACAATCACACTGATATATTAGCATAGATTCAGTGCAAGTGTTTGTATCATGCCGAAAGAGCGAGCAGACCTGGACCGCCAGCGATCCGAAGCCTGCTCGTCGATTGCCGCTACTTCTTCCTGTAGATCCGAAGCACGTGGGAATACGGGTCGGTCCCGATCAGCTCGTCCACCATCTCGTTGAGCCTCTCGATGAGCATCGGCTTCGAGTTGGCGGAAGTCCTCTTCAGCTCGCGCTCGACGTAATCGCAAGCCGCAGCCCCGCCGAATATCACACGGCCCGTGAGCTCCTGGTTGAGCCAGTAGATGGCGCTGAGCAGCTCCCTGCGCGTGAGCTTGGAGGGATCGACTATATCCTCCCTGCGCGTCGCGAAGATGTCGTTTCCATTCATGTGCCTGTCCTTTCTGTAGGGGGCGCGGCTTAGCCGCGCCCCTGGTCGTTGCGGAGCTGGAGGCTTCTACTCGCGCGGGGCGATGCGGCAGGTGTCGGCGTCGATGTAGTTGTTGCCGTTCCAGGAGTAGTCGCCGTCGTGATCGTAGCGGTTGACGAAGGGGATTCCCTTGAAGCCCCTGGGGGCATCGTCCGCGCCGAAGCCCACGACCTCGAAGAGCTCGGGATTGGATTCGTACGCGCTCATCCAAACCTTGTCGCCCAGGCGGACATCGGACACCGGCACCTCTTCGGCGTCCAGGAAGGCGCCGAGCCTCAGGTTCTCGGGCATCGCCTCATCGAAGGCGTGAAGCATCTCGTCGAAGTCGTATCCGCTCTGCTCGGCGGAAGGGTCGATGTGCCTCAGGCCGACCGCGTTCCAGTCCTCGTCGTAATCCGTGGCGTAGCGATCGACTATCTTCCAACCGTCGATGACGTATACGCCGTTGTCGCCCTGGTCGCCAAGGTTTCGGTACCGGTCTATGCCCACCGAGAGCGACCCGCCGAAGAAGTTCCCGACCACCTGGGCCATCCGCGCCCATCCGTAGCAGTCCTGGCTCGGAGGACGGTAGCCTTGAAGCTCGCAGTACTTGAGCAGTGGCTCGACCGTGTCACGGCCGCCGTTCCAGTGGAGGTAGAGCGCCAGGTTCTTGTCTGGCGTGGTGATGACTGCTCGATTTCCCATTTTGAAGACCTCCTTGTCTTTCGGCGGTCGCCCTGTGCCACCGCCTCGTGATCCGGGGTCGTGCGCGGGTTCCGCCTGCGCTGCAAGGAGGAAAGCGGGCTTCTTCGCAAAGGACGCACGTCCGCAACCTGCACATGCAAAAGTCAAAGGCACGGGATGTGCATGTGCGGGTTTTGCGCAGGAAGGGCGCGCCTTGCGGCGCACATGGCGGGCTCCGTGCGAGCGTGCCTGGATGAGAGGCGGGGCAGGGCGCACCTGAGGTGACGGAGGCCACGGGAAAGAGCGCATCAGCCCAACGGATGGGAACGGTGTCCGCATTCGCTGTGACAAATTGTCGCAGTGGCTCTGAGCTGGCGTTTTGCTCAAGAAATGCGAATTTCTAGGCGGACATGCCGTCCTTGACGACCTCTTCCACGAACCAGCGCGGATCCTCGTAGAACAGGTAGGTGACGTTGTTGCCGATCCGGACGGTGTAGCAGATGCCGTCTCCGCCGACCTTGCGCGACGAGGCACGGCGCACATCCTTGACCTCATCGATCGGATAGGTCTTGCCGTCGTACCACTGGATGGAGAGCGGACGCACGCGCCCGTCCTCGTCCATGCGTGCCGTGACGCTGACGTACCGCTTGACCCTTCCCGAGATGCCTTCGACCATGATGGCCGCCTACCTGAGGAACCCTACGGGGTGGACGGTGTTGTCGCGCTTGATGTCGAGGCCGGACATGACCTCGTCGGTGAGTTCGACCGCCCGCTTCACGCAGGTGTTGCCGAAGCGCCCCCTCAGCGCGTCGATGGCGAGGTCCAGCCTCTCAAGGCGCTCCGTCTCCTCGGCGTCCCCGAAGAGCTCGCACTGCACGGGCACATCCATGGGAACGAGGTTGGTCACGCGCACGTGCACGGCCCTGAGCGCATGTTCCTTGTCGAGCGACTGGTTCGAACGCAAAAGTCCCATAGCCACGTTCGCGATATCCCTCGTGAGGCAGGTCGGAGTCCTCAGCGTCCTCTGCCTTGAGTAGCCCGAAAGATCGCGGGCGAACCGCGCCCCCACGGACACCGTCCGGCAGCGCATCCGGGACTCGCGCAGCCTCTGCGCCACGGATTCGGAGAGGAGCCATACGAGGGCCTTCACGTCGGAGTCGCATTCGAGATCGTGCGGGGCAGTGAGCCCGTTGCCGATTCCCTTCACAACGTAGTCCACATCGGCCCTCGAAGGGTCCATGGCCTTCACGAGGCTCGTATCCTCGCCCCTCGCGAACGCGCGCAGCATTATGCCGATCTTGCCGAAGCGCCTCTTCAGGAAGTAGTCCCCGGCATGTGCGAGGTCCCCTATGGTCTCATACCCGGCTGAGCGGAGCTTGCGCATGGTGGCAGGGCCGACGTAGACCATCTCGGATGCGGCCATTGGCCATGCGACGTCACGGAAGTTGTCCCGCGTTATGGCAATGATGCCGTCGCCCGGATCGGTGTCGCTCCCGAGCTTAGCGAAGACTTTGTTCCACGAGATGCCGACGGACACGGTGAGCCCGAGCTCGGACTTCACGCGCTCCGATATCTCCCTCGCCACGAGCATGGCGTCGCCCCCGAAAAGCGGCAGGGATCCCGTGACGTCGATCCACGACTCGTCGAGGCCGAAGGGCTCGACGAGGTCGGTGTAGCCGTAGTAGATCATGCGCGCCAGTCGCGAGTAGCGCTTGTAGGCGGCGTAGTCGGGCGACACGACAATGAGCTCGGGGCACTTCTGCTTGGCCTGCCAGATCGCCTCGGCCGTCTTCACGCCGCAGGCTT
>CANEDU010000068.1 GCA_947426355.1 uncultured Adlercreutzia sp. | reverse complement strand
TCTTTTTTTTTTTTTCTTTTTTTTTTTATTATTTTTTTTTTTTTCTTTTTTTCTTTATTTTTTTTTTTTTTTGGCCCGGGGGGGCCCCCCCCCCCCCGCCCCCCCCCCCACCACCGTTCTTACCTCATGTTGTGGAAGGAAACCGGTTACTCGGCCTTCTTCTTGACGACCTTCTTCACCGTCTTCTTCGGGGTGGCGGGCTCGGCGTCCTCAACCTCGATGACCTCTTCGACGACTTCCTCGTCAGCGGCCTCCTCGACTTCCTTCTCGCCGGCGCCCATGCCCTCGCGCAGGTTCTTCACGGTCTTGCCGAGCGCGCTGCCGAGTTTAGGCAGGTTCTTCGGGCCAAAGATGAGCAGAATGACGACCAGGATGATGAGGAGCTCGGGAACTCCCATGCCCAGAATCTTCATGCAATTCCTCCCATTGGGTCGGGCAAGGAGCTTCCTTGCCTGCTGACTGGCGCCTTCAAGGCGTTGCGCTCGGGTCTTTCCGCGCGCGTTTAAGTGCGCGGGCAATGGTAACACAAACCCCCACACCGAGCCCTGTTTCGCACAAATACTTCAACGACGCAGCGTTCCGAGATAGGGTTAACTGCTTGAGCGACCCTCTTCAATCAGGTCTATGATTTCTTGGCGGTCGTGCACGTCGAGCTTCTTGTAAAGATGGCTTAAATGCGAATTCACCGTACCAGCGGTGAGCCCCAATTCCTCGCGGATGCGCGGGGTAGAGCGCCCTTTGGCCACGAGTTCCATGATCTCTTCCTCGCGAACGGTAAGACCGAACTCGCTCGCTACTTCCAAGCAGCGCTCTCGGAAGGGACGACGCGGTGACACCGATGGACCGCCGAGCAAGCGGGCCACCGTCTTTTCCGTGAACAAGAACAGATAGGCGAAGAAGATAAGGCACACGCACACCAACGTCGCGGCGCTCAAAAGACGCGGGGTGATGTCAAGATAGGACGTGACGAGCGCACCGACAAACGTCCCGGCGAGCATACCCGCCGTATAGGAGGCCCAGCCGATGCCAAACGTAAACAGTGGCGAGAGGCCGTAGAGTCCCGTGATGCGCGCAAGCACCACCCAAACGAGCAGCAGCGTAACGCAGAACGTGACAATTCCCAGCACATCGGCCACAAGCGACCCCGAATCAGCAAGCGGGACAAGCAGGAAGATGAAGCCCAGCACGAACACGGTGGTTTTGTAGGCGGCGGCGAAATCCAACGCATGGGCCGAAAGCAGCGGGCCGCAAATGATGCCCACAGATACTAAAGCCGCCATGAGGAACAGCCACGGATAGGTGCCATCGCCGATAATAGGCGAGGCGTCTAAGAGCAGGGCCCGGGCAAAGGAGCCGGCCAACGCAAGCACGCCCAAGGAGAGCACCGCGCGGATGGAAAAGGCGCCGTTAGTGAGGGTGGGCCTGTCCACCGCTTCGACCTTTTGCCAGACGCCGAGTCGCTGGAAAAGGATTCCACCGGCCACCAACGGCAGCAGCACCGTGGCACCCACTGCCAGCACCTTCGGCAGCATTACCACCAGGGCAAAGAGCAGCGCCGCAAGCAGGAACGAAGCGGCGGTCTTGGCCGTTACCTGCACGCCCGTGAGCCGGTGCGTCACATCGCCCCATCCGAGATAGAGAACGCCCAGCCCGGCACCGGCGATGGTTGAGGCAATCGAGCACCAGGGCTGCGTGAAGAAGGCCCCCGTATCAACAATGGCAAGCACACCGGTGCTGAGGGCCATGGCTGCCGGCGAAAGCCAACGCAGTCCGGGGCGCGCCATAACGCGAGCGAACAAATCGGGAAGCGCCGCGGCAAAGAGAAACACCGCAATCATGCCGAGACTGGAGAACCCCACTACGCTGTTGAAATGAGTCACATCGTTGCGCGTGGAAAAATGAATCGAGGCACTAAAGAAGGTGACGAACTGCCACGCGAGCGTGAGCGCAAGGCCCACGACACGCACATCGAGCACATCGGCCAACGTCACCGAACGCAAATGGTCGCGAAAGCCACCTTGCCCGTTTGCGTCGGGCAAGGCCGCCGACTTGGCTTGCCTTTTCACAAGAATCATCCCCCCGCTGGCGCGGCATCTCCTCTGCCGCGCTATCCCTCCGTGCGAATTGTAGCATAGAAACTCGATGAACACCGCGCATAGGCCCTCATAGCTTTCATATGAAACGCCTGGTAAAAAGCCCTTTTATACAATATGGGAAATCAACGATTTTATTGCACCTGCAAAAGAGGTACGTTAGAGAGCGTCGTGAGGGACGACTCCCGCGCTACCGATGGGACCGCACGCAAGTTGCGGAGAGGGGTGACGAAGAATCGGTCGCATTGGGATGTACGGGGACAAAAGACAAGAGGAGGTCCAATGACTCAATTAACACGACGCTCTCTTCTCGCTGGCGCTGCGGCGCTCGGTGCCGCGGCCATGCTGGGCGGCTGCGCGCCCCAGACGCTCGAGAACGACGAGCAGCTCTCCGAGACCGGCGAAAACGCTGCCGAGCCGGTCATCGAAGTCAAGCACACTTGGTGCAAGATGTGCGGCCCTGCCCGTACCCACTGCTCCACCCTGTGCACCATCAAGGACGGCCGCTGGGCCCACGTCGAGGGCAATCCCGAGGCCGGCAACAACTTCGGCCGCGGCTCCAAAACGCTGTGCGCCAAGGGCAACGCCGCCATGCACACGGTGTACTCCCCCAACCGCCTGCTGTACCCCATGAAGCGCGTGGGCGAAAAGGGCGAGGGCAAGTTCGAGCAAATTACGTGGGACGAGGCCATCAACGAGATTGCCGCCAAGCTCAAGGAGCAGAAAGAGCAGTACGGTGCCGAGTCTTACGGCGTGCTCTCTCCGCAGTTCTACGCGGTGCTCGGCACCCTTGGCCGTCGTTTCCTGAACGTGCACGGCTCGCCGAACTACCTGCATTCCGCCATCTGCAATTCCCAGCGCATGTTCTCGCGCCTAGTTACGCTCGGCGGCCCGAATCACATGGGCGCCACCAATACCGAGCCGCAGCAGCTGGATAAGTGCAAGCTTTTGGTGGTGTGGGGCTACAACTCCGAGAACTCCGCCATCAACCAGGGCAACCCCAACAAGCGCCTCGATTCCCAGGAAGGCGGCATGAAGGTCATCGACATCCGCCCGATGCAGGAGGGCCTCGGCTCCCATGCCGACTACTGGCTGCCCATCATCCCCGGCACCGACGGCGCTCTGGCCTTGGCCATTCTGAACGTCATCATCGGCGAGGACCTCTACGATCACGACTTCGTTGAGAACTGGTGCCTCGGCTTCGACGAGCTCGCCGAGCACGTCAAGCAGTTCCCGCCCTCTTGGGCTGCTCCCATTACGGGCATCCCCGAGGACCGCATCGTTGAGGTGGCCCGCGTCATGGGCACCACCAAGCCCATGGGCATCAACATCGGCAACGGCATCGGCGACCAGTCCGCCGACAGCCACTGGACCGTGGCCTGCGTGTGCCTCATTGAGGCCATCACCGGCAACCTCGGCATCGCTGGTGGCGGCGGGGCCGGCATGGTCATGCCCGAGCCGCTCATCAAGACCAAGCCCATCGACGTGCTGACCGACCGCCTGGAGGCCAGCGAAGAGGACATCGCCAACGGCTGGATGCCCGGCGTTGCCAAGCTCGTCGGCCCCGAGACCCCGCGCTGGTTCCAGACCATGGAGACCCAGGAGTCCGGCCCGACAACCGCTTATAACAAGGGCATTCAGTCCATCCTGACCGAGAAGCCCTATCCGCTGCGCTGCATCTTCGCCCAGTCCTCCAACCCCATGTCGGCCACCCGCCAGCCCAAGACCGTGGCCGAGGCTTTGAAGAAGCTCGACTACTACGTGGTCATGGATGTCGCCTGGAACTCGTCTTGCGACTACGCCGATATCGTGCTGCCGGCCACGACTCAGTACGAGTCCGCCGACCAGTTCGCGACGAAGAACTCCCCGGCCGGCACCTTCATCGGCATCAACCAGGTGATTTCCGAGCCCATGGGTGAGTGCCATTCCGACTGGCAGTACTATCTGGACCTCGCGGTGGCCATGGGCTACGGCGACGACTTCTGGAACGGCGACATCGACGCCATGCTCTCCGAGCAGCTGGATGGCTCTGGCATCAGTCTGGACGAGCTGCGCGAGAAGGGCTACATCTTTGTCGAGCGCACCGATGGCGCCAAGCCGACCGAGCCCGAGTACCAGAACTACGAGAAGATGTTCGCTTCTCTGCCCCAGGGCAAGGTCCAGTGCGTCAACGAGTGGATCGGCGGCAAGCCCAACGCTGACGATACGGGCACGATTGAACGCCTGCCTGTCTACAAGGGAGCGCCCGAGAGCCTCACCGGCACGCCGGACATCGCGGCGGAATACCCGCTCGTTATCTCCGATGTGCATGCCTATCGCCTGTGCAACCACAGCTACTACCACGACGTGCCCTACCTGCGCGAACTGCAGCCCGAGCCGTGGGTGAAGATCAACCCGGCCACCGCCCAGGAGTACGGCATCGAAGACGGCGACTGGATGCTCATCGAATCGCCTCATGGCTCCATCAAGATGGTGGCGCGCTACTTCGAGGCCATCCAGCCTTCCGTGCTTATGACCAAGCGCGGCTGGTGGGAGCCTTGCGAGGAGCTGGGCCTGCCTGGCTACGACGGCCTTGACGGCGGCAGCGAGGTCAATGTGCTCTACGACGACAACATGGCGAACTACGACGGCTTCACGTCGTCCATGGCGAAGCAGACGCTCGTCAAGATTTCGAAGATCGAGGGGTAAACTATGGCTGAACAGTACGGATTTTTCGTTGATACCAGCCGCTGCATTAAGTGCTGGGCCTGCGTTGTGGCCTGCAAGCAGTGGCATGAGATTGAGGCCGGCACCGTATCCCGCCGCAACGTGCAGGAGACCGTCACGGGCACGTTCCCTGAGGTGAAGCGTCACTTCGAATCGCTGTCCTGCATGCACTGCGAGAACCCCCTGTGCTTGGCGAACTGCCCCCAGGGCGCCATCAGCAAGCGCGACGAGGACGGCGTTGTCGTGGTGGACGAAGAGCTGTGCATCGGCTGCAAAACCTGCAGCAGCGCTTGCCCCTTCGACGTTCCCCAGTACGTGGAAATCGAGGGCGGCGGCTTCAAGATGGACAAGTGCGACACCTGCCTGTCCATCGGTCGTGAGGACGACCAGCCGCACTGCGTGCTAACCTGCCCGGTGCAGGCCCTGCACTTCGGCCCGCTTTCCGAGATGGAAGCCGCGGCCGCAGAGAAGGGCGGCGCGCGCATGGAAGGCGAGACCACGCCGAGCGTGTTCGTGTCCTAGCACGATTCCTCGGGCCCTCTTATGGCCCGGCTTCACGACGGGCGCCGCTCCCTCCCGCGGCGCCCGTCCCTTTTCTCATCCCGGCAATGACCAAGGAGACCTCGTCATGACCAACCAAGAGCTGATTGATTTGATGAACGATCGGGCACTGGGCTACCGCTTCTTAGCCCGTACTTTCCGCACGGCACCCGACGCCACCCTCGTAGAGGCCATCTTGCAGACTGCCGAAGCTGCCGGAGCCGAGGGCGATCCGCTGGCGGCGTTCTACGCCGAAGCCGCCGATGCCGACCCCGAGGCACTGCGCCGCGATCTGGCGGCCGATTACAACCAGCTCTTTCTCGGCATGAGCCCCCATCCGGTTGCCCCCTACGAGTCGGTCTATACCAGCGACGAGGGACTGCTGATGCAGGACGCCCGCGATGAGATGCTCGCCACGTACCGCCAGTGGGGCCTGCGCGTTCCCGAAAGCTTCGATTTGCCCGAAGACCATGTGGCCCTTGAGCTGGAGCTCATGGCTTGCCTCGCCGAACGCACCCGCGAAGCTGCTGAAGCCGACGAGGCCACCGCAGAGCTCGTGGCGGCCCAGCGCTCTTTCCTCGATGCGCACCTGGCATGGGTTCCCGCTTTGTGCGACGACATCACGAAACGCGCCCGCACCGCGTTCTATTACGGGCTGGCTGGTCTCACCCGTCAGCAACTTGCCGCTGACGCAGAGATTCTGGCAGCGCTTTAAACCGCATAACTTCGACCCTGCTTCGCCGTTGCGAAAGCGTGCAGATTCTCTAGAATGGGGCACGTGAACAATTTCGCTTGCACGACGAGGGAGGGCCGCGGGCATGAAGGTACGCATGAGCGCGAAGAGCAGGAAGGCTACCGAGGTCCACATCGCCAAGACCCGCGCCGCAGAGGCCCGCATCGCCAAGACCCGCGCCGCAGAGGCCCGCATCGCCGAGACCCGCGCCGCAGAGGCCCGCACAGCTGTAGATGAGCTTTCCGAAGAGCGGCGGGCGCTGTGGACGCGCAAGCGCTGGGCCGTGCTGGCCGCTTCCTGCCTGGTAAACCTTTGCATCGGCGCACTGTACGCGTGGAGCGTCTTCGCCACCCCCATGGCCGAACACCTCGCCGCTCTTTCGGGCGGGACGCCAGAGAATCTGTCCATCGTGTTCACCACGGCGTGCGTGCTACCGCCCATCACGATGATTCTCGGCGGCATCGTGAACGACCGCATTGGCCCGCGCTGGATGGTCGTCGCCGGCGGCGTTTTCTTTGGCGGCGGCCTGTTCCTTTCAGGCTATGCCACAAGCCTGCCCTTCCTCGTCGTTGTCTTTGGCGTAGGCTGCGGGCTCGGCGACGGATTCGCCTACGGCTCCACCCTGGCCAACGCCGTGAAGTTCTTCCCCGACCGACCGGGGCTGGCCGGAGGCATCATTTGCGCCGCTTACGGCATCAGCTCGGTCATCGTCCCCTTTGTCGCCACGGGACTGATGGCCGTCTTCCCCGTGGAAGAATGCTTCAAGATCCTTGGCGCCGTCATGCTGATCGTTATGGTGGCGGCCTCGTTTTTCATAGCCCCTTGCCCGGTCGGGTTCACCCCCAGCGGCTGGAAGGCCGCGCGCCAAGCCGACGGCGGCGGGCGCGGCGTGAACAAGAATTGGTGCGCCATGCTGAAGAGCCCCGTGTTCTACACCATGTTCGCCATGCTTGTGTGCGGAGCATTCTCGGGACTCATGATTATCTCCCAGGCCAGCCCCATCGCCCAAGGCGCTGTGGGCCTGGATGCGGCGGCCGCAGCAGCCGTGGTGTCGGTGCTGGCGCTGTGCAACACGCTTGGGCGCATCGTGTCCGGCAGCCTGAGCGATAAGCTCGGCATCACGAACACCCTGCGCGCCGTAGCTGTCGGGTTCGCCGTTGGCATGGGCGCGCTTTCCATGGCCACGGCCGATAGCGTGGTGCTGTTCTATGCCGGCATCTGCCTCGTGGGCTTTTGCTTCGGATCCATCATGGGCGTGTACCCCGGGTTCACGGCGCTTCAGTTCGGCAGCGCCCACAATTCGGTAAACTACGGCATCATGTTCATCGCCTTTGCCGCCGCTGGCGTACTGGGCCCCTTGGCGATGAACTACCTGTTCGGCGAGACGGGCAGCTACCAAGCGGCCTTCCTCGTAGCAGCCTGCCTGGCGGCGATGCAACTCGTGCTCACCTTCGTGTACCGCCTGCAGAACGACGCACGCCGCGCCCGTCGCCGACGCCGTTGGCTCATCGCGGCCAAGCACCCGCGCCGCTCGCTCTATGTCGTGCGCGAGATGCGCCGTCGGCGCCGGGCGTAGCGCGCCGTACGCTTCAAGGAGGACCCATGTACCGCATGACCGACGAGGAATTCGAGACTGCCATCGAAGAGGCGCTTGACGCCATGCCCGAGCAGTTCCTCGAGGCGCTGCAAAACATCGCCATCGTTTGGGAGGAAGAGCCGAACGCCTACCATTTGGGCTGCGACGAGGACGAATGGGAGGAATGCGCAGAAGAGCGCGCCCGATGCGAGGGCGACGGCTCGGAGGCGACCGACGAGGGCTACGAGCCTCTGCCCGACGACTTGCTCGGCCTGTTCGACGGCCTTTCCCTTGTCGAGCGCGCCGACGGCTACGACGACGACATCCCCGACGTCATCACCGTGTTCAAAGGCCCCCACGAGCGCTGCTTCGAAAGCCGCGAGGAAATCGTCGAGGAGATTGGCAAGACCATCATCCACGAACTCGGCCACTACTTCGGCCTCAACGAGGACCAGCTTGCCGCCATGGGCTACGAGTAGACGAGGCCTTAGCAGTACGCGAACAGCTCCTCGCAGAGCACACCATGGACGGCATTGTGGCATAGAGCCGGTTGGCAGCTTGCAGGCCATTGATGATCGCACTTGCTATCTAGAATTCTCTTAGTATTATCAGTATAATTATCTCTATAATTCCCCATATATGAGAGGGGCTTCATGAACGTTTTTACTTCCACTGAGCTCGCTTCCAAGACCAAGGCGGTTTGCGCCACCGTGCGCGAGGACGGCTGCGCATTCGTCACCAACAACGGAAAGATCGACTGCATGATGATCGATCTCTCGATGTTCGACACCATCAATGAAGCCATACACTCCTACGATCAGTGGGTAGCCCAGCACGAGCTGGAGCGCCTGTGGCAAAGGAACGCGAAGAGCGCCGTTACGCCAGAGGACATCGATGCTGAAATCGCCGCCGTGCGCGCCGAGCGCCGTGAAAAGGGCGCCCGATGAAGTACGTTGTTCTCGACACCCACGTGGTAGTCTCCGCCATGATCTCGCATCTGGACCACGGACATCCCGCCGCTCTGCTGCGACACATGACCGAAAGGAAGTTCGTCCCCGTCTATTCAACGGCCCTCATGGAAGAGTACGAGGAAGTGCTGCGCCGCCCGAAGTTCAAGTTCGACGAGCAGGACATCGCCACGGTGCTTGCGAAGATACGCCATTTCGGCATTCGCCAGGAACGACTGCCCGGCCTCACCTTCGCTCCACTGTGCGCCGATGCCGACGATCAGCCCTTCTACGACTTGGCCCTCTCCACCGATGCCCTCCTCGTCACAGGCAACACCAAGCACTTCCCCGAAGACAAGCGCATCTTCACCCCCGGCGACT
>CANEDU010000067.1 GCA_947426355.1 uncultured Adlercreutzia sp. | reverse complement strand
GCATCGACGCGCGAGCGCATCGCGGCCGCCGCGCGCCGTTCGCCGGCCGGTTGGGACAATTTGTCCCCGAGCCCGCCTTCCGGCGCGCCGGGCCTGGAAGGGCACCCCTCCGCCGTTGCGGCGGGGCCTCCCGCCTCGTCGAGCGGGCCGGCACCCTCCGAGACGTTTCCCAGGGCGTCGCGCTCGGTCTCCGCGACGTCGCCCGCGGTGAGCACGTCGCGGCGCCGCGCCCCGACCACCTCGAGCATCCCGCCGCCCTCGCTCGGGCCGGCCATTCCTATTCCTCCGCCTCTCGCGCCGCCCGGCGCATCTCGCGCTCGGCGACCTCTGCGGGCTTGGTGTTCCACAGGTCGTAGAGCGAGCCCCTCGGGAAGTCGTCGGTGATGGGCACGCGAATCCCGGCGCTGATGAGCAGGCCCTCGCCGGGCTTGACGGCGTCGCCGATGTAGCCGCGCTCCGTGGCGGAGAGCTGGAGCATCTCCGCCCATGCGTCGAGGTCGGCGGTGGACTGCTTGTGCAGCAGGAAGAACTCGGAGTTGAGCACCATGTCGCGGGCCTCGGCGTTGGCCAGCATGTGGCTCGTGTTCTGGCTGATGCCGGTGCAGATGAGGCCGAACTTGCGCCCCTCGCGCCACAGGCGGGCGAAGTACTCGACCACCGTCGGGTGCGCGAAGAGGCTCTGCACCTCGTCGATGTAGAGCCAGGTGTAGTTGGGGCGCGGCGGCGTTACCATCACGCGGTTGCGCACCATCTCGAGCGCCGTGATCATGCCGAACACGCGCATGTTCTGGCCGAGGCCGTGCATGTCGATGTTGGTGATGCGGTTGTCGAGCGCCACGTTGCTCTGGCCGTTGAAGAAGGAGAACGCGCCCTTCACGTAGCGCTCGTAGCGCAGCGCGATGTCGGCGGCCTCGGCCTCGGGCTGAGCGAGCAGCGCCGCGTGGAAGTCGCCGAGCGTGGGCAGGCGGCCGTGCTTCGCGCACTCCCGGTACGCCTCGCCGACGCAGCGGGCGATGATCGAGCGGTCGCGCTCCGGCAGGCCCTCGCGGCCCTCGGCCATGAGCGCGCTCGAGAGCGCGAGCACCGCGTCGGTCTTGTACGCGAGCTTGGCGGCGTCGGCGCGGTCCGCGACGTCGGCGGTGTCGAGGGGGTTGAGCACCGCCGAGCATCCCGGGGCGAGCTCGACGTTCGCGCCGCCGAGCGCGCCGACGAGGTTGCCGTACTCGCCGGCCGGGTCGAAGATCACGACCTCGTCCTCGGGGTGCGCGAGCACGGTGTTGGTTATCTCGCGCTTCACCGAGAAGCTCTTGCCCGAGCCGGGCTTGCCGCACACGAAGCCCATGGGGCTCGCCAGGCGCTTGCGGTCGCACAGCACCAGGTTCCCGCTCTCCTTGGACTGCCCGTAGTAGCCTCCGCCCGCCTCGTCGAGGCTCTGGCTGGCGAAGGGCATCTGCATGGCCACCTGCCCCGTGGTGAGGTAGCGGCTCACGGTGACGTGGTTGTCCCCGAGCGGGAGCACCGAGTTGAGAGCCTGGCGCTGCCGGAAGTGGAGCGGTTCGAGGCCGATCGTGCAGCCCTGCGCGACGCTCGTCACCTGCTGGACGCGGCGGTCGAGCTCCTCGAGGCTGTCGGCCCAGGTGTAGACGAGGCCCGTGTAGACGAACAGGCGCTCGGACTTGTTGCGCAGGAAGTCGAGCAGCTCCTCGGCCTCCTCCTTCGAGAAGCGCAGCTCGGGCGGCAGGATCTGGTAGTCGTAGCCCTTCTTCACGGCGCTCATCTGCTCGTCGATGATCTCCTTGTCCATCCAGTCGATCTGGCGCTTCACGAGCGCGAGCGCCTCGCTCTGCGCGATGGGCTGCACGTGCAGCGTCACGTTGAGCGGCAGCGGCAGGTCGATGATGGAGGCGAGGTAGGTCTCCTCGATGACCGACCCGAAGCTGCGCACCGCGAGCACCGCGCCGTATCGCCCGTCGCTGCGGAAGCAGTCGGACCTGCCTTCGGGCTTGAAGTCGAGCGTGGAGGGCATGACGAAGTCCTTCGTGCGCGCGCCCGACGTCGGGGACAATTTGTCCCAGGAGAACTCGAAGCGCGACCCCGGGCGCAGCTGCCCCTGCAAAAGCTCGAGCCTCTCGGCGCCGTCGAGGGCGCGCGACGAGCAGCGTATGCGCGCGAGCGTCTGCTCCACGTCGCCCCGGATGCGCGCGAGCTTGGGCACCGCGGCGTCGACGTCGTCGGCGCCCACGGCGTAGGTCAGGTAGCGGTGGCGCACGAGGTTCGAGACGCCCTCGCGCATCTTGTCGTTGAGGATCCGGTTGTACTCTTCGGCGAGCCCGGCGGTGGCGCGCTCCCCGGGCTCGAAGAAGACCTTGCGGCCGACCTCGTCGGCGGGGATGGGCGCGTTCACTACCTGGAGCTGCACGTGGGAGTCCGCCGGGAAGTAGTTGAACAGCGAGCTCATCACGGTGAAGGCCGTCTCGCGCGCCTCCTTGCGCGCGGACTGGTAGCTGATGTCGGAGAACTCGACCGTCTGGCTGAACACCCCGGGCATCACCTGGGCGATTCCGTCCCTGTACATGGCGTCGTAGCCGACGTAGGCGGCCATCTCGCGCGAGCGGTCGCGCTCCCGGCGGCGCCTCTGCCGCTCGGTCTCCGCGCCCTTCGAGGCGTCCTTGCGCCCGCCCGTGCCGCCGAGGAGCAGCCCGAGGGTGCTCGGGCGCTTCGGCCTATTCTCCTTGTTGCTTCTTGCTCGGCTCATAGAGCTCGGCTCCTTTCTTCCTTGCCCTGCGCCTCGCGCGACGTCCCGGGCGGCCCGGGCGCGGCGAGCCCTCGGGGAGGCTCCCGGCGAGGCAGGGCTCGTACGCGAGCAGCTGCGGGGAGAGCTCGTGTGCCGCCAGGAGAGGCAGCAGCTCCTCGGCGCGCATGCCGAACGGCCGCCAGAACCCGGCGAGCCAGAACGGCATGCTGCAGAGCATGATCGGGAAGGCCGCGTCCGCGACGTCGGCGCGCAGGCCCAGGTGGACGAAGGCCGCCGCCCCGACCGCGCTGCCGAAGCCGAGCGACACGCATGCGAGCGTGCGCAGGCTCATCTTCCCGACGATCTTCTCCTCGTACTCCCCGATGTCCTTCTGCACCGGTATCCGGAGCGCCATCCGCGACGCCCCCTATGCCGGCAGCCAGGACGTGTCCAGCTGCCCGAAGTAGACCGACGCGGCGATGATGATCGCGCCGCCGGCGATGGTGGAAATGGCGGTCGCGATCTGCGGGCCGCCCTGCTGCTCCCTGATGGCCAGGCCGAGCGAGACCGCTCCCCACACGACCAGGAAGCCGCCGAGGAAGGTCACGCAGCCCGACACGAGCTTGATGACGTTTGCGAGCATGCTGCTCTCCTTTGCTTTCGGTTGACGATGTTCCTTGCCGTTCCTCCCCCGCGGCGGGGGAGGCCCGCGCCCTCCGCGGCCCCGTCACGAGGCGCCGTCCTTCCGCCTGCGGTACTCCGCGAAGTCGAACGGGCCGCGGCGCGCGGCCTCCTCGAGCAGGCGCGAGCGCGGGTGGCGCTCGAGCCGGTACTTCCGGTCCATGAGCGGCATGCACCCGTTCACGAGCACGAGCGCGTCTTCGCGCGGCATGCGCGCCACCTCGGCGGGCTGTATGAGGTCGCGCTCGGAGATGCCGCGGTTCACGGTCCGGGTCCAGCCGGCGCCCCGCGAGTCGCTCTGCGTCTCGCTCGCCACCGTCTGCTTGCCGGCCATCTTGCTGATCTCCTCGTTGGTCTCGTTCGCCTTGCCGCCCAGGTAGAGCAGCGTGTCGCAGGCGTTCACGATGGTCTCGGCGTTGTTGTCGCCGTAGGTCTCCTTCAGCTGCGAGAGCGACTGGGCGATCATCGAGACGGCGATGTTCCTGCTGCGGGTGACGGCGATGGTCCGCTCGAAGTCGGGTATGCGCCCGATGTTGGCGAACTCGTCGAAGACGAAGTGCACCGTCGTGGGCAGCGAGCCGCCGTGCGCCTCGAGCGCCTCGGCGCAAAGCGCGCTCACGGCTGTGTCCATGAGCAGGGCGAACAGGAAGTCGAAGGTCGAGTCGGTGTCGCTCATGGACGCGAAGAGCGCGATCTTGGCGCCCTCGTCGCCCATGTGGGCGAGGTCGAGCTCGTCTTTGGAGGTGAGGTCGCGCACGGCGCGGATGGAAAGCGGCTTCAGGCGGACGTTGCAGCTCGAGAGCATCGACTTCATGGTGTCGCCGGCGGCCACGCGGAACTCGCGGTAGCTCGCGAGCGCGAAGTCGTCGGGGGGCGCGGGCTCGCGGACCTTGACCCACTCCCACGCGCCGTCCTCCTCGGAAAAGCCGCGCAGCGATCCGCCCTCCGCCGAGGCGCCGGCGCGCCTGACGTAGCGCTCGCCGGTCTCCAGCTCGCGGAACACCATGTCGAGCGGGCTCATGTAGCCCGGGTCGTCGCGCGCGTCGGCGAGCGAGAGCAGCGTGAGCAGCCCGTCGAGGTTCCGGTCGGCGGGCTCGCAGTGCATGACGAGGTAGGCCGTGAGCGCGGTGTAGACCAGGCGCTCGGCCTTCTCCCAGTAGGGGTCGCCCTTGTGGTCGGCCTCGCCCTCGGTGTTGGCGACGATGCCGCGGGCGAAGCGGATGACGCCCGCCTCGTCGCGTATGTAGGCTATGGGGTTGAAGCGCATGGAGCGCGTGAAGTCGATGGTGTCGAACGCGCGGATCTCGTAGCCGAGCTCCGCCAGCGCGCCGCCCATCTCGCGGATGAGCGTGCCCTTCGGGTCGGTCACGAAGAAGCTGGCGTTGGCCTGCAGGAGGTTCGGCTTGACGTAGTAGCGCGTCTTGCCGGTGCCGGGTCCTCCAACCACGAGCACGTTGTCGTTGGTGTCGGTGGAGAGGTCGAACCTGCGGCTCACGAGGCGGATGCGCGCGTTGTCGGTGAGGATGATGTTGTTGTCGGGGTCCTTGGGGTCGCCGAAGGGCGCGATGTCCTTGCGCGTGGCCCACCTGGAGCTCCCGTGCTCCTCGCCGTCGCGCCGGGCCCCCTTGGTCCCCAGTGAGCGGGCCCAGGCGAGGAGCGCGCCGCACGCGCAGGCGGTCCCGGCGCACAGGGGAAGCGCCTCCGCGGAGAAGACGCGCCCCGCGCGGAGCGCCGCGGGGATCGCCGCCATGGCGGCCTCCGGGTCGAGGATCGGGTTCGCGCCCGACGCCGCTATTGCCGCGGCCGCTGCATCTCCCATGGCGAACGCGGCTGCGGCCAGCGCGGCCGCCGCCTGCCACCTCATCTCTCGGGCCCCTCGATCTGGCGCGGGCCGCGCTCCCGGCCGATGTCCTGGCTGTGGGCCCTCGACGCCTCGCGCGCACGCTCCGCGCGCTCCGCCAGCCGCTCGGGCTCCTGGCGCCTCTCGGCGATCTCGGAGAGCCGCTCCCTTGCGCGGTCTGCGGCCTTGCCCGTCTCTTGCTCCAGCTGGCGGAAGGCCTCGTCGACCTCGGGGGCGTCCTCCACCTTGAAGAGCAGCCAGTCGCGGCCCTCGCCGGGGATGATGTGGTGCTCGACCGACGCGGCGCGCAGCTTGTCGGAGACGACCTCCTTGATCGTCGCGTACTCGGGAAGCCCAGAGAGCTCCTCGAGGCTGAGCTTCGCGTAGGTCGGCGCGCCGTCGGCCGCGATGGCCTCGGCGCGCCCGCCGGCGATGGTCCCGCGGATCCCTGCGAGGCGCTCTGAGAGCTCCCTCGCGCTGCGCGCCATTGCCTCGGCGCCGGCCTCCTGGCCGATCCTCAGCATCCAGTCGAGCAGCTTGCCGCCCGCCTCGTCCCCGTAGTCGCTCGCCATCCCGCGCCTCCCTTCCAGTCGAGATGAAAAAGGGGCGCCTTCGCGCCCCGGTCGTCCCTATTCGGCCCCGACGGCCCTCTCGCGCGCCATTGGGGCGCGGGCTTCCTGCCCGGCGTGCGCGCGGCTCGCCTCGCGGGCGGACGCGGCGCGCTGCGCCAGCGGCTCGGGAGCCTTCTCGTGCAGATGGTCCCACTCGCCGCTGCGGCACTGCTCCGGCGTCGCCTCGCACATGTCGCGCATGGCGCGCTCGAACCGCTCGGGCTCCTGGGCGATGGCGCCGAAGCTCCAGCTCTCGAAGCCGGTCCACGCGTCGCCGTCGCGCTTGAGCGTCCACCACTCGTCGCCGCCGTTCACCTGCTGGATGAACGCGAGGTCGCGGTAGCAGAACCCCTGGCGTATGGCCCAGTTGCCCGAGCCCAGCGCCTCGCGGAGCCTGTCGACGCTCTCCGTGCGGGAGAACTCGTAGGGGTACTCCTCGAGGAACGGGTCGTCCTGCCAGTCGAAGCCGCCGACCTTGAGCCAGCCGTTCTCCTGGCACTTCTCCACGAGCCCTTCGTGCTCGCGGCCGGTTATCCTCTCGAAGCCGTCCATGGGCCCTCCGTCTTTCGTTTGTTGCTTGGCGGGCGGCGTCCTCGCGATGGGGGCACGGTGCGAGTCGGAGCAGGCGTGCGTGCCGGCGCGTCGGCGCCGCCCAAGACGTGTATAGCGATTTCGATTGCGGCGGGCATTGGGGCCGCCCGCGATGGGTCGAGCTGGGTCGAGCCGTCCGCGCCTCCACGGGAAGCGCACAAGCTAGCCGCGCCGGCGCCTGTCCCTTCCGCCCAGGTAGACGGGCCTGCAGGTCTGGGAGATCCTGCTCGCGATCGCCTCTGCCGTTACGCGCTCGCCGCGCCTGGCGAGCCTGTCCGCAAGCGCGCCGGGCGCGTAGTTCGACGTGACGATGGTCGGGCGCATGTCCTCGTAGCGCGCGTCGAGCACGCTGAACACGGTGCCGACGGACCACTCGGTCGCGTCCTCCTTGCCGAGGTCGTCGAGCACGAGGACGTCGCACTTGGCGTACCGCGCGACGGCCGCCTCGGTGCCGCCCTCGTCGAACGTGGCCTTCACGCGCTCGAGCATGCCCTTGGCCGTCGTGAAGGCGACGTCGTAGCCGGCCTCGGCGAACAGCCTGGCCATGGCGGAGGCGGCGTGCGTCTTTCCGGCGCCGACGCCCCCGTGTATGTAGAGCCCGGCGCCCCCGTTGCCGGCGAACGAGGCGATGTACTCGGCGAACTCGGGGCGGTCTGCCTCGGCGGCCCAGTAGCGCCTTGGGATGCCCGCGCGCGAGAGCGCCTTCTCACGGCGGGCGGCCTCCTCCTTGGCGGCGAGGGCCGCGCGCCTTCGCTCCTCGGCCTCCCGCTCGCTGGCTGCGCCCTCGCACGGGCAGGGCGCCGCGGAGACCCAGGCGACCCTGCCCGCCAGCGCCGCGCCGAGCGGTTCGAGGGCGGCGCCGCAGTGCGGGCACGCCCTCGGCTCCGGCTCGTCGAAGGAGAGCCCGGCGGCCCGGGCCTGCTCCAGGGTGATGAGTCCCGCTCGGTCCATCGGGCGCCCCTTCCTTATCTTCTGAAGTCCTTGTTGTCCCTTTTGCTTATTGGGTGGCATATCGTCAGGGGTTTCCCTGTCATTTCGTCAGGGGTTCGGGCTGCGAACCCTGTCATTTCGTCACCCTTTCGCGCCGGGAACCCTGACGAATCGTCAGGGGTTGCCAGCGCTCCGGGCGGCAGCCTCTCGCGCACGATGCGGTATCGCTTGGTGGCGTGCCCGCGCGCCGGGGCGTGCACGCCGCATTCTTCGATGAGGCCCTGGTCAAGAAGGTCGCGGATGGCGCGGTAGGCGCTGCGCTCCTGCACGTTGAGGAAGCGGGCCAAGTTGCCCTTGCTCTCGAAGTAGTCGCACCCGCCGTCGCAGAAGCCGAAGATGCGCGCATAGACGAGCAGGGGAAGGCCTGAGAGGCCCAGGTCCGCCATCATGAAGTGCCGTACCGCCGTGAACTCGCGCGGGGAGGGGCCGTCGCGCCCCTTCGGGCCTGCGGCCGCCATCGGCGCTAGCCCCTTCTGGGCGAGCCGACGACGCTGTTGCGCTCGACCCATGCGACGAGCTCGTCGTGCAGCACGATGCCGTCGCGCGTCTTGCCGCCGATGTAGCGGATCGGGAACGGGTCGTCGGGGTCCTTGGCGAGCCGGTACATTGCGTCGCGGCTGATGCGCAGCATCGCGCACGCCTCGTCGGCGCCGAATATCGCGTTGGTCGATGCGATGAGCCTCACCTGGCTCCTGCTAGTGCTCTTGGTCATGGTCGTCCTCGAGCTCCTCTCGTCTCGAGGCTCCCTCGCGTGCCCGGCCGCGGGCGGCTCCCGGGGCGGTCGCCGCCGTCATTTCCTGCCGCTCCTCGACTCGATGTAGGCGTCCACCGACGCCCTCGACACCAGGAGCTTCCTGCCGAGCCTGTACGAGTCGATCTCTCCCGACCAGATGAGGTCGTACGCCTTGTTTCGGCTCGCCCTCATGTACTGCTGCATCTCGATCACCGTCATCCATTCGTCGCGGCCCTGGTTGTTCTCGGGCGCGGCGCATTCGGCTGTGCGTGCCATGGTTCCTCCAATCTTCCCGTGCGGCACCGTGCGGGCACACCGCGCGGCACAGTGTCCCTTTTCGTCTGCGCGACGATTGAACCGCCTGCTGGCGCATCGCGCGCATGACGGGAACGGAGACGGGTCGAGGTGGGTCGAGCTGGTCGGGCCTCCACGAAACGGCCATGAGCCGCGTGCCTTAGCTCGCGGCTAAGTCCCTGAAAAGTAAAAGGCGCCCATGCGGGCGCCTGCCTAGGAGCGATGTTCGTTCGGTTGTGGTTGGAATGCTTCTCTTCCGCGGTGCTGTCGTCCGGGGTCCGGCATCTGTCGTTCGCCTCTTCTGTCGTGTTTGATGTTGTGTGTTATGCGAGCGACCTTGCGCGGGCCTGCCGGCCCGTTGCCCCAGGTGCACCCGGGTAAATGGTACCCATCCGTTGGAACATGGACATCGCGGGAGGGCTGTTTGGGCAAGCTAGGATGGATGAGCGGCGGGGTTCTAAATGCAATAATTCTAGCTAAAGGGCCTTGTACTCTCTTTTGTAAAACGCGAGGGTACAATAAACTCGACGATCCCCCTGAACCTTTTCTGAACGAA
>CANEDU010000066.1 GCA_947426355.1 uncultured Adlercreutzia sp. | reverse complement strand
CACTGCTCAAAGGCGGTACCTTGCTTGAGCAGGAGCCTTACAACGAGGTCATTGCCACGGAGCTCTTCTCGCGCCTGCTGAGCGAGGGGGATTACGTCCCCTACCGCCTGGAGGAATGGGGGAACTCGCTCGTCAGCGCTTGCCCGAACTTCGTCGGCCCCACCGAAGAGCTCATCCCCGCCTACTACGTGAACGGCATTCTGCCGCGCGTCTCCCACCGCGACGATTACCGCCATTACGTGGAATGCTGCGCCTCTCTTGGGGTCGAGGGTATCGAAACGGCTCTTGCCAAGATGATCGTTTGCGACGACATTATGGCGAACACCGATCGCCACTGGCGCAACTTCGGCCTTATCCGAGACGTGGAAACCTTGGAATACCGTCCCGCTCCCCTCTTCGATACGGGCTCGAGTCTGTGGTGCCGCGTGTCCACGCGAGAGCTGGCCTACACCCCCTTCGTGGTGGATATGCGCCCCTTCTACGAAGATGCCGACCGGCAGCTGCGCCTCGCGAGCGACACCTCCTGGCTCGACTTCGACAAGCTGGTGGGCTTCCCCGAATGGGCCAGCGACCTGCTGGAGGAGAACCCCTCCATGTACGGGCGCACCGACTTCATCTACGAGGGATTGCAGAAGCGCATCGACTTCTTGCACTTGCTCTTCGGCTAAACCGCCGGGGCTTCCTCCCAATCGTCATCGGGAGCGGACGGGCGCTCTGCGGCCGGCTGGTCGGACGCCGCCGCAGGGGCTGCCGATGCCCCAAGCGCCTCGGCAGCCCCTCGGCGGTCGGCGAGGGCGCGGGAGATGCGGGCGACGGCGTACACTCCGAACACCGCCGTGTACACAGCCAGGCTCTCCTGGGCGCTCGCACCGCCGCGGGCGGCAGCAGGCGCCAGCATGAGGGCTAGATGCACATACACCAAGCCGAAGAAGACGTAGGCCGCCTTCTGCACGGCCGCCCAGCGCTCGGTCGCCATAGCGCGCTTCACACGCTGCGCCGACGTCACGCCGAGCACCAGCAGGAGCACCAGCAGCGCAACCGCCACGGCAAAAGCCACGGCCACGTTGCCCTTGGCGCTGCCCGCCACCATCATGGACACGTACGTGCCCAGATAGGCCGCCATGTGCCCCGCCGCCAAAAGGCAGGCGGCAATGGAGAGCTCGGCCCGCACCGGGCGCAGCCACAGAGCCGTTCGCGAAGTGCGCGCGAGACAGCCGATGTACATGACCACCACGAACAGCGCGAGCGACAGGTAGCACTTCTGCACAAGCAAGAACAGCGGCTGCCACAACCAGAAGGGCGCCCCCAGCCCGTCGGCCACCACGTAGGCAGCATCCAGCGCGAGGGCCGCCACGTAGAGCACCCAAGGCCAGCGGTGAATGAGCCGGCGCAGCGCGAAGCAGGCGAGCACCGTGAGAGCCAGCACGCAGGCGAACGTCATGCGAGGGCCTCCTTGAGCACAGCCCGATTCTCCTCGATATAGCAGAGGGCGATCTGGGTGATGGCCGGGTAGAAAGGCGTGCACGCGAAGCGCCTCACCCGCTCGAGCAGCTGGGGGACCCAGTTCAGAAGATGCTCGTCGATGAAGGCCGCCTGAGCCTCCATGGCCGCTGCCGCATCGGGGGGCAGCGCATCGCGCGGCAGCTCCCCGGCCGCGGCCGCTTCCACCGCCTCGGCGATGCGACCGCTGAGATGCGCCATAAATTCCAACTCGAAGGCGAGGTGGTCCTCCGGCACGTTCAAATCGCGCGGGATGGCCAGGCCCCACCGCCGGTAGGCGCGCACAGCGTCGTCGCGGGAATCCTGCATGAGAATGCCCTCGGGCGAGGTGTACACGCTCTCGTAGGGAACGGCCGTCTCACCCTCGTAGACGCCGGCGGCCAGAAACACGCGGGCGTAGTCCACCGCCAGGTCTTGCCGGGCGGATGGCCCGCGCCGGGCCAGGTAGCGGCGCATCGCCGCGCAGGCATCGCCCAGAGCACTGCCGTCGTCGGGATAGGCGAAGCCGCTGTCGGCCAGCCCGTCGATCTGCTCCTCGGTCAGCTCCAGGTAGAAGATGCTGCTCAAAAGCCCATAGAACGCTCGGGCGTTTTGAAAGAACTCGAGAGTCTCCTCGCGCGTCATAGTAGTTGCCCCCTCGCAGAACAAAGGCGGGGCGCCGGGTAGAAGGGAGGGAAGTCCGGCGCCCCGCCGTATTACGGAAATGGCTAGGCGTTGCTCACCTGGACGGCGTCGTCGCTCACCCAAGTGGCGTACTTCGGCGACAGCAGGTAGATGGTCGCCGGCCCGTTACCGGAGTCGGCCAGCTGATGGCGGTCGGCCTCGTCGTAGGCGGCCACGGCCTTCGCCGCATCGCTTTCCGGATCGTCCAAATCGCCGTAGAAGCGGGCCTCGCCGCAGCAGGCCTTCACGCAGGCCGGCAACTCGCCCTTATCAGTGAGCGGCTTGCACAGCGTGCACTTGCCCACAACGCCTTCGGCCTCGTTCAGGGCGCGCACCCCGTAAGGGCAGGCCGACAGGCACGACTTGCAGCCGATGCAGTTCTCCTGGTCGATGAGCACGATGCCCGTCTCCTCATCGCGGTAGGACGCGCCGGTCGGGCAGACTTCCACGCAGGGAGCGCCATCGCACTGCTGGCACATGGTGGGCAGCCAGTACTGCTCGATATTCGGGAACGTTCCCATGGGTCCCACAACGGCCACTCGGCTCCAATACTGGCCCAGGGGCACATCGTTTTCCTGTTTGCAAGCGACCTCGCAACCGAAGCAGCCGATGCAGCGGTTCAGGTCGACAACAATGGCGTTACGCGTCATAGACGGCATAACCTCCTCCCGTTTCGTCGGTTACCTCGGGTAGCCACGGTGTAAATTCCGTCGGCTCGACCCACACGCCCTCCGGAGCGCTGTCGGCAGGGGTCACGTTCACGGTAAAGCCGCGCAGCGTGTAGGTGCCGAACTCCGGGTTGTAGGGGGCATCGTTCTTGGTGAGCACGTTCACGTTCATGGCCTTCCAAGCACGGCTCGGATCGTCGGAATCCATCAACTCCGGATTCCAGAAGCGTTCCTGATAGATGACCTTAGGCGCGATGCCCTCGGTGATGTGGATGCGACCCTGAATCTTGCCGCGACGGCTCTCCACGAAGCACCAGTCGCCTTCCTCCACGCCAATCTCGGCAGCGGTGACGGGATTTACCCACGTCTGGGGCACCGGATACATCTCGCGAATCCAGGGGACGTTGCGCAGGGTGCCATGGTGGTACATCGGTACGCGGCCCTCGGTGAGCACGTAGGGGAACTCCGGATCGCTCAAGGGCGACTCGGCCGGCTCCTCGTAGTGCGGCAGAGGCAGGTAGTCCACCGACGCCGGGGGCAGCACGTAGTTGTCCCAGAACGAGGCGCCCGTCGGGCCTCCGGTGCGGCCGGTGATGGTCATAGCCTCGGCATAGGGCTCCATGCGGTGCGACGTGGTGGCAAAACCGGTCGGATTGCCGTCCTCGCCGGGCTTCTCGTAGCTCTCGTAACTCGAGGTAATCCACTCCTCCATGGGCATGAACTCGGCTGGAAGCTTCTCGCAGCACTCTTCCCACGTCCACTGCTCGCCAAAGGACTGGCTCATAAACGCGGCCAGGTAACCCTTGTACTCGTCGTAGGTCTTCCAGTAGGGACCGGCAGCGCCGCAGTTCTCGGCATCGAAGGCCATCTGAGCCTCCTTGTGGCCGCGATCGGCCAGGGCGGAGACAATCCAGGACCAGATAAGCGTCTCGTCAACATGCTCGAAGGTGTGCACCACGTCGCGGCGGATGAGCCAGGTGTTGCAACGGTCGGCACCATAGGCGGTCTCGAGCCACTCGGCCGTGGGCAAAATCATGTCGGCCAGCTCGACGGAAGTCGTCGTGGGATACATGTACATATGCACGATGAACTTCATCTTCTTCATGGCCTCGAGGAACGTGGTCGCGCCGCCCACCATGGCCAGCTTGTTGCCGGAGCGGTCGATCCACATCTCGGGCATGTAGGGCTCGCCAGTGTTCATGGCCTCCATGATGGTGGGGATGTGCGAAGCCATCCAGTAGTTCAGGCCCTTGTGCTCGATGACGCCCAGACGGCGGCTCACCACCTCCTCGGTCGGCGAGAGCGGAGTGGGACCAAACAGGTTAAAGGGGAACAGGAAGTAGGTACCCAGCGACTGGTTCTTGCGGCTCTGGATGGTGTTGCCCTGGTGGCATGCGTTGCCCATGAGCGACTCGATGATAGTGACGCCTTCGGGCACCTGGGCGGACTGGGCATACTGGTCGGTGGCCACACCGATGGAGATGCCGGAGTGCGGCGAGCCCTCGCAGTAGGTCTTCACCGCCTCTTCAATGGCCGACGCCTCGCACCAAGTAACCTCGGCGGTATGCTCCAAGGTCCACTCAGCACAGTTGTCCCACACCGCGCGGAAGGCAGTGCGGCTCTTCTTGCCGTTGACGTCGAACTCGCCATCGAGCACAGGGGAGAGGGACTCGTCCTGGGGCCAGGGCATGGCGGCCGGGGCGTTGGTGTTGGCGTCCCACACCACGTACTCATCAGCGCCACCGATGCCGAGCTCATCGGCATGGTAGAGCAGCATGGTCTCCTCGTTGATGAGGAAGGGCAGGTTCGTCCACTTGACGCACCATTCCTCGTCGTAGAGCTTGTTCTCGATGATGTAGCGGGCCCAGCCGTTGGTCATGGCCACATCGGTGCCGGGACGAATGGGCAGCCACACATCGGCCTTGGCCGCATCGGGAGTGAAGCGCGGGTCGATGACCACGGTCTTCATGCCCTTCATGCGCAGATTGTTCACTGCGCGGCCACCGGAAGGCACATGGCTCTGAGACGGATCGGTGCCCCACATGACCAAGCAGTTCGGCACGGTCTCGTCGTAGTAAATCTCACCCACTGTGGAGTCGGCAATAGACGTGTCATTGCAGCCGTTCAGCATGGGCTGGGTGCACATACGAGGCAGGTAGCACTGGGCGCAGCCGGGCTCGAAGAAGTTGCCGCCGCCGAAAGCCTGCAGGAAGCGGTGCAGACCGAAAAACTGCGGGTTCCCGCCACCACCGGTGGAAATGACGAGCTTCATCGGGTCCTTCTCGTAAATCTCCATAAGGTTGTCGGCGATGGTGTCGATGGCCTCTTTCCAGGAGATGCGCTCCCACTGGTTGGTACCGCGCTCGCCCACGCGCTTCATGGGGTACTTCATGCGGTTGGGGTTGTACAGCGCCTGGATGCCCGCCAGACCCTTGGCGCACACGCGACCCTTGGACATGGGGTCGATAGGGTCGCCTTCGATCTTCACCACGCGGCCGTTCTTCACGTGAACGAGCACACCGCAGTTGGAGATACAGGCGCGGCACGACGAATGGACAATCTCCACCGCCTCTTCCCCGGCCGCCTCTTCGGCACCCGTGGCGGCCATCTCGGTCTGCTCCATGTTAGAGCAGCCGGACACCGCGCAGGCAGCAGCGGCTGCGCCGGCTACGGCGAGGAAATTACGACGTGTCAGCGTTGCTTTGCTCATAGGCGTATTCCTCCTCTTTCCTCTCTCTCGAATCTTCCGCGAATCGCCGGCGCCTTAAAGCGCCCTTCCCTTTTCCGTCGCGATCCACGCTTTCCCATTCCACGCGAGCGCGCCGACGGCTTCCAGCGTGCCCGTGAAATAGCTTGCATGCAGCCCGTCGATGCCGCGGGCCTCTTCCGTTTCCAGCAAATCGGCCTCTTTCAGAAGCTCCTGCAGCTGGCGGGTGGTACAGCCCGGCTCATCGGCGCAGGCCTTCAAGACAGCGGTGAACGCCGCTAGGCGATGGGGGTTTTCTTCAATCAGACGCCCAAGCGAGCGCTCCTCGTCCTGAGCTGCCGCAGCAGCCAAGCCATCCTTAGTAGCGCATACGAACATCTCGATGGAGGCATCCTCGGGCAGCGCCTCATCGGCTTGAAGGGCCTCAAGCGATCCTTCATAGGGTGCGCCATCAACGAATATGCAACGACTTAGTGCGCCGCAGCGAATCAGCGTGTCCACCATGGCGGCGGCGCTCAAAATCTGGCTCTGAGATGTGCGAGCAGAGTCGCAGAATGCATAGGCATCCTCAAGGACACGCTCCTCGCGACAGTGCGAGATGAGCGAGCTATACAGATGGCGATAGGCTGGATTGTCGTCCAGAACGCGACGCACAGCCGCCATCCCCTCGGTCGTTTCCATAACCGCCTCCTCTGCAACTGATGGGCTCCGATAGGGCGCATTCTAGAGAGGAGCGAGCGGAGACGAATCGTCCACTGTGAGCGAAATGAGCGCCTATACCTCATTCACTCAAAATGTATGCAGTCGCTTATCTGGGGAGATACCGCTTTCGAACTAGAGAGTCGCATCTTTCACAAGTGCCAGCAGCTCTTGACGGCTGTGCACATCTAGCTTCACGTAGATACGGCGGATGTGGGAGCGCACGGTGTTGAAGGAGATATAGAGCTCATCGGCGATGGCCTTCGCATCCTTGCCCACCACGAGCAGCGCGAGCACGTCCACCTCGCGCGTCGAGAGCCCGTGGTCAACGCCCACGAGCACGCACAGGCGCTGCAACGACGCTTGGTAGCCGTCGAGCACAGCGACTCCGGCGGTTTCGGCGACTCCGACAGTCGCCCCGCCCTCGCCGACGGCAGGTGACGCGGGAGAAAGGGCGCTTTCCCCATCGCCGCGGGCACGCTCCGGCGCGGGTGCGGGCTCCATGAGACGCACGATGTCGTCGCGACGCAAGAGGAACAGACTGCCGGCCACGCATACGATGATAGCCGCCGCCATCACAAAGGAGAGTAGGCCCTCGGGCATGCCCATGTCGAAGATGAGCGCACCCACGCCCACGCCCGCCGTGGCCCCCAGGCACGCCGCACCGAAGCCGAGGCCCACCACACGCACCGCGTCGGCGCCGGAGCGGAACGACATGCGGCAGAGCAGCGCCCACAGGCAGATGCAGGTGACCCCGAACAACACCGAGGACACATCCCCCATCACTGTGGCGCCCACGTTCACCAAGGCCAGCACTAACACGACGAGCACCGCCGCCACGAGCAGCCCGTAGCACAGCGTTCCGAAGGCCGCATCACGCGGGGATGCCCAAGCACCCACCATGACCAGCAGGGCTACAAGTACAAGCCCCATGGCCACCATGCACCGCGAGACGGTGAACGCGCTCGGCTCGATAAGGGAGGGGTAGTAGCCCCGCGTCAGGCTGAGCAGGAACAACGACATGGCGGCGAACACCGCCAGCCGCACAAGCGTCGCCGAGGGAGTCCGCGTCTCTACCTCCGTCGCGATCGGGTCATCCGCATCGCCGTCGGCTCCTTCCAGGTTTAGGCAGAATACCGCCAAGGGTAGCAGCAGCACCAGAATTACCGCCGCAGACACCACGAGACCACAGAGCACGAGCATCATGGCGAAGGCGTACACGAGCACGCCGAGAAGCAGGGCGGCGCCCATGCCCATGAGCATGCTGCGGCTTTCCACTTCGGAGAACACCACGGCCAGCCGCAGGGCCAGAAGCGCCGTCGCGCAGCCGGTGCCCGCCGCACACACCGCGAACGCGGCAGGAGGAACCGACGGACCGTTGAGCACAACAAGGGTCATGGCGGCCGCGATGCAGGAGACTGCCGCCGAGGACGCGGGGCCGAGCAAATGCCGTCGCGTCCAGAAAGGCGCGAAGCTCAGCGCCACAAGCGTCACGCCGAGAGCCAGCGTGGAGTACACGAAGGCGCTCGCCGTGGACTGCTGCGACACGCCGCCAGCACCGAGCGAGAGATCGGCGCTGTAGATGAGCGTGATCCAGGCAATCCACAGCGCAGCCCCCACAATGCCGAGCGACGGCACGCGACCGCCGCGAAAACTCGTATCCAGGTTCATAAACCGCCCCTCGCTACCCCTCGTCGTCCCTCGGCTCTTCCCTTTCCTGCCTGTTTCTCATTCTACGAGTATAAGGTTTTCGGCTATCATCCCCTATCGCTCATTGTGAGTGAACTTTGGGGAAACCGCAGACTGGGCAATCGCAGACCCGGCGGCTTGGGGCCTCGGCCCTCTCCTCCCCATCATTCCCGACCTTTCTGCTTTACTTTAGCACGGTAGAGCACTATAGTGGTGAACGCATTGCCGGCAAGTCAGCAGTGCCGGGTTGCGCGGCCGCCCATCAGCGGCGCCCCGAGGAGCATCTGCGCAACCCGTCGCCACGAAACCGAAGGAGCCGCCATGAGCGCACCCTACGAGAGTCCCGAGGGGCAGCCCGCCACCGCCCAACCCACCTTGCGACGTCAGTTCGGCCTGCGCGAGGCCGTCACCATTACGGTGGGCACCGTCATCGGCGTGGGGCTGTTCACCACCGGCGGCAACATCGTGGGCCTCATGGGTCCGGCGGTCATCGTCGCCACGCTGGTAGCCATGCTCGTGTCCATCTACCCGGCGCTGCTGTACGCGGAAATGGGCGCCGCGCTCCCCTACGCCGGCGGCACCTACCAGTACGCGGGCCTGGGGCTGGGACGTCCCCTGGGTATGCTCGCCGGCTGGAACTTCATCATCTCGCTCGTGGCCGTCACCGGCGGTGAGGCGCTGGCCTTCGCCTACTACTTCAAGACCATCTTCCTCGCGTTTGGCGTGGAGCTGCCCTTACCCGATGTGGTCCTTGCTTGCCTGGCACTTCTGCTGTTCATCGTCACCAACGTGGCGGGCGTGAAGACCACCGGGCGCTTGCAGAATGGCTTCATGTTCTTCTTCTGGGGCGTGGCGGCCATCTGGTTCCTCACCATGATTCCCAACGTGAGCCTGCCCACCTTCGTGACCGCGCCCACCTTCCTCGGTTCCATGGACGCCTTCGGCTTCATCGCTGCTGTAGCCATGATCTGGTGGTGCTTCGCTGGCTTCGAGACGTGCTGCGGCATGGGCGAGGAGATTCGCTACCCCTCGGTGAACATCCCCCGTGCGCTGAAGCTCGCGCCCTTCATCATCTTCGCCGTGAACGGCGCCTTCCAGTGGTTCCTCGTGGGCATCACGCCCGTCGACGCCATTCCCGCCCTGGCCGACGCATCGGCCCCCTACGCCGACGCCATGATCTCGGCGGGCATCCTCGGCTTCCCGCTGGCGCTGCTGGCCCTCGGCGTG
>CANEDU010000065.1 GCA_947426355.1 uncultured Adlercreutzia sp. | reverse complement strand
GCGTGCTGGCCATGGACCCGGCCATCCTCATCCTGGACGAGGCCACGGCCATGCTTGACCCCCGCGGGCGCGCCGGTCTTCTGCGCGTGGTGCGCGAGCTGCACGCCGGCGGCATGACCATCGTGATGATCACCCATTTCATGGAAGAGGCCGCCGTGGCCGACCGCGTGGTGGTGCTCGACGGCGGCGTCGTGCGCATGGACGGCGCGCCGGGCGAGGTGCTCACGCGCGCCGACGAGCTGCGGGCGCTTTCTCTGGAGGTGCCCTTCGCCTGCCGCCTTTCCCTGGAGCTGCAGGCCGCCGGCGTGCCTGTGGCCACCTGCATCTCCGATGACGACCTGAAGGAGGAGCTATGCGCCTTGCGTTCGAAGATGTGAGCTACTCCTACGAGGGCGGCGAGGCGAAAAAGAAGCGCAAGGGGCGCGCCGGTCGCCAAGCCGACTGGGGCAACGCGCCCGATGCCGTGTGGGCGTTGCGCCAGGTGAGCTTCACCGTGGAGCCGGGGGAGTTCCTTGGCGTGGCCGGTCACACCGGGTCGGGCAAGTCCACGCTCATCCAGCACATGAACGGGCTTGTGCATCCCACCTGCGGACGCGTGCTGGCCGACGGGCGCGACCTGGCCGAGAAGGGCGTGGCGTCTGACGTGCGTCGCAGCGTGGGGCTCGTGTTCCAGTATCCGGAAAACCAGCTGTTCGCCAACACGGTCTACGACGATGTGGCCTTCGGGCCGCGCAACATGGGGCTTGACGCCGAGGAGGTGGACCGCCGCGTGCGCGAGGGGCTTGAGCTGGTGGGCCTGTCCTTCGACGAGCTTTCCGAGCGCAGCCCCTTCGATTTGTCCGGCGGCCAGCAGCGTCGCGTGGCGTTCGCCGGCGTGCTCGCCATGGAGCCTGCGGTGCTCGTGCTCGACGAGCCGGTGGCCGGCCTCGACCCGCTTTCCCGCGAGGAGTTCCTCGGCCTTATTCGCGAGCTGCACAGCGATGGCCGCACCATCGTCATGGTGTCCCATTCTATGGAAGATTTGGCGGCGCTCTGCGACCGCATACTCGTGCTGTCCGAAGGCCGCGTGTTCCGTTTGGGCACGCCGGCCGAGGTGTTCGCCGATGCCCCGGCGCTCAAGTCCGTGGGCCTGGGGGCTCCGGCTCCCCAGGCCTTCGCGAGCGCCTTGCGGGAGGCGGGCTTTACGCTGGACCGCCCCCTCTATAACGAGAAGACGCTGGCCGCAGATATCGCTGCTCAGATGACGGGGCGTGGCGGCAATGGCTAGCCGCGCCATCATCGGGCAGTACTGGCCCGAAGAGTCCCTTGTGCACGCCATGGACCCGCGCGTGAAGTTCATCTTGGCCTTCGTGCTCATGGCGGCGGTCTTCTGCGGGACCACGCCCCTATCTCTTGGAGTGGCGGCCCTGTTCGTCGTGGGTTTCTACGCCGCCAGCCGCATCCCGCTGCTGCAGGCCGTGCGCGCCATCGGGCCCTTGCTCGTGCTCGTGGTGCTGACGGCGGCGCTCAACGTGCTGTTCGTCCAAGGCGGCGAGGTCTACTTCCAGTTCGGCATCATTTGCATCAGCGAAGAGGGTCTGAGGTCGGCCGGCTTCATCGGCTGCCGCTTGCTGCTTCTGCTCATGGGGATGAGCCTGCTCACGCTTACGACCACCACCCTCGACATTACCGCGGCCTTCGAGCGCCTTCTCGCGCCCCTCGCACGCCTTGGCGTGCCGGCTCACGAACTGGGCATGATTCTCGGCATCGCTCTGCGCTTTCTGCCCCAGTTCATGACTGAGCTGGGAATTATCTACCGTGCCCAGAAAAGCCGCGGCGCCCGTTTCGACTCGAACCCCTTCAAAGGCGGCATCCAGTCGCTCACGGCTCTGCTCATCCCGCTCTTCACGAGCGCGTTTCGCCACGCCGAGACCTTGAGTGCCGCTATGGAGGCCCGCTGCTACCACGGCGGCGAAGGCACGACCCGCCTGTCGCCCTTGCGCCTCTCGTGGCGCGACGCCGTAGGAATCAGCGCCCTCCTCATCATGATAGCCGCCGTCATCGCTGCGAACTACGTACCGCTATCGTTTTAGTGAGAGCAGCGGGAGGGGCGGCGCGGCCGTCGGCGCCCCTCTCTGAACACCATAAAACGCGACCGAAGGTCGCCCGTTAAATACATGAAGGAGCGAAGCGCCTGAGCCGAAGGCGAACAGCGAAGCGGGTGGGGCGACGATGGTTGCGTCGCCTCTCCCGCGGACAACAAAGGAAAGGATTTCCCATGACCGGAAAAGAAACTATCGTCGCATACCTCACAAGCATTCCCGCCTGGTACCTCGCTACCGTAGAGGAGACCCCCGAAGGTGCCCAGCCCCATGTGCGTCCCTTCAGTTTCGCCGCCTTGCAGGACGGCGAGATCCAGTTTTGCACTGCCACCACCAAGGACTGCTATCGCGAGATGCAGGCCAACCCCCACGTGGAGCTCACCGCCTGGAAGCCCGGTGCCGGCTGGGTCATCCTGCGCGGCAAGGCGAACCTCGCCGACCGCGCCAACGCCGAAACCCGCCAAGCCGGCTTCGAGCACATGGTGGATCTGGGAGAGGTGTGGGAAAGCGCCGATGATGCACGCCTCACCTTCTTCACCATCGATGACGCCGAAGCCTGGATCTGCGACATTGACGGCAGCTGGAATCCTGTAGAGCTGTAGAGCAACAACAGAAGAGCAGCGCGGGAGGAAGGAACTTGGTGTACAATCTCGCCCATGATTGAACTTCTTACAACGATCGACTCCATCGTCTGGGGTCCCGCGATGATTGCGCTGCTGCTCGGCACGCACATCTACCTGACCTTCCGCACCGGCTTCATCCAGCGCAAGCTGCCCCAAGCCATCCGCATGTCCGTGAAAGGCGGCGAGGGCGGCAAGGGCGATATTTCCAGCTTCGGCGCGCTGGCCACGGCGCTCGCCGCCACCATCGGCACCGGTTCCATCGTTGGTGTGGCCACCGCCATCCTGGCAGGAGGCCCGGGCGCGGTGTTCTGGATGTGGATTGCCGGCATCTTCGGCATCGCCACCAAGTACGTGGAGACCTACGCGGCCGTGAAGTACCGCGTGCGCGACAAGTCGGGCCAGATGCTCGGCGGTGCCATGTTCGTGTGGAAGCGCGCTTTCGCGAAGAAAGACGGCACGGTGCCCTGGTGGGCAACGTTGGGGGCCGTGGCCTTCGCGGCCTTCGCCGTTGTCGCGACGGTGGGCACCGGCTCGGCGGTGCAGGCGGCGGCCATTTCCGGCATCGTCACCTCGTCTATTCCCGCTATTCCCGCCTGGGTCGTAGCTCTTGTTATCGTGGTTGCCGTGGCCGCGGTCATCTTCGGCGGCGTGCGCTCTATCGCGCGGGTGTGCGAATGGCTCGTGCCCATCATGGCCGGAGCCTATGCTCTTGGCTGCATCGTTATCATCTGCCTGAACGGCGCGGTGTTGGGAGATACGCTCTGGCTCATCGTCGAATGCGCCTTCACGCCCCACGCCGCTTTCGGCGGCGCGGTGGGAAGCGGTCTTATGATGGCCCTGCAGTACGGTTGCGCCCGCGGCCTGTTCTCCAATGAATCCGGACTCGGCACGGCGCCCATTGTGGCAGCTGCTGCCAAGACGAAAAACCCTGCCGAGCAGGCGCTTGTCTCCATGACCGGCGCGTTTTGGTCTACGGTGGTCATCTGCGCGCTCACGGGCATCGTGCTCGTCTCCACCATGATTGTCGAGCCGCAGATCGGCGCCGACATTCTTGCAAACCCCTCGGTGTACACCGGCGCTGCGCTGGCCTCGGCGGCGTTCGCCGATATTCCCTACGTCGGCACGCCTGTTCTTGTGTTGGGCATGTGCTCGTTCGCCTATTCCACCATTTTGGGCTGGTCCTACTACGGCAACCGCTGCGTGGCCTATCTGTTCGGTCCGAAGGGCATCAAGCCCTATCAGGTTATCTATGTGGCCGTAGCCTTTTTCGGTGCCATCGGGGTGGGGGATGTCGTGTGGACGATCTCGGATATCGGCAACGCCCTTATGGCCATTCCGAACATCATCGTCGTTCTGCTGCTTTCCGGCATGATCGCCAAGGAAACCAAGCACTTTGTCTACGATGGCCATCTTGACGAAGTAGCCGACGAGCCCGTCCCCGTGGTTGACAAAGCCCAGCTATAGGGGAGCGCGGCCCGGGGCGTTTGCCACGGCAGGAGCGCTCCATACCCGCATTCTTGCGGGGCCGTTCGCTGGTAATTCTTTCATTGTTAACAAAAACGGTCATCTTCTCTGCCTATAATGCGGCTACTTTAGTGCGTTAAAGTGCTCCGCTTTGCGCCTACCGAGAGGAGAACCGCTACATGGATATGATCGTCGACATCATCAACAGCATCGACGGCTTCGTCTGGGGCCCGCCGATGCTCGTGCTGCTTTTGGGGTCGCATATTTTCCTGACCTTCCGCACGGGCTTCATCCAGCGCAAGCTGCCGACGGCCATCAAGCTGTCCGTCACCAAGGACCCCGACGCCCCCGGCGACATCAGCCAGTTCGGCGCTTTGTGCACGGCGCTTTCGGCCACCATCGGCACCGGCAACATCGTCGGTGTGGGTACGGCCATCATCGCAGGCGGCCCGGGCGCGGTGTTCTGGATGTGGATCACCGGCGTGTTCGGCATCGCCACCAAGTACTCCGAGACCTTCGCCGCGGTGAAGTACCGCGTGAGGGACCATTCGGGCAACATGCTCGGCGGCGCCATGTACGCGTGGAAGCGCGGCTTCAACGACAAGGACGGCAACACGCCCTGGTGGGCGCTCCTTGGCGCCGGCGCTTTCGCCCTGTTCGCGGCCATTGCGTCGTTCGGCATTGGCTCGGCCGTGCAGTCCTCGGCCATGACCGAGGTCATCTCCACGAACCTGCCCGGCGTGCCCGCCTGGGGCATTGGCCTGGCCATCGTCATCATGGTGTCCATCGTTATCTTCGGCGGCGTGAAGGTTATTTCGAATGTGTGCGAGAAGCTCGTGCCCTTCATGGCCATCGCCTACATCTGGGGCTGTGTCGTCATCCTCGGCATGAACTGGGAGCTCGTTTGGCCCGCGTTCTGCCTCATCGTGGAGAGCGCCTTCACCGCCAAGGCGGCCTTCGGCGGCGCTCTGGGAAGCGGCCTTATGCTGGCCCTGCAGTTCGGCTGCGCCCGCGGCCTGTTCTCCAACGAGTCCGGCCTCGGCTCCGCGCCCATCGTGGCATCGGCTGCCGCTACCCGCAACCCGGCCCGCCAGGCCCTCGTCTCCATGACCGGCACTTTCTGGGATACCGTCATCATCTGCCTGCTCACGGGTCTTGTGCTCGTGTCCACCATGCTCGGCGACGCCGACCTGCAATCCGAGATCATGGCCGGGAACATCAGCGCCGGCGCCCAACTGTCCAGCGCGGCCTTCGCAAGCATTCCCTACATCGGCACGCCCATCCTCATCTTCGGCATGATTCTGTTCGCCTACTCCACCATCCTCGGCTGGTCCTACTACGGCAACCGCTGCGTCACCTACCTGTTCGGCAAGCGCGCCATCCGTCCCTACCAGGTGCTCTACGTGGTGGTAGCCTTCCTCGGCGCCATCGGCGTGGGCGATGTGGTGTGGACGGTGTCCGACATCACCAACGCCCTTATGGCCATCCCCAACATTATTATGGTGCTGTTGCTGTCGGGCCTCATCGCCCGAGAGACCAAGCACTATGTGTACGAGGGCCATCTCGATGAGCGCGACGAGACCCCCATCCCGCAGCTGGAAAGCAAGTAGGCGCCTCGCTGCCGGAACTTGCGCATTATTGGGAGCTGCTAAGCGGCCTTCTTCGGAGGGCCGCTTATCTTTTATACTGAGCGCATGAAAAGAATCGCAATCATAGGTGGCGGGGCTTCGGGCCTCTCGGCCGCGGTGGCCGCGGCGAGCTCTGGGGCTCCGGTCGCTCTTTACGAGGCGTCCGATCGCGTGGGTCGTTCTATCCTTGCGACTGGCAACGGGCGATGCAATTTCTCCAACAGCGTCGTTTCGGCCGACGATTACCGCAACCCCGCTTTCGTCGGCGAGGTGCTGGCGCGGTTCGAAAGCGCAAGCCGGCGCCACATTGCGTCCCAGTCGGAGCCCACGACGGCCTATCCCAACGGCGTCCTCGGGTTTTTCGCCGATTGCGGTCTGGTGTGGCGTGAAGAGAGCGAGGGACGCCTGTATCCGCTGGCCAACAAGGCCACGTCCGTGCTCGACTGCCTGCGCGCGGCCTGCGCCGCTGCGGGTGTGGAAGAGCACGTGGGCTGCGAAGTTGCCGCCGTAGAGCCGCCGCGCGAGGAGGGCGGTCGCTTCACGCTGCGCCTTGCCGATGGGCGCTTCGAGCGTGCCGACACGGTTGTCGTGGCGGTCGGCGGCTCCGTTGCTTCCAGCCTTCTGCCCGCCGGCGTCCCCTTCAAGCCGACCGAGCCGACTCTTGGCCCTTTGGCAACGGAAGGCTCCATCGGCCGTCGGCTCGACAACATCCGCGTGCGCGGCGCGTTGGAGCTGTGGCGGCGCGATTGCCTGGTCAGCCGCGAGAGGGGCGAGGTCATGTTTCGCAAGTACGGCGTTTCGGGCATCGCCGCCTTCAATCTGAGCCGCCTCGCTCATCCCGGCGATGAGCTGGCGGTCGACTTCGTGCCGAACGTGCGCGCCGATGAAGCCGAGGTCTTCCTCGAGCGTCGGCGCACCATGCTGCGCTCCCGTCTCGGCCGCGATGCGCGCTGGGACGACATGCTGCGCGGCATGGTGCTCGCGCCCGTGGCCGACGTGCTGCTTCACGCCGCCGGCCTTGAGGGGAGCCGCCGTATCGCCAAAGGGGATGCGCCCCGCATGGCGCCTGTGTTGAAGGGCCTGCGCATGAAGGTGACGGGCCTGGGCGATGCGAGGCAGTGCCAAGTACGCCGCGGCGGCATCGACGTGGGCGCGGTAGACGCGCGCTCCTGCGAGCTGCGGTGCGTGCCGGGACTCTACGTCGTCGGCGAGGCGCTTGACGTGGATGCGCCCTGCGGCGGCTACAACCTGCACTGGGCCTGGGCTTCGGGCCTGCTGGCCGGATGGAGCGCAATGGAGGCGTGGCGCCAATGATCCAAGTATCGAATCTGCCGGTCTCCCTCGACGCCCTTTTGCCAAAGAACGTGGCGCTGTTCAAAAAAGAGGTGGCCCGGGGCCTGGGCGTGAAACCGGGCTCTCTAATGACGCTCAAGCTGCTCAAGCGCTCCATCGATGCGCGGAAGAAGTCGAAGGTGCACGGCGTGGTGACGGTTGCCGTCGCTTTGGCGAAAGGTGTCGAGGCACGTCCCGCGAAGGGCGTTTCCGTCAAGGCCTACGAGCCCGCCGAGTCCTTGGAGGTGCCCCGCATTGAGCCGGACGGCCCGCGCCCCCTTGTGGTGGGCACCGGTCCCGCGGGCCTCTTCTGCGCGCTGTATTTGGCCCGCGCAGGGCTGCGCCCCCTTGTGGTGGAGCGCGGCGCCGCGGTGGATGCGCGCGTGGTGATCGTCGAGGCCTTCAACGACGGCGCTCCGCTCGATACGCGCACGAACATCCAGTTCGGCGAGGGCGGAGCGGGCACCTTTTCCGACGGCAAGCTGAACACGGGCATCAAAAGCTCCCATATTCGTCACGTGCTCGAGACGTTCGTTGAGGCGGGGGCTCCCGAGGATATTCTTGTGGATGCCAAGCCTCATATCGGCACCGATCTGCTGGTGGGCGTCGTGCGCAACCTGCGCTGCGCCATTGAGGCGGCCGGGGGAGAGGTGCGGTTCCTCACGCGGCTCGCCGGGTTGGAAGTCGAGGAGGGGCGCGTGGTGGGCGCGCGGCTCGTCGACGAGCGGACGGGCGCCGAAGAGACGGTCGGCGCCGATTGTGTGGTGCTGGCCTGCGGGCACTCGGCGCGCGACACCTTCGAGATGGTGCGCGAGGCGGGGGCGGCGCTCGAGCGCAAGCCTTTTGCCGTCGGCGTGCGCATCGAGCATCCCCAGGCGCTCATCAACGAGGCCCAGTACGGCCCCTCGGCGAACCATCCGGCGCTTGGGGCCGCCGATTACAAGCTGGCGGTGAAGACCGCCGACGGTCGCGGCGTGTATACGTTTTGCATGTGCCCCGGCGGGGAGGTGGTGGCCGCGGCCAGCGAGGAGGGCCACCTGTGCGTGAACGGCATGAGCCGCCATGCCCGCGCCGGCGCCAACGCCAACAGCGCGCTGCTCGTGGAGGTGCGTCCCGATGACCTGCCCGGCGACGACCCCCTTGCCGGCGTGGCCTTTCAGCGGCAGCTGGAAAGCGCCGCCTACCAGCAGGGCGGCGGCGAGCGCGCGCCCTACACGGCGCCGGCCCAGTCCGTCGGCGATTTTCTCGCTGGAGCGGCCGATGATGCAGGCGCGTCGCGCTTGCCGGGTGCCTTTGTGACTCCCACCTATCCGCGCGGCGTCGCCTGGTGCGACCTGCGCGCCTGTCTGCCCCCGTTCGTCACCGACGCCATGGCCGAGGCGTTCCCCCTGCTCGACCGCAAGCTGCGCGGCTTCGCAAATCCCGAGGCGGTCATGACCGCGGTGGAGGCCCGCAGCTCCAGCCCCGTGCGCATAGTGCGCGATGGGTACTTCCAGTCGAACATCTCCGGCTTGTACCCCTGCGGCGAGGGCGCCGGATACGCGGGCGGCATCACGAGCGCCGCCGTGGACGGCCTTCGTGTGGCTGCCTCGCTCGTTGACGAGAGGCTGCGCAAGGAGGGCGCGCCCCGCAACACGGGCGCCGCCGCCCTCGCGCGCGAGGGCGAGGTGGGGCTATGAGAGAGCTTTCGTTGGAGGAGGCCGCCGTCGCCCTCGGCGGCGGCGAGGCGGTGGTCTTTCCCACAGATACCGTCTTCGGCCTCGGCGTTTCCGTCGATGCGTGCCAGGGCCCCGAGGCGCTCTATGAGCTGAAGCACCGCGATGCCGGCAAGCCCGTCGCGTGGCTTGTGGAAGGCCCCGAGGCGCTCGACGCATACGGGGAGGGCGTCCCTGTCTACGCGCACCGCCTCGCCCGAGCGTTCTGGCCCGGCGGTCTCACGTTGGTGGTGCGCGCGTCCCGGGCGGTGCCCGCCGCGTTCCAATCTGCCGCCGGCACCATTGGGCTGCGCATGCCCGCCAGCGAGGCGGCCCTTGCGCTGCTGGG
>CANEDU010000064.1 GCA_947426355.1 uncultured Adlercreutzia sp. | reverse complement strand
CCGCGCCGATGGCGTGGAAGTCGCCGGTGAAGTGCAGGTTGATGTCCTCCATGGGGATGACCTGGGCGTATCCGCCGCCGGCAGCGCCGCCCTTAATGCCGAACACGGGGCCGAGCGACGGCTCGCGCAGGGCCACGACCACGTTCTTGCCGCGCTTGGCGAGCGCGTCGGCCAGACCCACCGTGGTGGTGGTCTTGCCCTCGCCGGCCGGCGTGGGGTTGATGGCCGTCACCAGGATGAGCTTGCCGGGGGTGTGCTCTTCCTCGCGCAGCAGGTTGTAATCCACCTTGGCCTTGTAGTTTCCGTACAGTTCGAGATACTTCTCGTCGACGCCGGCAATCTCGGCGATCTCGCCAATGGGTTTCGGCTCGGTCGCCTGGGCAATTTCAATGTCGGTCAACACGTCGGGCCCTTCTTTCTCTTGTCACGGCGCCGGATGTCCGGCGGCCAGATTCTGGGGACCACCCCATTCTATCGGACGGATGCACCTTTGCGGGGCGACATTGGCTATCGGGCCGCTCGCTCGGCAATTAAACGCAAACCCTCCAAGGTCAGCTCGCCGTTCACCGCGTCAATGGTCGTGGAGTTTTGGGCCACCAGCGAGGCGAGGCCGCCCGTCGCGACAACCTTGGTCTTGTACCCGAGCTGATCGAAGATGCGGCGCACAAGCCCGTCCACGCGGTCGGCCTCGCCCAGCATGATGCCCGCCTGAATGGCCTCCATGGTGGAACGGCCCACCACCGCCGGCGGGTTCACCAAATCGATAGCCGGCAGCTGGGCGCCTTGGGAAAACAGCGCATCGGCCGACGTGTGCACGCCCGGCGCGATGATGCCCCCTCGAAAGACTCCTTCGGCATCGATGACCTCCATATTCGTGGCTGTTCCGAAATCGACCACCACCACCGGGGCGCCGTAGATGACACGCGCCGCCACCGCATCGGCAATACGGTCGGCGCCAATCTCGTAGGGGTTCGGGTAATCGGTGTCGAACAGGTCGCCCGCCGTTTCGGCCGAGCACAGAATAGGGGTCGAGCCCGTGGCATCTTCGATGGCCTGCGACCACGCGCGGCGCAGCTGCGGCACCACCGAGGCGAGGGCCGCCGCATTCACGTTTTCGAAGGACAGCCCCTCTAGTGAGAACAACGTGGAAAGTGTGATGCGCAACTCGTCGGCGGCGGCATTTCGCTCTGTCGCGATTCGCCACATGGAAGTGAGTGTTTCCCCAGCGTAGACGCCAATTACGGTATGAGTATTCCCGATGTCAATAGCAAGTAACATAATTATGACAATCTTCCTCAATTTTCCAGTACAATAGACATGTTTGCGTATAGTAAACGCACATGAGATTATAGCAATGTCTCTACGATATGCCCCCGATGGGCAGTCGTCGGAATGACGAGAGAAAGGCAAGACCATGATTGAGACACCGAGCCGCATCCTTGTCGTTGATGACGAGCCTTCAATCACCGAATTTGTAAGCTACGCGTTGAAGAAGGAGGGCTACGAGGCCGACGTTGTCGACAACGGCGAGGACGCCTTCGCGCTCGCCAGCGCGAACAGCTACGATCTGTTCATTCTCGACATCATGCTGCCGGGCATGGACGGCTATGAGCTGTGCCGTCGCCTGCGCTCGAAGACCACCGCGCCTGTGCTGTTCCTGTCGGCCCGCGACACCGAGCTGGACAAAGTGGTGGGCTTGTAAATCGGCGGCGACGACTATCTCGCGAAGCCCTTCGGCGTGCGCGAGCTCATCGCCCGCGTCCGCGCGCTGCTGCGCCGCGGCCAGGGCGGCGAGTTCCCCGGCGCCTCCAACTCCATCACCGCCTCCGGCATCACGCTGGACGAGGACGCCCACACCGCCGCCGGCGACCACGGCGAGATTGACCTGACGCCCCGCGAGTTCGAGCTTCTGGCCAGCCTCATGAAGAGCGCCGGCAAGGTGGTTTCCCGCGAGGATTTGCTGCGCGACGCCTGGGGCTGGGAGTACCTCACCGAGACCAAGACGGTGGACACCCACATCAAGCGCCTGCGCGACAAGATCCACGCCGCCGGCTACGACCCGGCCCTCGTGGAAACCGTCCGCGGCTACGGCTACCGCTTCAAGGCCTAAGCAAGCTCGCGAGACATCAACCCTCACAAGGAAAGGCTCCCGTTCGGGAGCCTTTCTTTTTAACCGCCAAGGGATTTCACCGATTACTTTCGCAACTTTCCGACTAGAAATGCCCGTTCGGTCGCGTTATGGCACGCTTCATCCCCTCATTCCTGCCATTTCGCCCCTTAACTGGCATGTTTCGGCTTCCCAACACCCTCGCCGTTGCCATTTCAGGGTCGAACTGGCATTTTCGCAGGCATTAGGCAGCAAAAGGTCCAGCCGCGGAACGCTGCCCGTTACCGCACGGCTGCCCGAACGGCGTCGGCGCAGATGACCGCAGCCACGATCTTGCAGAAATCCACCACTATAAACGGTGCTACAGCCACAAGGAACGCCGTGGCCAGATCCACCTGGCCCACCACTGTGTACTGGGCGCACCCGCATGCATAGGCGATGGCCGTGAAGATAACGCCGGCGATGATCTCAACGCCGAAGCTGCGCAGGAAGGTACCCGCGCGCTGGGCCTTCGTCATGGCAGCCTTCTCGGCGCGCGTGAGCCGCGGCGCGTTCTTGCCGCCGGCCACCCCGAGCTTCGTGCGCACCACGTACAGGAACAGCGCGGCCGCCGCCACGCCAAACAGGTACCCCCACAGAAAGCCGCCCGTGGGGCCGGCCAAAACACCGATGCCGCCGCGCATGCCCGAGAACACGGGCACTCCCACCGCGCCCAGAAGTAGGTAGCCCGCGATGGCCGCGATGGCCTCCTTGGGGCTCAGCACCACGATGGCGAAGGTGATGGCGAACATTTGCAGCGTAAAGGGAATGGGGCCGATGGGCACGACCACCCAGGCCGATACGGCCATGATGGCGATGGTGAGGCCCACAAAGGCCACTGAGCGAGCGCGCTCCGTTGTCGCACTACGAGTTTTCACTGATTCCATAGAGACTCCTTTCTCGAGGAGCCCATAGTACCCGCGAGGCCGAACCCCGCAGGAGGCGCACCGTGCAGTTAACGGTCGGAGGAACGCGGATGCGAGCGTTTTGTGCATCTGCCTAACGCTCTCAGCAACGGCGCTCAAATCAAGTGCGATTAGCCGACGGGGCACTGTGCCGCACGCCGCCCTGCCGCCCCTCCGGCGACGCCACCCTATTTCTCGTCGTACAGCGCCGCGAGCTTGCGCAGGCGCACCATCTCCCAGGCCACGAAGATAGCTGTCGTGAAGATGGAGAGGAAATCGGCCACCGGAGCGGCGAAGTACAGCGCGTCCAAGCCGGTGAACTGCGGGAACAGCTCAGGCATAACGACGGGCATGAGGTACAAAAGCGGCACGAGGAACAGAATCTGGCGCGTCAGCGTAAGGAACACCGACTTGGCCGGCTGGCCCGTGGCCTGGAAGTAGTTCGAGCTGACGATCTGGAAGCCCACGAAGGGCAGCATGAGGAACTGCACGCGAATGGCGAAGGCCGTGAACTCCACGAGGCCGTCGTGGGAGATGCCGAAAGCGTGGGCGATGGGCTCGGCGAACAGCTCGACGACGGCGAACATGAGCACCGCGATGGACGAGGCGGCGCCGATGCCGTACCACAGCGTCTTGCGCACGCGGTCGACGTTGTGGGCGCCGTAGTTGAAGCCGAGCAGCGGCTGCAGGGCAATGGCGATGCCGATGAGCGGCATGACCGAGAACTGGCCGATGCGCTGCACCACGCCGATGGCCGCTAGAGCATCGTCGGCGCCGATGGGCGTGAGCGCGCCGTACTTCACCAGCTGGAAGTTGATGACGAAGTTCACGATGGCCATGCCGGCCTGCACGCAGAAGCTTGGCAGGCCGAAGGCCAAAATGGTGCGGTCCATGGCGACATTGAAGCGCATGGCCGAAAGACGCAGGCGCATGGGCACGTCTTTGCGCAGGCAGAAATAATGCAGCACCGCCAGACACGAGCAGGCCCAGCCGAGCACGGTGGCAAGGGCGCTGCCCAGAACACCCCAGCCGAAAACGAGCACGAACAGCGCGTTGAAGGCCACCGAGCCCACCAGGCCGATGACCATGGTGCCAAGCGCGCGGTTGGGGGCGCCGCAGGTGCGGATGAAGTTGTTCACGCCAAGGCCGATGCACTGCAGGATGAACCCGGCGCAGAGAATCTGAATGAACACCTGGGCGTAGGAACGTACCTCGGGCGTGGCGCTGGCCATGTCGAGCACCGTCGCCACCAGCGTCGGGTTCCACCCGATGATGAGCACGACAACCGCCGCGATGAGGCTGAGCGAGACGACGTTGCCCAAGGCGCGCTCGGCGTCTTCCCGCTTTCCCTCGCCCAACCGCAAGGCCGCCAGAGCATTGCCGCCGTTGCCGATGAGCATGGCGATGGCCATGAACACGATCATGATGGGGTTGGCCACCGTCATGGCCGAAAGGCCGATCTCGCCTACCGCGTGCCCCAGAAACACCGAATCGATGATGGCGTAGGAGCCGTTGATGAGCATGCCCACCACCGACGGAATGGCGAACTCCGTGATGAGCCGGGGAATGGAGGCGGTGCCCATGCGAAGCACCTTGTCGTCGCCGGCAGATGAGGGCTTCAGCTTCTCGCCGCGCAAATCCAGCGGCTGGGGGCTTTCGGGCTTCTCGAGGAGATCCTTGTCGTGTTCGGTCATGCTATCGCGCCTTTCTCATAATCGGCGCTATTGTAGACCTCTAGGGCATCACCATGACGTGGGCCTCGCCTGAAGCGACGGGGACGGCACCATCGGCGGTGCGGACGAGAAGGCGGCCGCGCTCATCGACGCCGGTCACCGTGCCCTCTACCGTAGTCGCGCCCGCGGCATCCTCGATGCGCACCAGGCGACCGGGCAGGAAGGAGGCGGCCTCGAACCTGCCGAGAGAAGGCATGAAGCCTAGCTCGCGCCAGCGACCATAGCCCACGAGCATGCGGGCGATAACCTCGCGCTGAATATCGGTGATAATCTCCTCGCGGCGGGCGGCCTGCTCGCGCTCGGGCAGAGCGGCCGCGGCCTCGGCCACGGTCATGGGCGCCCCGGGCTGCGAATCGGGAGCCAGCATGAGCTCGGCCATGTACGCGGGCACGTTGCGCCCTTGGACCGGCACATCAATATCGGGGCGAAACACGTTGATGCCGATGCCCACGCACACGCCGCCCCCGCAGGCCTCCAGCGAGATGCCGCAGAGCTTGCGGTACTCGTCGGCGCGCTCGCAATCGGCGGGCAGGTACACCACATCGTTGGGCCACTTCACCTGGATGCCGTCTTCGAACTGGGGCGCGGCCAACGCAGCCAAAGCTCGCTGGACCGAAAGGCCCACGACCAGGCTGAGCGTCGCCAGACCGCTGCCGGCCACATCGGGACGCAGCAGCACCGACATGTACAGACCGCCCGCAGGGCTATCCCACTCGCGGCCCTGACGACCATAGCCGCCGTTCTGACGTCGAGCGCGCACAATCAGGCCCTCGGCCTTGCCTTCGCGCAGGGCGTTCTTCACGACCTCGTTGGTGGAGGCCACCTCATCAAGCACGGTCAATTTCATGGCTAGATCCTCCTTGCCTTGCCAACGCGATCGTCTTCGGGGATGCGCCCCACCGGCGTGCCGTCGGCCAGTTCCCAGCCAGGGAGAATCTCGAGCAGCGGCTTCACAACGAAATCGCGCTCGGTCACCAGCGGGTGCGGCAACGTGAGCTCGTCGTCGGAAGCGACGTACATCTGGTAGTCAAGAATATCGATATCAAGGGTGCGCGGACCGTTCTCGATGGTGCGCACGCGGCCCAGGGAGTTCTCGATGCCGTGCAAATAGCCGAGCAGCTCTTTGGGCGGCAGCCCCGTGCGCAGCAGCACCACCGCGTTCACGAAGGTGTCCTGATCCTCGTAGTAGGCCGGCTCGCTTTCGTAGAACGACGACATGTCCATAATCTGGGTATCGGGAAGGCTGCACAACTGACCTACGGCAAGGTTCAGCTGGGCAATCTTCGCCTCGGTCTCTTCGCCGGGCTCGGCCACGAGGGCCACATTCGACCCCAGGCCCAAAAGCACGGCGGGACGCAGGTCCTTCAGCGCGGCCACGGTCAGCTCCACGTTGTGGGTGCGCACCACCGATGCGCCCAGCTCGCAGGCGAGCAGCGCCTCGGCCGCGGAGGCCACATCGCGCTCGCGGGGCTCTTCCACATGGTAGGCGTAGCCCACGTAGCTCTTGCGGGAGGCGGCTACCATAACCGGATAGCCCAGATGCACAATCTCGTGCAGATTGCGCATGAGCTCGATGGTCTGCTTGGGAGTCTTCCCGAAGCCGGGACCCGGGTCGACGCAGATGCGCGAGCGATCGATGCCGGCCGCCTCGAGGGACGCCGCTGCGTCGCGCAGATAGTCGCGCACCTCGATCACCACGTCATCGTAGACGGGATTATCCTGCATCGTGGCCGGCTCACCCAGCATATGCATGACCACGCATCCGCAGCCCGTACGGCGCACGGCCTCAACCATAGCCGGGTCGCGGAAGCCGGACACGTCGTTGATGATGGAGGCGCCAGCATGCAGGGCGCGGACAGCCACCTCGGCATGGCGCGTGTCCACCGACACACAAACGTCCGCCTCGACAAGGGCCGCCACCACGCCGCCAATGCGATTCCACTCGTCTTCGGGGCTTACCGGCTCGGCGCCGGGACGGGTGGATTCTCCGCCCACGTCGATGATGGAGGCGCCGGCGCGCACCAGAGCCATAGCATGGTCAAAGGCCGCTTTGTGGTCGAGGTACGCTCCCCCGTCGGAAAACGAATCCGGCGTCACGTTCAGCACGCCCATGATGATGGGCGTGGCCGTGTCGAAATCGTATTGTCCGCAATGCCAAATCATGAAAAGCTCGTGCCTTATCTCGCTTGACGCTTCCTCCCGTAAAGACTTAAGCGCTAAGTGTAACGGCAGGAATGGCCCGTGTACAATGATTTTAGGTGAATGCACCGCATATTCTCTTAGAGTGCGGTTCAACCGACCGCTCGCGGCAGCAAAAAGGGCACCCGCAGGTGCCCTTGTTTTTTTTGATGCCTGTCGCGTCCCTTACTTCTTATTGGGGTCGGGAGCGTCAGCAGAAGCGTCCATGTCGTCCTCGCGGTCGAGCTCGGCGTTCACCTCAGCCTGGGTGGGCATATCCGTGCGGTCGGCGTGCTCGGCGGGCTGGCGATAGGGAGCGTTCGGATCCTGGTCGCCCGGCTCCACCGGAGCCTCGCGCCAATTCGGATCGGCCAGCGTCTCGCCGCCCTCGGCACTGCCGCCCTCCGCGCCGCCCTCGCCCTTGGCGGCGAGCAGCTCGGCGTCCTTCGCACGGGCCGCGGCCTCCTCGGCTTCCTTGGCGGCGATGATGTCGCCCTCGCGGGCCAGGTACTCGTCCCATTTGTTGTCGAGCAGCGCCTCGCAGGCCTCGCCTTCCACCGTCTCGCGCTCGAGAAGAACGCTGGCCATGAGGTTCATCTGGTCGGCGTGCTCCGTGAGGATCTTGTGGGCCCGGTCATGGGCCTCCTTCATGATCTTTGCCACCTCTTCATCGATGCGACGAGCCGTCTCCTCGGAATAATCCTGGGTGTTGCCGTAGTCGCGACCCAAAAACACCTCGTGGTTGGGCTGGCCGAACACCTGGGTGCCAAGCGGGCTCATGCCGTACTGGGTCACGATGGCGCGGGCCATCTTGGACGCGCGCTCAAGGTCGTTGGAGGCGCCCGTCGTCACATCGTCGCAGAAGATCTCCTCGGCCACACGGCCCCCCATGAAGACCGCAAGCTCGTCTTTCATCTCCGAAAGCGAGTTCAGCACCTTGTCCTCGTCGGGGATGGAAAGCGTGTAGCCCAAGGCGCGACCGCGGGAGATGATCGAAATCTTGTGCACCGGGTCGGCATGGTCGAGCAGATGACCCACCAGCGCGTGTCCGCTCTCGTGGTAAGCGATGATGTGCTTGGTTTTCTCGTTCATCACGCGGCCCTTGCGCTCCGGACCGGCAATGACGCGCTCCATAGATTCGCTTACCTCGCGCATGGTGATGATCTTCTTGCCGCGGCGCGCGGTAAGAAGGGCCGACTCGTTCATGAGGTTGGCCAAATCGGCACCGGTGAAGCCCGGGGTGATCTTCGCGATTTTGGAAAGATCCACATCCGATCCGATGGGCTTGTCCTTGGAGTGCACGGTGAGGATCTTCTCGCGGCCCTTCACGTCGGGGGTGTCCACCACAATCTGGCGGTCGAAACGGCCGGGACGCAAAAGCGCCGGATCGAGCACGTCGGCGCGGTTGGTAGCGGCGATGAGCACCACCGAATCGTTGGACTCGAAGCCGTCCATCTCCACGAGCAGCTGGTTCAAGGTCTGCTCGCGCTCGTCATGGCCGCCGCCAAGACCCGTGCCGCGCTGGCGGCCCACCGCGTCGATCTCGTCGATGAAGATGATGGCGGGGGCGGCGTCTTTGGCCTGCTGGAACAAATCGCGCACGCGGCTCGCGCCCACGCCCACGAACATCTCGACGAAATCAGAGCCGGAGATGCTGAAGAAGGGTACGCCCGCCTCGCCGGCCACGGCGCGGGCCAAAAGCGTCTTGCCAGTGCCCGGAGGGCCCACCAAAAGGCAGCCGCGCGGAATCTTCGCCCCCATGGACTGGTACTTCGCGGGATTCGCCAGGAAGTCCTTGATTTCCTGCATCTCCTCCACGGCCTCATCGACGCCGGCCACGTCGGAGAACTTCACATCGGGGCGCTCCTCGGCGGCCTTCTTCGTCTTGGCCTTGCCGAAGTTCATCTGAGAGTTGTTGGCCTGCTGCATCTTAAAGAAGAAGAAGAACAGAAGGCCGCCGATGATGAGGATGGGCAACAGCGTCGCCAGAATCTCGAGGAAGGGGCTCGGCAGCGTAACCTGATAGGACACATCGGGATGCGCGGCCAGAAGCTCGCCGAGCGAGTCGCTTCCCACATAGGTGGAGGTGTAGTTGTGCTCCTTGCCGAGCGTGGCCGGATCGAGCGTGGTGGTGGCGACGCCCGAAAGCGCCTTGCCGTCCTCGCCGCGCTCGGTGGCCATGAGCGCATTGAGCGAGTCGAAGGCCCCGTTGAAAGCGTCGGCCGCATCGGCGCCGGCCGTGGCCGCCGGGTAGTAG
>CANEDU010000063.1 GCA_947426355.1 uncultured Adlercreutzia sp. | reverse complement strand
TTGTTGCTTCGGGACGAGTTTGGACACCGTAAAAGTCGCTCAATCGTACGATTTGTCGCACAGAGCGCCCGAGGCCCAGGAAGGGACGCTCGAAAGCCAGGCCGCCGTGCAGGTCGTCGTTGCCCGCGAGGCGCAGCGCCGAACGGCTCCCAGCGGCCACGTTTCCGCGGGCGCATCAATCGGGAAACCGTCTGCGAATTATGAACAATTTACTTGCCTTTTCGGAGATTTGGCCGCTCAGCGCCCCTGCACTATAAAATACAGGGAAGCAAACGCAACTTTGGAGGCAGCATGGCCATTCGCATCATCGTAGACTCGTCGGCGGATATGGAAGAGGATTACGCCGCAGAGCACGGCATCACCATCATCCCCATGACTATCATTTTCGGCGACGAGCAGTACGCGGAAGGCGTGGACATCTCGCGCCAGGCGTTTTTCGAGCGCCTCGTGGAAACCGACGAACTGCCGCGCACGAGCCAGATTCCGCCCATGGTGTTCCAGGATTTGTTCCAGGAAGCGGTAGATGCAGGCGATACGGTGGTGTGCATCACCCTTTCCAGCCACATCTCGGGCACCTATCAGAGCGCCTGCATCGCGGCGGCCCCGTTCAAGGAATCGGTCTTTGTGGTGGATAGCGAAAACGCCACCGTAGGCGAGCGCATCCTGGCCGAGCGCGCGTGGGCTTTGCGCGACGAGGGGCTCACGGCCGGCGACATCGCCTATTGTCTCGACCAGGAAAAGAAGGACATCCGCCTGGTGGCGTCGCTGGACACGCTGGAATACCTGCGCCGCGGCGGGCGCATCTCGGGCGCGGCGGCGCTCGTAGGCGGCATGCTCTCCATCAAGCCGGTGGTGGGCGTCGTCGACGGCGATGTCGTCATGCTGGGGAAGGCCCGCGGCTCGAAGCAGTCGAAGAGCCTCGTGTTCCAGAAGATCGACGAAGCCGGCGGCATCGATTTCACCCGTCCCATTTGGGTAGCCTACTCGGGCCTTTCCGACGCCACGGCCCGCAAGTACATCGCCGACAGCCTAAGCCAGGCGAAGGCGGCCGAGGAAGCCGCCGCTGACAAGGCCACTGTGCCAAGCGATTTGCCCCTCACCCAAGTTGGCGCCGTCATCGGCACCCACGTCGGCCCCGGCGGCGTCGCCTTCGCGTTCTTCGCGAGGGAATAGAAATGGGCTCCCGCAGGAGCCCATTCTTAATTCAAAATCTCACTGGTAGTTCGTAACGTCAGCGAGGGTGCGACTGTGCCTGGAATTGCCTTGAAGCGCGGCCGAGCGGCCTATAGCGCCGTGAGGGAAAGCGCTGAAGGGCAAGACCAGGTGCCTGTCGGAGCCGCAGCGTCGGCAGGTTCGTTCGTCCCGAAGGGCGAACGGAACTATTAGACGCGCTTGATGACGCGGCCGTCGCGGGTGTCGATCTGCAGGACGTCGCCGATCTCGATGAAGGTGGGCACCTGCACCTCTTTGCCCGTCTCCAGGGTGGCCGGCTTCAGCGTGTTGGTGGCGGTGTCGCCCTTGAAGCCCGGCTCGGTGTGGGTGACCTCGAGCTCCACGAACATCTGGGGCTCCAGGCTGATCAGCTCGTCGCCGGCGTAGAGCAGCGTGGCCTCGTCATTCTCCTTCAGCCAGTCAGAGGCGGTCCCCACCATATCGGCGGCGATGGGCATCTGCTCGAAGGTGTCGTTGTCCATGAACCAGTAGTCGGCACCGTCGTTGTACAGGTACTGCATCTTCTTGGACTCCAGGCGCACGGAGTCGAACTTCGTGCCGGCGTTGAAGGTGTAGTCCACCACACGGCCGGTCTTGATGTCCTTCAGCTTGGTGCGCACAAACGCGCCGCCCTTGCCCGGCTTCACGTGCTGGAACTCGACGATGGTGCACATCTTGCCATTGTTGATGATGCACATGCCGTTCTTGAAATCGGCGGTAGAAATGCTTGCCACGGGTGTGTCCTTTCATGTTCACGCGCCGCGAAAACCTCATGCTTGCACGTCGCGCCTGACTCAAACCGCTACATTATAGCCATCTCCCGGGCATCCTGCAAAGACCCCAGCCGCCGTCCTCGGCGTCAGCGCCTGTCAGCCAACCGGCAAGCTGGTGCAGCTGGAGGAGTCGCAGGCCTCATCCCCCTCGAGGGGTTCCTCGCCTTTCGATGCCGACGTCAACGTCGACCGCCGCCGGCGCGCTCGAACGGCGCGACGAAGCTTCCCGTAGGCGTCCATATACCAGTTCACAAGCACGCCGGTACAGGCCGCGCAAGCCAACGTGCCCTCGCGCACGCCGACCAGATGGCCCACGAACAGCACTGCGCACAAGCAGGCCAGCGCCGCGCAGGCCAGGTCGAAGAGCACCTTGCCCGTGCCGAAGCGGATGCCCGTCTTGCGCACCACCGCCTGCACCACGGCCTCGCCGCAGTTCATAACCGTGCCCGACACCACCGTCATCGCAATGCCGAGGGCGAGCACCGCCATGCCGATGGCAAGCCACAGCCACGACGCCGCGTAGCTTCCCGGCCCGGCCTGCCCGATGAGGGCCATAAACGCGTCGATGCACACCCCGAAGAACACCGAGATGGGAATTTGCCACAAATCGACCAAACGGAAATCCCGCCGCAAGGCGGCAACCTGCACCAGCACCAGAAAGCACTGCCACCCCAGCATGAACGCCCCGAAGCTGACAGCGGGAAACCCGATGCTGAGCACGTTGGGCGTGGCCGAGATGGGAGAGTTGCCCAAGTCGGCCTTCACCACGACATCGATGCCGAGAGCCATGACCGCGATGCCCGTCAGCATGAGAACGATGCGTCCGGTCATGAACAGGGCGGCTCTCACCGAGATCGAACGCGACGACAGGCGCAGCGGGACGCCGGAGCGGTCACGCCCCATGGACTTGCCCTTGGTCCGAATCTCGCTTCCTCGATTGATCGCAGACCGTATCGCCATATCATCACCGTCCTCTCGCATACGCCTTACTATGACCCTTACGGTTATAGCACTGCGAGAAGAATGCCCGCGGGCACGATTACGTGAAGGAGGGGAAGGGCAGGGCGCGCGGCTCTTCTGCGTCCCTCGAGCGCCCCGAGACCTCCGACAGCGGCGCGGCCCTCCCCTAGCGCGGGGTCGCAGCAGCCGCGTTGCCGCCGGCCTCGCTCGTCTGGGCGCGCAGGCGGCCGGCCACCAGCGCCACGGCGAAGATGGCCGCCGCGAACAGCACCATCACGCCCATGCAGAGCAGCACCTCGTCTGCGGGCGCCGATACGGCCGCGGCGTTCAGCCCCGTGCCGAGCCAGTGCACCGGCGTGAACATGGAAGCGGTGCGCACTACCTCGGGCATGAGATCGGTGCTGACCCACACGCCGCCGAGAAACGTCAGCACCATGCCCACGATGTTGCCCACGGTGTTCGACACATTCTCGCCGCAGCCCAGCTGCCCCAGCAGAAACGCAATGGCCAGCGGCACCAGCAGAAACGCCAGCACAAGCCCTAGCACGAAGGCCAAGGCCCCCGCGGGAAGCGCCGCGGCCGCATCGCCAAAGAACACCAGGCCGATGCCGACGATAACCGCGCACACCCCGAGAGCAACCACGAGCCCCGCCAGAGCCTTCTGCAGGCCCATGGACAGCCCCGATGCCGGCGACACGGAAACCCGTCGGCGCACGTCGGTGCGGTTGAAGGCGCCCATGAGAATGCCCACCGACACCACCACGGCCACCGTGAGGGGGTACGCGCTCCACTGCAGGTAGAAGATGAAGGCCTCACAGCCGGACACCTCGCCGGGCGCGGCCACCTCGCGGATAGTCGCGGTCTTCTCGGACGCGGCCTCGGCCTGGGCCACAACCGCTTCCGCATCGGCCGCCGGCTGCAGGGCGGCAGTGGCGCGGACGAGCTGCAGATACTGGCTCACCTGGGTATCCACCAGCGTCGCCCCCATCGATTCGAAGCTGAACACCGTCTCGAGGCGCGGTGCGGCGGCACCCTCGCGGGCCGCGCGAAGGAAGCTCTCCTCATAGCCCTCGGGCACGATGAGCAGGTAGCGCACCTCGCCCGTGGCCACGGCATCCTGGCACGCCTGCAGCTCGTCGGGCACTTCCACCGAAGGCCCCTGCTCGGCCAGAAACGCCGCCACCGAATGCGAGAGGTCGGACTGGTCGCGGTCGATCACCGCGAAGGGAATCTCGGCCGACTCGTATTCTTCCGATGCCGTCGGCGGATACAGGCCGCTCGTCACGAACAGGCCCATGAGGCTTAGGAACCCCACGTATATGATAAGGTAGATGGGATGCTTCGCCACTATTTCCAACGCATACCTACAGGCTCGCATAGCGCTGCCTCCTCATGAACAGGGCGCCCACGGCGAACAGCACCGCCGCAAAGACGCCGATCTCGGCCACGTTCGCCGCGAACACTTCCAACCCGTCGTAGTAGTACAGGCTGTAGAACATGTCGCAGATGGCCTTGGCGGGGTTCAGCGACGCCAGCACGGGGAACTCGCGCGCAACCAGATCGGCCAGCTCCATACAGGGCTCACCGTAGAGCCCCGTGAACAGCGACAGCAGGCACACCACACCCGTGAGAATGCCCGTCTTCGAACCCAGGTCGATCTTGGGAAGGGCTCCGAGCGCGGTGCCCAGCGCGCAGGCCAGAAGCGCGGCAGCGGCCAACCCCGCAATGCACCACCCCTCGCGGCCGGCGAAATCGACCCCCACCACCAGGCGCGTGTACAGAAACGCAATGACCAGACAGCCGAAGCTCACGAGCCAGCAGGCCGCGAGCGTGGCCGCCAGGGTGCGCGTGCGCCCGATGGCCCCCAGCGCCCGACGCGCGCCCAAAGGCGACAGATTCGGCTGGGTCCAGCAGATGGCGAACACGGCAATCTGGGCCCCGAACAGGGCGGCCATAGCGAAGAGCGCGTAGTAGAAGCGCACGGTCTGCGCCGGGGCGCTGCGGGTGAGCGACACCTCCTCGGTGACATCTCCCCCGCTGAAGGCCGCGGCAACACGGTCGGGTTCGGCGAACAGGGCCGGGTCGGCCATCGCAAGGGATGTCAGGAGGTCGGCATCGCGCACATACGCCGTCACCACCGACTCCAAGATGCTGCGGTTGACGGCATCGGCCGAGGTGCTGGCCCCTATCTGAAGCCCCGGCGACAGCGCCAGCTCCGGCTCGCCGCCCCCGTCCACCGAAAGCACCCCCATCACTTCCCCGCTCGTCAGGGCATGAAGGGCCTCCGAGGAATCGGCGAAGGAACGCACGTCCAGCAGCTGGTCGCCGCCCGGCTCGCCGAGATCATCCACCACCCCCGCGAAAGGCGACGCCTCCCACGCCTCATCGGCCACCACAGCCGTGGGCACGGGGTCGAACGCGGTGGCGTCCTCGATGCCCGCGAACATGAACATGAAGATGGTCGCCATCAGCATGGGGAAGGCGAGCGACCAGATGAACAGCCCCTTCTCGCGCAGCAGCGCGCGCAGGGTGCTGGTAAACAGCGTGCCCATAACGCCTCCCTAGTCTCTCAGCTCTTTGCCGGTGATTTCCAGGAACACGTCGTTCAAGGTGGGCGGCTCGGCATATACGCGGCCCAGGGGCAGCCCCGCCGCCGAGAGCACCGCCAGCACGTCGCCCACGTTGTGCGCGCCCTGCTCGCACTGCACGACCAGTTCCGGCTCCGCGTAGGTCACGCGCCGCACGTGGGGCAGCGCCTCCAGCTGGCCGCGCGCCCCGTCGGGAAGGGCCGCCACCTCCACGAGAATGCGCTCGCCGGCGCCGACCATGGCCTTCAGCTCGGCATTCGTGCCCACGGCCACCGAGCGGCCCCGGTCCATGATCATGATGCGCGAGCAGATCTCCTCCACCTCTTCCATATAGTGGCTCGTGTACACCACGGTGCAGCCCGCCTCGTTCATGGCGCGGATACCCTCCAGGATGGCGTTGCGGCTCTGCGGGTCCACGGCCACCGTGGGCTCGTCGAAGAACGCGAGGCGGGGCTTGTGCGCGATGCCGCAGGCGATGTTCAGGCGCCGCAGCAGGCCGCCCGACAGCTTCCGCGGGCGGAACGACGCGTAGTCCTCAAGTCCCACGAACGCGATGGCCTCGTCTACCAGGCGCGCCCGCTCGCGGCGGTCGCCCACGTACAGCGCGCAGAAGAAGTCTATGTTCTCGCGCACGGTAAGCTCCTCGAACAGCGCCACGTTCTGGGGCACCACGCCGATCATGCGCTTCAGGTCGTAGCGGGTGGGGCCCATGGGCTGCCCGAACAGCGAGATGGAGCCCTTGTCGTAGGTGAGCAGCTGCAGAATGCAGTTGATGGCCGTGGTCTTGCCCGAGCCGTTGGGCCCGAGCAGTCCGAATATCTCGCCCGGGGCGATTGCCAGGTTGAAGTGGTCCAAGGCCACCACGTCGCCGTAGCGTTTCACCAGGTTCTCCACCACCACGATATCGCCTGCGGCTCGCGCGTCGCCAGATGCCGTGCGTTCGTCCACGGGGCCTCCTTCCTCGTCAGGTTCACTGGTTGCATTATTCCAAGGGACCGGCTGCGGCAGAAGTGCCAAATGTCACGGTTTTCGCCCGGCTCGGCGGCGCGCCCTTATAATGGCCCCATGGATCGCGCCATCGACAACATCGTTCTTCTGGCCCTGGGCATTCCCGTCATGCTCCTGGCACCGGTCGGACCCGCAAGCGTGGCCGCGCTGCTTTCGGCCGTATGCGCGGCCTGCGTCCTGGAGCTTGTCGGGCGCGCGCCGGCGCGCATCGCCGTGGCCGTCGCCCTGCTTGCGGGGGCAATCGTCGTGCTTCCGCTGGGCGCTTTCGCAGCGATCGCAGCCTACGCTGCCTGGGCCTTTCGCCTGCACGGTCTGCGCTGGGCGTGGCCGCTTCCGCTCGCCTGCACTGCGGCGGCGGGACATTTCACCCTGGCCGCAGCCGCGCTGGCCCTAGGACTGCTCGCCTGCCTTATGGGATGGCGCGCCCGGCGAAACGCCGAGGAACGGGAACGTTTGCGCTCGCTGCGCGATGCCGTGGAGGAAGAGCGGCTCGTCCTTGCCGAGCGGGCTCGCGACCTAGCTGAACGACAGGACTTGGAAGTTAACTGCGCGGTGCTCGACGAGCGGGCGCGCATCGCGCGCGAGATTCACGACAACGTGGGACATCTGCTCACCCGCTCGGTACTGCAGGTGCAGGCCGCCGGCGTGGCCCACAGTGCCGCCGCACCCGTGGCCCGCGATTTGGATGCCGTGGCGGCAACCCTGCACGAGGCCCTGGACACGGTGCGCGCCTCGGTGCACGACCTGCACGACGCGGCCCTCGATACGCGCACGGCCCTGGAGGCGCTGGTCGCGGAATTCCCGGGTGTCGCCGGCACCCTCTCGTTTCAGGCCGACGCCCTGCCACGGCCCATAGGCCTTGCCGTGCTCGCCATCGTCCGCGAGGCGCTCTCCAACGCCGCAAGCCACGGACAGGCGCACCATGCCACGGTGCGCATCACGGAATTTCCCCGCTTCTACCAGCTTGTCGTGGAAGACGACGGCCGCGCGGGCAGTGCGAGCGCGGGCAATGCGGCCTCGACCGATGCGAGCGCGGCGGCTGCGGGCCTCGGACTCACTTCCATGGCCGAGCGGGCGCGCGCCCTCGGAGGCACCTTCTCCTTCACGCCGCTTGCCGCCCCGCGCGCGGGCAGCCGCGTGTTCGCCACCTTCCCCAAGCCCCAGGAGGACGCATGAGCGCCAACGCCAACCGCACCGGCAACGCCCACGCCATCACCGTAATCATCGTCGACGACGACCCGCCCATCGTGCAGTCGCTGCGCACCATCCTGGAGGCCCGCGGCACCGTGCAGGTAGTGGGCACGAGCACCGAGGGCAGCGCGGCGGCCGATCTGTACGCCGCAAGCCGTCCCGACATCGCGCTGCTGGACATCCGCATGCCGCACACGTCGGGCCTGGCCGCAGCCGAGCGCATCCTGGGCGGCGACCCCAATGCCCGCGTCGTGTTCCTCACCACCTTCGCCGACGACGACTACATCGTGCGCGCCCTGGCCCTGGGCGCACGGGGCTACCTGATCAAGCAGGATGTGGCCACCCTGGAAGGCGCCCTGCGCGCCGTGATGGACGGGCAGATCGTCATGGGCGCCGAGGTGAGCGGGCGCGTAGGGGCACTCGCGGGCCGCAGCCTGGAAGGCGGCAGCGCCCTTGCCGGCAGCCTAACCGAGCGCGAGCGCGAGGTGGCCGAGCTCATCGCCGAGGGATTGGACAACCGCGAGATGGCTGCCGCGCTGTACCTGTCCGAGGGAACCGTGCGCAACCATATCTCGGCCATCCTGCAGAAATGCGGCCTGCGCAACCGTACGCAAATTGCCATCGCCTGGTGGCGCTAGCGGCAAGCCGTCACCTCGGCCCCTGCGGCCCTCGGCCCGACCACCTTTCCGCCTCGTCCATCGCGCCTGGCGACCGGGCGCGCGCCGGGCACCCCCCACCGCCCGGCACCGTGCAATTTCGTGCAAGAAATCTCAGGCGGAATAGCTATCATCGTACCCAGTTATGGAAACGACGCACCCCGGACATACCGAACAGCCCCAGCGCCCCTGTCAGAGCGAGACCGTGCGCCGCGCCCTGGACGGTGCGGTGGAGTTCCGGCATTTCGCCGGCTTCGACCAGCTGTTCGCGCCCCACGCCCACGACTACCCGGTCATCGGCCTGGCGCGCGAGGGGCACCGCGTTATGGAATGCAACCGGCGGCGCTACCTCCTGGGCCCCGGACAACTGCTCGTCCTCAACCCAGGCGACGCCCACGGCTGCGTCCAGGAAGGGGCGGTGCCGCTCGTCTACGACAGCCTTGCCCTGCTCGGCCTTCCCGACTGCCCGCCTCTTGCCGGACCCCTGGTGGAGGACACCGAGGCCATCGCCCTTATGGAAGATGCCGTCGAGCTCATACAGGCGCCCATCGTCGACGAGGGGCGCCTAGAAGAGGCAATCTATCTGCTCATCGGATCGCTGACGGCCGCCGACCGCGCCGAACCCCGCACCGCCGCCGCTCACGCCATGGCCGCTTACCTGCGCCGCCACGCATCCGAGACGGTGCGTCTAGAAGAGGTGGCCGCCGCGGCCGGCCTGGACAAGTACCGCGCGCTGCGCTCGTTTACCGCCTCCTTCGGACTGACCCCCATGCGCTATCTGGCCTCGCTGCGGGTGGAGTCGGCCCGCGAGGCGCTCGCCGGCGGCGCCAGCTGCGCCGAGGCG
>CANEDU010000062.1 GCA_947426355.1 uncultured Adlercreutzia sp. | reverse complement strand
CTTCACGGTCATCGACCTTCTGGCCTAACGGCTCGTGCACTGTCGAGCCGAACGGGCATTCCCGCAGCGCGACGCGTCTTGAAGCACGCGGCCGTGCAGAACTGGTGCAGGCCTTCGGGCGGCTTGGCCTCATCGGCTATAATAAGATGTTCCTCGAACAGAAAGGACCCATTGCCCCATGGCGAATTCCAAGGAGTTCTCCCACATCACGGTCACGCCCGGCGCTGACGACGATGTGGTCATCCAGGCCGGCGTCGTAGAAGAGGCTGAGCCGACTGAAGAGCCAGAAGCCTTCGAGGATGTCGAAGAGGTCGTCGAAGAGGAGGTTGCCGAGCCTATTGACGCGGCCGACGAGCTTGCCGAGGTACCCGCGCCTTCCGCCGCATCTTCTGCTGCGCCGGCCAAGACCGATGGCTATCACGAGACGACGCTCGAAGATTTGGAAACCGGTAAGATGTCCACCACGCAAAAGGCCGTCATCATCGTGGCTGTGCTGGGTATCATTGCCTTTGTGGCCTGGTACGTGCTGGCGCACTAAGCGTCCGCCTTCCCGAGATACGAGAGGATTGACGAGCATATGGTGAAAAAGAGCAAGCACGGTCGCGCTTCTGAAAACATTGACGGCAACGCCATGGGCCTCACCGAGGCGTTTCATCCCGTCTCTGAGGATGGGTTTACAACCGCTATGGCGCCTTTGAACGAGGGCGGCGAGTCGGTCGTTGCCGAGGAAATCGTCATCGGTCCTGAGGGCATTTTCGAAGAGGCAGACCTGAACGATGGGGAGACGCTTGACGAAGAGGGTCTACCCGAGGGTGAGTCGTTTCCGGATGAGGAAGCTTACGAGAATTTTTATGCGGGACGTTCTTTGGGGGGCGATGCCGCTTTCGATGACGACGAGTACCATGATGGGGATTTCGATGAGGATGATTTGCCGGAGGCGGTGCCCCTTGGGGTGGTGACGGCCGATGCTGCTGCCACCAAGCCGGCAACGAAGAGTACTCCTGCGCCCAAAAAGGGCGACGTGCCACGCGGCCGTCACGCCAAGCACGCGAGCACCATGAACGAAGGCGGCAAGAAGAAGGCCGATGTGCCGGAGTACATGCGCAAGTCCCGCCGCATGAGGCGCATCCTGGTTCTCATTATTGTCTTGCTGGTTCTTATCCTCGCCGCTATGGCTTATTTCGGGGTGCAGTTGTACAAAGAGGCCTCGTCCAGCGCTGTGCAGCAGGTGCTTGCTACTGAGCAGGAGACAAATGCCATCTCGGCCGAAGAGGCGACCGACTCCACCGGCACCGCTAAGGTCACTACGGTGCCCGATCTTGTGAGCTTGCTCGGTCTTACCCAGGCTGAGGCGGTAGAGAAGCTGCAGCATGGCGCAACGCCTGCCGAGCCGCGCGCGGTGAACGAGGAGGGGAATCCTATCAAGAGCGAGGTGCGTGTCGCGCTCACGGCCGAACCTGCCGACAGTCGTACTGGCACGCCTACGGTGTATCTGGGTCTCGATGCCGACGGCAAGATTATTCAGGCGGGCTACTCTACGTCTACCAGCTCATTGGGCTACGGATCGCTGAGCTTTGCCGACGCGGTGCGCACTGAGCATATTATCGAAAAGACGCTTGCCGAGGCTGGCGTGTCGGTACCCGAGGGTGCCGTGGTGCTGCCGGAAGATGCTGAGACCTATACCTCGTTCGATAGTGACGGAAAGACGCGCACCAAGGAGTACTGCTCTTTCAACGGAGAAGTCGAGATCAATGGTGCGCCTCACGCTTGGTCGGCGGTGCTGTCCTATGACTACTCGATGGCCAACGCTTCGGATAATCTTGCCGACACCGTTCGTACTATCTACGTTTACGTGAATTCGTAAAAAAGTTCCTTGCGCGGGAGACGGCCTGACGCTATACTGGGCAAGCTGTCAATCAAGCGAGGGTGAAAGCTCTCCACCTGGTTCGGCGCCTTCCAAGGTAGCTGATGGGTACCCGCAGATACAACCTTTGCGTGTAAACCCGCCGTGCGCCTTCAAGGCCCGGCGGGTTTTTATGTGTGAGAACACGAAAGGGAGGTGAGCGCGATAGCTGCTCAAGAGCCCCGGCTCAACGACGAGATCACCACGCGCGAGTGCCGTCTCATCGATTTCGACGGGAACCAAATGGGCGTGTACCCCACGCACCAGGCCCAGCAGATCGCCGACGACATGAATCTCGACTTGGTGGAGATCGCTCCGAACGCCGATCCGCCCGTATGCCGCATCATGGACTATGGGAAGTTCAAATACGACCAGGCCATCAAGGCCAAGCAGGCTCGTAAGAACCAGAACAAGATCGAAGTCAAGGAGATGAAGTTCCGCCCGAAGATCGACGTGGGGGACTACACCACCAAGAAGAAGCACGTGCTTCGCTTCCTTGAGGCCGGCAACAAGGTGAAGATCACCATCATGTTCCGCGGCCGCGAGATGGCCCACCCTGAGCAGGGCCTCTCCATTCTCGAGCGACTGGCCGACGATTTGAAGGACATCGCCGTTATCGAGAACCAGCCGAAGATGGAAGGGCGCAACATGCATATGCTCATTGCCCCTCTGCCCGCTCAGGCGAAAAAGAAGAAGGACTCCAAGAACGAAGAAGGAAAGGACAACTAATGCCCAAGATGAAGACCCATCGCGGTATGGCCAAGCGCGTCCGCAAGACCGGCACTGGCAAGCTCATGCGTGCCAAGGCCTTCAAGAGCCACATTCTTACCAAGAAGACGCAGAAGCGCAAGCGCAACTTCCGTCACGAGACTGAGATCGCTGAGGCCGATACCAAGGTCGTCAAGCGTCAGCTCGGCCTTCGCTAGTTATCGTTTCCAAGGAGTGATTAAGATATGCCTCGTGTAAAGCGTTCCGTTCATGCCCGCAAGAAGCGTCGTACCGTCCTTAATCGTGCGAAGGGCTACTATGGCGCGAAATCCCGTTCCTATCGTGCCGCGAAGGAGCAGGTGCAGCATTCGCTTCAGTACATGTACCGCGATCGCCGCAACAAGAAGCGCGAGATCCGTCGCCTGTGGATCACCCGCATCAACGCCGCGGCCCGCATCAACGGCATGAGCTACTCGGTGTTCATGAACGGCCTGAAGAAGGCCGGCGTCGTGCTCGACCGCAAGGTGCTCGCCGACATGGCCGTTAACGACCCCGCTGCGTTCACCGCTCTGGTGGAGGTCGCCAAGAAGGCCGTCGCCTAAGTAGGTTCGCTCGCCCCTGGCGGGACGGATGAGTCGCGCTGCGGTTCCGGCAGGCACCTGCCGGAACCTTGCCGACTTTGCCAATAATGATAGAAAAAAAGACCCTCTCGCAGGGTCTTTTTTAATAGACGGAGTTTGTTGGCGCGCTTGCTAGACGGCTTGGGCAACGAGCTTGAGCTCGATGCGGGCAAAGGCGTCGTCGATTTCGCCGAGGGGCTCTTCCTTGATGCTCTCCTCGGACAGTCCCTCGTCGCCCATAAGGGTGCGGTTCAGATAGGCGTCGGCAGCCTCGCGCGGGGCGGAGGCATCGGAGCGAACCGGATCGATGCCGACTTCGCCCAAGGCAGCCAGCCCTTCGGGTGTGAACTGCCGGGCGATGAGCGCGTCCACCCCCATCTGCTTCAGGATGGACGCGCGCTCGTGCGGCGTAAGGCCCATGTTGGGCACGTTACTACAGCTGATGATAACGCCATTCTCGACACCGTAGCAGGTGAAGCTCGAGCACGTGGCGGCCTGAGAGGCGATGACGAGTCCGTCGCAAGCGACAGCTATCTTCATGCAATATTCCCTTCCCCAGAAATACTGACGATACGATACCTGAATTATGCCTCGTCAATTGTGGAGTACGGCAAGTGGAGGGCTACGGGCGGCTAGCCGCGACGCTTGCCGCCGCGCTTGGCCGCCACGGCGGCGCGATGGGCGCGGCCCGGACGGAAGTCTCCCGAGGGACGCGACGCGGCGCCGCTCTTGCCCGGACGGGCTGCGCCGCCCTTGGAGGCGGCCGCCTTCGAAGGGGCGCTCTTGGGGCGGGAAGCTCCCTTGCGGGCGCTCTGGCCGGCGCCGGCGCTCTTGCTACTCTGCTTCTTGCGCGTGTTGCGCTGACGGGCCTCGGCGGCCTCGGCTTCGGCGCGTTCCTTGGCCTTCGCCTTGCGCTTCTCCTTTTTGGCGTGCTCGCGGGCGGCCTCGGCCAGCTCCGGGTCGCGGCGGGCGTTGGCCCGGGTGGCCCGCTCGGCGGCGGCCTCGGCGGCCTCCTCCAGATTGAATCCCGCCACCTCTATCTCGGGGATGTCGCGCTTGATGAGCTTTTGAATGGCCGCGATCTCGTCTTTGTTCTCCGGACACACGAAGGTGACGGCGAAGCCCTCGGCTCCGGCGCGGCCCGTTCGGCCGATGCGGTGCACGTAGTCCTCGGCCTGGGTAGGCACGTCGTAGTTCACCACGTAGGAGACCTCGTCCACATCGATGCCGCGGGCGAGCACGTCGGTAGCCACGAGGATATCCGTGGTGCCCGAGGCGAAATTGTCCAGGGCGCGCTTGCGCTGGTTCTGGGAGCGGTCGGAGTGGATGGCCTCGGCGTGGTAGCCCGCGCGCTTCAGTTTGCGGCACGCGGCATCGGCGCGGTGCCGCGTGCGGGCGAAAACGATGACGCGGCGGCTTCCGCGCTCTTTCAGCAGCGCGGCCAAAAGGTCGGGCTTGAGGGCGTGGGGCACGCGGGCGATGTACTGATCCACGGTATCGGCGGTTTCGCCCTTGGCGGCAATCTGCACGATGGCCGGGTCGTTCAGCATAGCGTCCACCTGGTCGAGCACGCCCTTGTCGATGGTGGCCGAGAACAAAAGCGTCTGGCGCGTGGCCGGCGTTGCCTCCACGATGCGGCGCACCGAGGGAAGAAATCCCATGTCCAGCATGCGATCGGCCTCGTCTAGCACGAGCACCTGCACCTGGGAGAGGTCCACGGCCTTCTGGTTCATGAGGTCGATGAGGCGTCCCGGTGTGGCGATGAGCACATCCACGCCTCGGGCGAGACGGTCGATCTGCGGGTCGATCTTCACGCCGCCCACGACGTTGGCGACGCGCAAGCCGCGGGCTTTCGCGATTACCTGGCAGACCTCCTGAATCTGCATGGCAAGCTCGCGTGTCGGAGTGATGACGAGCATGGCCGGCGCCTTCTTGCGATCGGCTCGCGCGAGCCTGTCGAGGCTGGGCAGCGAGAAGGCGGCCGTCTTGCCCGTGCCGGTCTTGGCGGCGGCGATGATGTCGCGGCCCTCGAGCACGAGTGGGATGGCTTGAGCCTGCACGGGCGTGGGCTCGGTATAGCCGAGGTTGTCCACAGCGGCAAGGGCGGCGTCGGAAAGGCCGAGTTCGGCAAAAGTGGTCATGAAACTCTCTTTCGTGGAATCGTGCGCGGCGCGAGCGGAGGCGCGCCGCGATAGGTTAACGGACATGGGCGGGCTTGTTGCCCCAGTAGAAGTGGAGGAAGTGCTTGGCCCGAAGCTTCGGGTCGCGCGGAGGCTCGCGGCGAATGAGGGCGAAGGTGGCCCGGGCGATGGCCTCGGCGGCATGGGGGCGCCGCAAAAGCGACGCGTTCATGAGCATGGCGTTCGCGCTTGCGCTGTGGTCGCTGATGTGGCGCAGCGTGTCGAGCAGCTCGCGGGGAGTGGTGGCGGCCATAGCGGCGCCGGCAGCGGTGAGCATGCGCACGTTGGCCTTCTCCTGGCCATAGGCTCGTCCGAGCAGGATCATGGGCGCATGGGCGCACAAGCACTCGGTCACGGTAAGGCCGCCGGGCTTGCAAATGACCACGTCGGCCGCTTCCATCAGCTCGGCCATGGCGTTGACGTATCCGAGGACCGTAACGTTGGGAAGCCCGTATTCGGCCACCTGGCGGCGCAGCTCTCGCTCGTACTTCTCATCGGCGCCGGCCACAATCACGAGCTGTACCGACGGCAGGGAGTGCATGAACGGCAAAATCTCGCTGATAGCCGAGCGGAAGTGCACGTAGGGCTGGGGCAGTTTCGCGCCGGCCAGGGCTAGCAGCACTTGTTTGTCCTCGGGCAGGCCGAAACTGCGGCGCGCCTTGTCGCGATCGTAGGTCTTCGAGAAGGCGGGGCTTGCCGGGATGCCGGTGATGCAGATGCGGTCCTCGGGCACGCGGCGCGGGCGCAGCGTCTCGGCCATGGACTCGTTGGCCACGCAGAACAAGTCAGTGTGCAAATGCGGCCACAGCCCCTCGGCCTCGTAGTCGGTGGGGACGCACAGGATGGGGAAGCCCAGGCCTGTGATCATGCGCGCCGAGACGGCCACGTTGGCGGCGGTGATGTGGGTGCACACGATGGCCGCCGGACGCAGTCGGCGCACGTACTCGGTGAACTTCGGGTACATGAGGCGCGCCCAAATGGTGCCACCGCCCCACAAGAGCCGCCCCGTGAGAGTGTAGCGCCAGGTGAGGTCGTAGAAAGGGCGCGTCCAGCCTGTGAACATGGAGGCGGTCTTGTCGCCGTCGAAGACGATGCGGCCGAAATCGAGGATGTCGAGCACGCGCGTGGTGGAGCGCGCCTCGAGGGAGTCGGTCTCGCCGGCAGCGCGCGCTTTCTCCCCGGCCTCTTCCAAAGCCTCGGCGATGGCGTTGGCGGCCGAGCGATGGCCTGAGCCCACTGAAGCGTGCACCACCAGAAGAAGCGGGTGCTCGCGGGCCTCTTCGGCTGTGCGCTCCGGCGCGGCCAGGGCCTCATCGATGGCCTGCTGAGCAGGGGAGAGGGCCTTGGCATTTGCCAGGCCAAGGGCGGTATCGTTGTTGACGGGGGTGGGCGCAACCGCAGCGGGCGCGGGATTTTCGGCGCCTTGCTGCAGAGCCGCAGGTTCTGTGTGTTGTGCTTCCATAGGGTTCATCATAGCTTATTTTGCTCCAGCTCCCGATGCGCCACAGGCTTCCGCGCTAATACGCCAGAAAACGGCAGCAAAATGCCACTTTAACCTCGAAATGGCATGCTTCCAAAGAAAAACTCCCGCTATTCGTGCCATTTCGACCCTAAAGTGGCATTTTCGGGCGTCGTGCCTGCCATTTCGAGCACGAAGTGGCATTTGCGGGGCGAAATCGGGGAATGCTCTACTCAAGTACAGCGCCGGTGTCGCCGTCCAGGAATATCTTGCGGGTCACGAAGTTGTACACCATGACGATGGCCGTGGCGATGATCTTCACGATGAGGTAGCTCACGCCGAGCAGCGAGGTGCCGAGCCACATAAGCAGGTCGTTGACGCCCAGGCCGATGACCGAGAGCACCACGAAGATGACGAACTCGCGACGGCGGGAGAGCCCCTCTTTGTGCGTGAACACGTAGCGCATCGAGGCCAGGTAGTTGAAGATGACCGACACCGTGAACGAGATGGTGGCGCTCACGAGGTAGTTGATGCCGGCCAACTCGGTGAGGGCCACCATGAGGCCGTAGTCGATGATGAAGGCGATGACGCCCACCACGCCAAACTTCATGAACTGCTGGACGAGCTTCTTCATCGTCTGCACCCTGTGGCCTTCCATAAAGAAACCCCGCTCGCAAGCGGGGTTCAGCGATTCCAAAGTGGTGCCCCCAACGGGAATCGAACCCGTATTTCAGCCTTGAAAGGGCCGCGTCCTAACCGTTAGACTATGGGGACCGCTTAAAACAGCTTGCATAGTATGGCAGAGTGTACCGCGCTTTGCAAGGATGTCGTGCGCATTTTCTCGGCGACGGGTCTAGCGCTCCGCGTCGGCCTCCATAACCCGGTACACGCTCATCTCCCACTGGCGGCGGTGGGACTTGGCCACCGTGTCCAAGATCAGCCCCGCCGTCCACGACAGCGCAGCGACGAGCATGAGGGCCACGGCCAGCACCGCGCTCGGCAGCTTCGAGACGTAGCCGGTGTCGAAGTACTCGCCGATGACCGGCACGCCGAAGATGAGGCCGACCAGGGCGAAGAGCACGCCCATCCAGCCGAAGAAGGCCATGGGCTTGTAGTCGCGGAACAGGCTCGCGATGGCCGCGAGCACGAGCGCCCCGTCGGTGAAGGTGGACAGCTTGCTCTCGGAGCCGGCGGGCCGGTCGCGGTAGTCGATGGGCACGTCGGCCACCCGCCAGCGGCGGTCCACCGCCCAGATGGAGATCTCGGTCTCGATCTGGAAACCGCCGCTCATGACGGGCATGGTCTTCACGAAGGCCCGCGAGAAGGCGCGGTAGCCGGTCATGACGTCCTCGAAGGCGTAGCCGTAGATGAGCCGGATGAGCCGGCGCACGAGGTTGTTGCCGAAGTTATGGAAGGGCCGCTCGTTCTCCTTGCCGTAGGCGCCGTTGGAGATGCGGTCGCCCACGGTCATGTCCGCCTCGTCGGCCGCCAGCGGCGCCAGAAGCAATGCCGCCGCCTCGGCCGGGTAGGTGTCGTCGCCGTCCACCATGAGGTAGTACTCGGCGTCGATGTCGCGGAACATCGAGCGCACCACGTTACCCTTGCCCTGGCGGGCCTCCCGGCGCACCACCGCGCCGTGGGCCGCGGCGATGGACGCCGTGTCGTCGGTGGAGTTGTTGTCGTAGACGTAGACGGTCGCCTCGGGCAGCGCGACGCGGAAGTCGTCCACCACCTTGGCGATGGTGACCGCCTCGTTGTAGCAGGGCACGAGCACGGCCACGCCCTCCCCGCGGCAGGCAGCATCGACGGCGGCGCGGGTGGCCTCGGTATTCGAAATAGTTGCAATATCGGTCACGGGAGAGGCCTCCTGTTCAATTCTTACTCGAATCGTCATCGTAACCGAACAGTGCTTCCAAGTGAAAGCGCTGCGGCAAAACTTAACCGAATTGGCGAAAAATGGTGTCACGAGGCGTAATGATGGTGTCGGAATGTTCGACGCCTGATTCCTACTCGTAAATGCCACTTCGTGCCCGAAATGGCAGGCACAACGCCCGAAAATGCCACTTTAGGGTTGAAATGGCACGAATAGAGGGAGTTTTTCTTTGGAAGCATGCCATTCTGGGCACGAAGTGGCATTTCGTCGCTGTTTTTCGAAAACGAGTTGCGAACGGCACAGAAGAGGCGCGGGGCGCATCGGGCCGCTTTGCTACAATGGCGGCAAACAGACGCCCTGATTAGGAGGCAATCGTGGTCCCGTCAATCGAAGAAGGTAGAATCGTCCTCATTGCGAATCCCGTGTCGAAGAGCGGGCGCGGGGCGGTGGCGGCCTCTGAGGCGGCGCGGCTTCTGCGCGAGCGGGTGGGGGAGGAGCGCTTCGAACTGCTCACCACGGCCCGGCCTCTGCACGGCAAGG
>CANEDU010000061.1 GCA_947426355.1 uncultured Adlercreutzia sp. | reverse complement strand
TCGGCCTGCACGGAGTTGGCCATGTCGTGGGCCTCGATGATGTTGTTCATGGCCACGATGTCGGCGTGGGTCTCCAGAATGTCGTCCCAGGTGGCAAAGTTCACGGCAAGCTCGTCGGCCATGTTCTTCTTGTCTTCGGCAGCCTGCGCCGCCACAGCCTCCATGGTAGCCAGCGCATCGCGCCCGATCTTCTCCAGCTTGCCGTAGGTCTCAGTCAGGTGTGCCTGCTCAGCGGCAAAAATGGAGTCGTCAAGGTTCTCGCAGCTGGTCGCGGTCGTTTCCAATACGCTGTCCTTCCGTCGTTTCCTGCCAACAACACACCGACGGGCGCCCCAAACCTGGGGCGCCCGTCGAACATGCACGCCCCAGTTATACGAGAATGCCCTCGCAGTGATCGATCATGTGCTGCACAGCCTGGGCGGAGTTGCCCTCGAGCTTCTTCTTGGCCGGCACGAGCTTGCCGTCCTGCAGACAATCGTAGGCCACGCGAATCCAGTCGTAGCGCATAACGCCCGTGGGCTCCTCGCGCGAGAGGCACGCTTCCACCGCCGTGTAGGGCTTCAGCTTCTGGGCAATCTTCGGGTTGTACATGACCACCGGCTTGCCCGCCTCGTTCAGGTAAGCGACGATGCACTTCGTCTCGCCGATCTGGTTGGCGGCCAGGCACACTGCCTCGTCGCTGGCAAGCAGCGTCTCCACCAAATCGTCGGCAATGGCCGCATCCTCGGCTGTCGCCGGCTCGCAAGGCGTCGACAGGATTTCCTCGTCGGTGATAATCTCCTTGATCACAGGGGCTCCTTCAAGATTCCGCGACGACCCGCGCCGCCGCGCTCACGGAAAAATGCGACTAAAGAGTATAGCACTGCCAACGCCTGCCGCATGCCGCACACCCGTGGGGTTTCCGCGATATCCACGCGTCAGTTTTCTGCCATCGCGCAAGCGGGGCCCGCATAGGCCGTCGCGCACGGTATAATGAAATTGCGGAAGGGGCACGAGCCTGCTCCCGCACAGAAGCCGCCATCTTTCGTCAGCATTGCCGGAAACGGAGCCGTTCCCGGCATCGGGGCCCCTCACCGCCCTCGTCCGGGCGGGAACGCCCGCGCTTCCGGCCACATCCCTCCGCTTCGCCCTCGTCTGGGCGGGAACGGGGCCGTTTCCGCCATCGGGGCCCCTCATCGCCCTCGTCCGGGCGGGAACGCCCGCGCTTCCGGCCACGCTCCCCTACTTCGCCCCCGCGGATACGGAAACGGGCGCGCTTCCGCCCGCATTCCCCCGCGTCGCCCCCCCCCGCGGATGCGGGAACGGGCGCGTTTCCGGCCAAACAATGCGATGACATCCGCGCGGACAGGCTGCCGCCATGCGAAGAGTTGGACTATGCTGGCACAATCACTGAAATGCAAGGAGGTCGCCATGGCAGCAGGAAGTCATCGGGCGCTGAAAACAGTCGGCATCGTCGTGGGCGTTATCGTGGGCCTTGCGCTTGTGGCCGTATTGGGCCTGAACATCTACATCCGCACCGCTTTCGCGCCGTTCTTCGAGCGCGCGGAATCGCCCTTCGACATTCCCGGCATCAACACCGGCTTCGTTCCCCAAGATCTCGACCATGTGGAGGCCGACGACTCGTGGCTGTTCAGCGGATACATGGCCGACCACTCTCCCTCTCCGCTGTACCGCCGCACCGCGGACGGCACGGTGCAGACCCTCTACGTGACCTTGCCCGACGGCAGCCCCTATGACGGCCACGGATCGGCCATCACCACCAACGAGCAGTACGCCTACCTCGCCTGCGAAGAGGGCTACCTCGTCATCCCCATGGACGACCTGCTGTTTGCCGAGGACGGCGCAACCGTCCAGGCCACCGAGAAAGTTGACGTCGACTTCTCCCCCGCCTTCATGAACATCGAAGAGGGGCAGCTGCTTTTGGGCAACTTCTATTACCCGGGCGATTACGAGACGCCGGACAACCACCACATCACAACACCCGATGGCACCGAGAACCCCGCTATCATGTACGCCTTCGCGGCCGATCCCGCCAACCCCGGACGCTTCGCCACCGTCCCCGACAACGCGTTTTCCATCCCCGGGATGGTGCAGGGCACCTGTCTTGCGCCCGAGGGGAAGGTGGTGCTCTCCACCTCGTTCGGCCTCGCGCCGTCGCACCTGCTCGTCTACGACGTCGACCTTGCCGCCCCCGACGGCACCTTCACCACCAATGCCGGCGACGACGTGCCGCTGTACTGCCTCGATTCCCGCAATCTCGCCGAAGATGTGGTCGGCCCGCCCATGCAGGAGGGCATCGAGTCCCACGACGGGCGCGTCTACACGAGCGACGAGTCGGCCTCCAACAAGTATATCTTCGGCAAGCTCTGCGGTGCTGGCCGCGTCTACGCGCTGGAGCTGTAGCTTCTAGCCAATCGTGACAAGGCGGTTTTGGAAAGCGACGGAGACGGTGGTCGCAAGGCCCCGCTCGGCGATAACGGCTTCGAAGGTTTCGCGAGGCAGGCGGTAGGTGTTGTTCTCCTGGGAGACGTGCATGGCCGCCACATGGCGCAGGTCGTTGTGAGCAAGACGGCCGAGGGCCTCTGCCGCCTGAGCATTGGAAAGATGCCCGCGCTCAGAGGCGATGCGCTGCTTGATGACGTAGGGGTACGGACCCGTCTCCAGCATGCGGACGTCGTGGTTGCTCTCCAGCGCCAGCAGGCGCACGCCCGCCAGCGCATCCCACGCCTCCTCCGTCATGATGCCGGTGTCGGTCACATAGCCGAGGGAGTCGGGGGTGTCCGAAATCGCAGCTGACGCATCGGCCCGATTGGCTCCGAAGCCCTTGGCGTTCCCCTTTCCCTTGCCGCTCCCCTTCCCCTTGCTGCCCGCAAGCTCATCGAAGCGGAAGCCGTAGGACTCGGCCGCATCGTGGGAGGTGCGAAAGGGACGCACTACCAGCCCGGCCAGCTCCAGCACGTCGCCCGCCGTAAAAGGCGCAAACGGCGCATCTACGCTGGTCACGGCATCGCGAAGCGGGGCCGAGGCGGCGAAGATGGCCGCACTCGCGTGCACCGTCGGCACCACGCCCGCCTTCGCCAGACCGCGCAGCACCACCCCCACGCCCTTGGTGTGGTCGCCGTGGTCGTGGGTCACCACCACGGCGCGCAGGCCGGCCACATCGAATCCAGCCTCCTCGGCGCGGGCGAAGAAGTCGCGCTTGCAGATACCGCAATCGATAAGGACGCCCTCGCCGGTCGTCCCGTTTTCCGCAATAGCAGCGTTGCCGCCGCTTCCGCTGGCCAGTATGTGCAGTCGAATCATGGATGCTCCTTGCAAAAATCGTTTCGCCATCCTACCGCAGGACACACAGGCAAAGCCGCGCGCCGTTGCTGCCGCAAAAATTTTTCATGCCGATACTTTTTGTTCGTATGCATAATTTTGAGTCGATGACCTGTGATTTCAAGAAAGTTAGCGTTCGTCAAGTTCAAGCGCGCTCCCTATTGACACAGGGATAGTAGGAAAATTCCCTTGACAACCACCCGTTTCGCAAAGTTTAATGCACTTGCACAAATCGCTATCCGATTCTTACCTGCAAGGGGGTAACCATGAGCGATCCGAACGTAGTGGTGGCACGCAACACCGAGAATGCGCCTGTCAGCAAGCTGTATTCCCAGACCGTGGCCTTCAGCCACTACAACAACCTCTCGGCCCAGCTTCCCATCGACCCGGCCACCGGCGCCATCGTCGAGGGCGGCGTGGCTGCACAGGCTGAGCAGTGCTTCAAGAACATCGAGGCCATCCTCGCCTCTATCAACCACGACCTGAACGACATCATCCGCCTCACCGTCTTCGTGCGCGACATCATGGACGTGAACGCGGTGGACAAGGTGCAGATGGGCTTCTTCCCCACCTATCTGCCCGCCCGCACGGTGATGGCCGTGAACGACCTGCCCCAGGGCGCGCTCGTCATGGTTGAGGCGCTCGTCGACAACGGCGAGGGCACCCAGTCCGTGCCCCAGGCCGGCGATTTGCTGAAGCTCACCAACAACACCCACGCGGCTCCCTACGACATCATGTCCACCCAGTCCGTGGCCTTCTCGCACTACAACAACATCTCGCTGCAGCTGCCGCTGGACCCGAAGAGCGGCCGCCCGATTCTGGGCGATGTGGCTGCGCAGACCGCCCAGTGCCTGCGCAACGTGAAGGCTATCCTGGAGAGCATCGACGTGCCTCTCGACGACATCGTGAAGGTGACCGTGCTCGTGCGCGACTTGGCCGACATGGATGCCGTGAACGAGGTGTACAAGACCTTCTTCCCCGATTCCGGCATCGCGCGTGCGGTGAACTACCTGCCCGCCCGCACCGTGGTGCCCGTGGCCGACCTGCCGCTGCACTGCGACGTGGCCATCGAGGCTGTGGTCTCCCATGGCGACGGCACCCCGCCCCAGGCCATCGAGGACCGTCACGGCCTGATCATCGAGGCTAACAACACCGACGCGGCCCCCATCTGCCCGCTGTCTACCCAGACCGTGGCCTTCTCGCACTACAACAACATCTCCGGCCAGCTGCCCACCGACACTTCCGCCGATGTGGCCGGCCAGACCGAGCAGTGCCTGTCTGCCATCAAGACCATCATCGAGTCGGTTGACCACTCTCTGGCCGATATCGTGAAGGTGAACGTGTACCTGGCTGACCTCGCCGACGCTGACGCCATGAACGAGGCGTACCTGCGCTTCTTCCCCGAGGGAACGCCGGCTCGCCGCCTCGTGGGCACTGGCGTGCTGCCCCGCGGCGCCCGCGTCATGATCGACGCCATCGCCGGCAACTGGGAAGGCACCCCGCCCATCGCCTAAGCAACCACGCTTCTCTTCTCTCTTAGAGGCGGCCTTCCGATCGGGCCGCACCGTTCGAGCCCCGGCGCCTCATCGCCGGGGCTCGTTTTCTCTCGGACATGTGAAGAATCTTATTTCTCGGGGATGTGCTCGGAAAGCAGGGCGATAAGATCGCGGGTATTCAAAGGCTTGGTGGTAAGCGCCGTCATGCCGGCATCGCGGGCGCGGCGGTAGCCCTCCTCGAAGGCGTCGGCCGTCTCGGCAATGATGGGCAGGCTCGCCGCATCGGGGCGGTCCAGCGCGCGAATGGCCCGCGTGGCCTCGTCGCCATCCATGCGAGGCATGCGCATGTCCATGAGCACGGCATCGTAGTAATACGGCGCGACCGACGCGATCTTCTGCACGGCCGCATCGCCGTCGCGGGCCTCGTCGGACGCAAAGCCGTAGCCTTTGAGGATTTCCACGAGTATTTCGCGGGACAGGTCGTCGTCATCTACCACGAGCACGCGACAACCCGTGAAATCGCGCTCCTGGACAAGGGCGGCGTTTTCCTCAAACTGGTCGTCCTCGGGCTCTTCGGCCAGGCGCAGCGGCAGCGCAATCGTGAAAACCGAGCCGCGACCCACCTCGCTTTCCACCTCAATGGTGCCACCCAGAAGATCGACCAGGCTCTTGGTGATGGTCATGCCGAGTCCCGTGCCCTCGGTTTTGTTGGCATACCCAAGGCCGTCGCGCTCGAAGGGCTCGAAAATCTTGTCGAGGAATTCCGGCGTCATACCGCAACCGGTATCGCGCACGGTGATGACATAGGAGCCGAACCCGCGCCTCGCCTCGTCGCTTTCGCGCAGGCTCATGGCCACCATGCCGCCAGCCGGGGTGAACTTAATGGCATTGCCCAGGGTGTTCACGACAATCTGGCTCAAGCGCAGCGTGTCCGACAGCACGTGAGGATGGGTCACCGCCACCTCAACCGTGAAATCAAGGCCGTGGGCAGCGGCCTTGTCGGCGAACATGTTCTCGGCATCGCGGGCCAGCTCCACCACGTTGATGGGGTCCTCGGCCAAAGACAGCTTGCCGCTCTCGATGCGGCTCACATCCAAAATATCGTTCACGAGATTCAACAGATGATCGCTGGACAAGATGATCTTGTGCAGGCAGTCGCGCACCCGATCGGCGTCTCCCAAATGGTCCAGCGCGATGTTCGCGAAACCCGAGATGGAGTTCATGGGCGTACGGAAATCGTGGGACATGTTCGTGAGGAAGGTGGATTTCGCGCTGCTGGCGTGCTCGGCCAGCTCCAGCGCGCTTTGCAGGGCGCTGCGCTGGCGCAGCTGCTCGTTCATCTCCTGAGTGGCGTTGCGGGCGGCCAGCACCACCTTCGCCCCATCGCCCTCAAGCCGAGTGACGCGGGCCTCTATGTACTGCTCGTCGCCATCGTATTTGCGCTGATAGTTGAGCGCGACCTCCTCGGCCCCCTGAGCAAAACGGGCGAGCAGCACATCGCGGGACATCTCGCGGGACATGCGCTCGCGATCCCGCTCGGCCACATAGGTCGCGATATAGCGGTCGATGGCCTCGGAATAGGTCATTCCCGCAGACGGCATAGCGTTGCCGCCGCCTACCGCCCCCTCGCGCAGCCGGTAGGGCTCGACGCGATTGTTCTTCAAGTCAACCAGATACAGCGCAAAATTCTCGCGCGAGAGGCTGTCGACGATATCGAAGTAGCGCGAGCTTTGCTCCTCGGCCTCCTTGGTGCGGGTGATGTCCTCCAAAAAGCCGTAGGAGAACTGATGGCCCCCGTTCGCGTGATGCAAGCTGAAGCGCAGCCAGCGCCCGTCGGCCAACTGGCCTTCGAAGTAGATGCCGCCCTCGAAGTTGCGAAACGCCTGGGCCTGGACGCGCACCTTCTCGATGCATTCGTCGCCGAAGGCCTCGCCCACGAAGTCAACGAGGCTCGTGTAGGTGATATCAATGCCGCATACTTCCTTGGCCGAGGGCGTCAGCAACACGCGCTTGGTGCGCATGTCGTAGAAAAACAGCCCCGAGTCGGCCTGCTCCATGGAAAGGTGCGCAGGGCTGATCCAATCGGAGACATCCTCGATGGTGAAGGCGCAGTAGCCTTTCTGAACGGGAAACACGCACACATGCTGAAATTCCTCAAGCATCTCGTTGGCGGTTTCGAATTCGATGGTGCGGCCTTCATGAGCGGCCTGGTAAAAGTAATCGAGCCAGGTAGTATCGCCGCCCCAAAGGTCGTAAACGCCCTTGCCGAGCAAATCGCTGAGGGACGAGCCGGTCATAGCGGCCATGGAAGCGTTGTAGTAGTCGTAGACGATATCGAGGGGCTTTCCCTGATCGTCGACCGTAACGTGAGCAACTCCGAAAGGCTGGGGGCTCATTTTGAGCAGCGTCGCACATGCTTTCAGTAATTCCTCCATGGCACCCGCCCTTTCGAAAAATCCGTGCTTTTCAATATAGCACTTTTTTGAGCAGCTCCTCGTGGGAAACACGCTGGGCCAGCGCCCTCTTGTTCGTGGCGCAATGGGTCGTCTTGTTCACTTTCTAGAAGAGCTGCCCTTAAGGTGCACAAAAAAGGCGCCCCTTAAGGGCGCCTTACGTGCAAGCAATTCGCAGCGAGCCGAATGTTGGCGCTTAGGCCTCGGGCTCGGCCTGCTGGTTCTCGTCGCTCTGAACCTCGGTGGCCTCGGGAGGAATGGTGCCCTTGGCAAAGCGGAGGGAATTGCCGTCAACCGCCATGACCAGCTCGCCATTCTCCAGCGTGGCGTCGAACTGGTCGCCCTCGAACTCGAGCGTCACCGTCGAGGCGTCCTTAGCCGTCCACGTGCCCTCCATGTTGGTGCCGAACAGGCTGATGACGGCGTTGCCGCCCTCGTTCAGCTGGACGTACACGTAAAGCCCCATGTCTTCCATCGCCTTGATGCTATCGGCATCGAGCTCCTGGCCGTCGTTCGTGCCCCCGGAAAGCATCCAGTCGCCCTGGAAGTTCGCGTCGTTGTTGCCGCCCTCCGTGCCGCCGCCAGCGCAGCCCACAAGAGCAACGCACAAGGCAAACGCGCAAACCACCGCAGCGATAATCTTCGATTTCTTCATTCCCGCTCCTTACTGTTTCGTTAGTGCTTTTGCAGCTAGCCGAACTATCATAATACCTAAGTAGACGGCTCATCAATACCCAATATGCAGTTGTATCTCGCGCGCTCTTTCTGCTATGGTTGCCCCTAAGAACAACGGACGGGCGCGAAGGGACGTCATGGGCGATTTCGCTAACAGAGTGTTTGGCGTGGTGCGGCGCATTCCGCGCGGCAAGGTGGCCACCTACGGCCAGGTAGGCCGGCTCATCGGCGCGCCGCGGGCCGCGCGCTATGTGGGCTACGCGCTCCATGCGAACCCGGAGCCCGGCACCGATCCGGGATGCATCCCCTGTCACCGCGTCGTGTTCAAGGACGGGCGCATGGCCACCGGCTTCGCGTTCGGAGGCCCCGATGAGCAGCGCAAGATGCTGGCCGAGGAAGGCATCGCCTTCGACGACGAAGGCCGCGTGCTCATGGAGCAGTTCCAATGGGACGGTCGGCCCGAAAGCGCCGACGACGATCTGCCCCTGGCGCCCCCCGCCGACTTCGATTGGGAAGCCGAGCTCGCTGAACGTCCCCCGCACCACGGCAACCCCCGCACAACCCCGAGCCCAGATTGCCGGAAACGCATCTGACAGCCATGGCGCATAGGCTCTGTCTTTTTGTCCGCGAGCATATCGTGCTCGTTGTCGCCGCGCTGGCGGCCTTAGCTTCTATGGGAGCGGTGACGCCCGATGAGGCGTATCTGGATTACTTCGATTGGCGCACGCTGGAATGCCTGTTCTGCGTGCTGGCCGTGGCAAGTGCCTTTCGCCTCATGGGAGCCTTCGACCATGCCGCCCGCGCTATCATCGGGCGCTTCCACACGCCGCGCGCCCTCGCCCTGGCCCTCGTGCTCACCACGGCCGTCCTTTCCATGGTGGCCACCAACGACATGGCGCTCATCATGATGCTGCCGCTTTCCGCTGCGGCCCTCGTGGCTGCCAGGCATGCGCGGCTTCTCCCCCTAATCTTCGTGCTGCAGGGACTGGCGGCCAACCTCTGCGGCATGATTATGCCTTTCGGGAACCCTCAGAACTTGTACTTGTATTCCTATTATGGTTTGAATCTTGAAGACTTTCTCGGTACCATGACGCTCCCCTTCGCGATCTCCACGGCGGGCGTCATTGCCTGCACGGTGCTTTTCGCAGGCAAAAGAGAAAGGCGGGGCGGTCGTATAGCGTCGGGCAGCGACGTCGCACAACGGGAAGCGGAGCCTCTCGACTCAACGCCGGAATCTGCGGACAGCGCCGCACCCACCTACGCCACCCAGAAGGCCGTATCGCTTGGCTATCTGAGCTGGCGGCGCCTCATTGCCTATCTGGGTCTCTTCTTCCTCACGATTCTCGCCGTGTTCGGCATCGTTCCGCCTTTGGCGGTGATGCTCGCCGTCATCGCCGTCCTGGCCGCAGCCGACTGGCGGGCTCTCGTCGCTGTCGACTACCCGCTGCTGCTCACCTTCGTATGCTTCTTCATCTTCGCCGGCAACCTCGCTCGCATTCCCGCACTGAGCGACTGGCTGGGCTCGCTCATGACCAACCACG